>NZ_JBHZEN010000090.1:0-20752 GCF_050958625.1 Amycolatopsis sp. 3B14
TCGTTGCCGGGCGGCGGTTTTGTTTGTCAGCCCAATAGATTTTCGATTGTCGTTGTTGTTTCGGTGACCTCTCGCATTGCGGTCTCCAGCGCCGTTCCGCCCGGGCGGTGGCTCAACACCACCACGACGTATTGGTCCCCAGTCCCGACCACGCCGCTGGTGTGCGCGTCGACCCCGCCGCGGCCTGCTGCCCACCCCTGTTTGATCGCCCACGGTCGGCCCGGAAGCGCGTCCGGGATGCCGAAGTACTGGTCGACGCCGTCGGCTGCCACCTGGTGCGCGTTCCGGAGCGGGTCGAGTATCAGGTGCCGCTCGCGGGACGGCATCGCCAGCACCGCCCGGTAGATCTTGACCACGTCTTCGGCCGACAGGAGTGTGTCGCCCCAGCGGCCCGGGTCCGCGGGGGGCTCGGTGGCCGTCAGACCCAGCGAGGTCGCCGTGCGGCGGACGATGTCGGGGCCGCCGCCGGACTCCCACAGCTGGTTGGCGATCGCGTCGTCGCTGTAGGACAGCATTCTCGTCACCCGCGGGCTCGGGCGGTCGGGCGTCACGTGCCCGCGCTGCACCAGGTCGACGGCGATCAGCAGCTTCACCAGCGACGCCGACCGGTAACGCGTTCCGGCGCCCTCCTGGCGCAGGGTGCGGTTCTGCTTGCGGTCGTAGACGAGGACGCTCGTCGCCGAGGAGTCGGCCGGCACCGGCTCGGAAGCGTCGCCGCGGAGGGCGAGCGCGGCGCCGAGGGCCAGTGCGATCACGACGACGGCGACGACGAGGACGACGATCGGGCCACGGCGGAGTGGCCTGGTCTGCACGGACATGGTGATCAGCTTCGGCCGCGGATGTCCGTGTCCCGTCGTCGTCGTGTCATGGTTTTGCTACAGAGTCGCCGGAGTTGGTGAAACGCCGCCATAATCGGCCGGGTGCCGACATTGCTGTTGATCGAGGACGACCCGGCGGTCCGGGAAGGACTGTGCCTGGGCCTGCGCCGGCACGGTCACGACGTCGAACCGGCCGCCGACGGGGAGGCCGGCCTGCGGCTGCTCAACGCCCGCCGCCCGGACCTCGTGCTGCTCGACCTGATGCTGCCCGGCATCGACGGGTTCGAGGTGTGCCGCCGCATCCGCGCCACCGGCCCGGTCCCGATCATCATGCTCACCGCCCGCGGCGACGACATCGACGTGGTCGGCGGGCTCGAAGCCGGCGCGGACGACTACGTGGTCAAACCCGTGCAACCCCGCGTCCTCGACGCCCGCATCAAAGCGGTCCTCCGCCGCGGCGGCGCGGCAGGCCAGGCCCGCGAACAACACGGCGCCCTGACCATCGACCGCGCCGCCTGCGAGGTCACGAAGAACGGCGAACCGGTCCGCCTCACCCCCACCGAACTGCGGCTGCTGCTGGAACTGTCCCGCGTGCCCGGCCGCGTCCTCAGCCGCCAGCAACTGCTGGAACTGGTGTGGGAACACGACTACCTCGGCGACTCGCGGCTCGTCGACGCGTGCGTGCAGCGGTTGCGGGCGAAACTGGAGGACCAGCCCGCGGCGCCGGTGTACGTCCGCACCGTGCGCGGCTTCGGCTACCGGTTCGGTCCACTGTGATCAGACGGCTTCTCGCGCGGCTGCGGGGAATCCGGGCACGGCTGGTGCTGATCATCAGCCTCGTCGCGGTGCTGGCGACCGTCGGCGCGACCGGCGTCAACTACGTCACCGCGCGGCGCACCGTGCTCGCCGCGACACAGGACCAGGTGATGACCCGGCTGCGCGACGCCGTGGACGCCGCCGCCCCCGCCATCACCATGCCGCCGGACCAGGACAGCCTCACCGAGCTCGTGCGGACGCTGCCCGGGGTCGCGGCCGCCCGGTACGGCAAGTTGAGCGCCGGGCCCGCGGACTTCGTCCCCGCCGAGCTGGCGGAACGGGTCCGCGCCGAGCAACGCCTGGTGTTCCAGCGCGTCGACTCCTCCGGCGTCCCGGCCCTCGTGGTCGGCATGCCCGTCCTGACCACCGACACGAACTTCACCCGCGTGCCGTCCGGGCTGGAGGTGTACGGCTGGTACTCGCTGGGGGCCGAACAACACCAGATCAGCGAGTTCGCGCTCAACGGGTGGCGCACCGCCGCCGTCGCGGTGCCGCTGGCGGTCGTCCTGGCGTGGCTGGCCGCGGGCGCGGTGCTGCGACCGGTGCGGCGCCTGCGGGACGGCGCCCGCCAGCTCGCCCACGGCCGGCTGTCCACGCGCCTGCCCGAGCGCGGCGGCGACGAACTGGCGGAACTGGCGCGCACGTTCAACGAATCCGCCGCCAGCCTGGAGAAGTCGGTGGGGGAGCTGCGCCGCATGGAGGCCGACGCGCGCCGGTTCGTCGCCGACGTGTCGCACGAGCTGCGCACCCCGCTCGCCGCGATGACAGCCGTGACCGAGGTGCTCGACGAGGAGGCGGCGCGGCTGCAGGGCGACGCGGCCACGGCCACCCGGCTGGTCAGCGAGGAAACCCGCAAACTGACCCGGCTCGTCGACGACCTCATCGAGATCTCCCGCTTCGACAACGGCCGCGCCCGCATGGACCGGCGCGAGGCCGACCTCGGCGAGCTGATCGCCGCGACCCTGCGCACCCGGCAGTGGACCGAGCGCGTCGAGGCCGATCTGCCGCCCGGGATCATCGCCGCGGTGGACGCGCGGCGCTTCGACGTCATCGTGGCGAACCTGGTCGGCAACGCCCTGCGGCACGGCGAGCCGCCGGTGCGGGTGCGGCTGTCCGCGTCGGGCGCGGACGCCGTCGTCGAGGTCACCGACCACGGACCGGGCCTGCCCGACGACGTGCTCCCGCACGTGTTCGCCCGGTTCTACAAGGCCGACACCGCGCGATCGCGGTCGGAGGGGAGCGGACTCGGGTTGTCCATCGCGGAGAAGAACGCCGGACTCCACGGCGGCACGATCGAGGCCGGCAACAACCCGGGCGGCGGCGCCCGGTTCGTGCTGCGGCTGCCGGGGCGGTGGTGAGCGTGCGCTGGACCTGGCTGCTGCTCGTGCTGGTGCTCGCCGGCTGCGGGGTGCGCCCGACCGATCCGGTGCCCGCGGGCGACCCGCCGGTCGGGGCCGCGCCGGGGCCGATCCTGTTCTTCCTCAAGGCGGGCAAGCTCGCGCCCGTCGTCCGCCAGACCGGCCACCTCGGCACGGTGCCCGACGCGGTCACCCTGCTCCTGGCCGGGCCGAACACGCAGGAGGCCGCCGCCGGCTACGCGACCATGCTCCCCACCGGCGCACTCGGCGTCTCCGTCGGGGCACTGGACCAGGGGGTCGTCACGGTGAACCTCACCGCGCCGCTGGAAACCCTGCCCGAACTGGCGAAGGACCAGATCGCGTGCACGGTGATCGCGGTGCACGCCCAGACCGGTGCGCGGGCGGCCAACCTGCTCGTGCGGCTGATCGGGACGCCCGGCATCACTCAGGTCGACGGCTACCCCGTCGTCACCACACGACCCGAGGCGGAAACCCCGGCACAGGGCCGGTCCTGCCCGCTGCTGCGCTGAAGTTCAAACGCGACGGATGTGCAAGGTGTGTTACGACCGCCCGTTGCCGGGTACGAACTCGTAACCTGCCGGTTTCATCCCGGAGCGGTCGGCGAAACCCGTCTGCCGAAGCATCGATCACGCCGATGTCCGGTTCGGGGAAGGGGATGCGCATGCGAGGCTTCAGGGCGAGGAAGGTGGCGGCGCCGCAGGTGTCCGCCGACGTCGGCGCCTGGCTGCCCCGGCGCAGCAGCCAGGCGGGCGACTGGCCGGTGGCCGATCTGGTCGCCGCCAAGGGGGACACGACGGTCAGCGTGGTGATCCCGGCCAGGGACGAGGAGGCGACGGTCGGCGACATCGTGCGCACGATCCGCCGTGACCTCGTCGAACGCCACCAGCTGGTCGACGAGGTCATGGTCGTCGACTCGCGCTCGCAGGACGCGACCGCCCAGGTGGCGGCGGAAGCGGGCGCGACGGTGGTGGCGCAGGATTCGGTCCTGTCCGCCCTGCCCGGGCTGCAGGGCAAGGGGGAGGCCCTGTGGAAGGGGCTGGCGGCTTCCACCGGGGACATCGTCGTGTTCGTCGACGGCGATCTGTACGACTTCACCAGCGACTACGTCACCGGCCTGCTCGGCCCGCTGCTCACCGACGACTCCATCGCCTACGTCAAGGGCTTCTACCACCGGCCGCTGGTCGGCGCGGTGAGCACCGACGCCGACGGCGGCGGCCGCGTCACCGAGCTGGTGGCGCGCCCGCTGCTCAACCTCTACTGGCCCGAGCTGGCCGGGTTCGTGCAGCCGCTGGCCGGCGAGTACGCCGGGCGGCGCGAGGTGCTGGAGCGGGTGCCGTTCGTGGCGAACTACGGCGTCGAGGTCGGGCACCTGATCGACATCCTGGAGTCCTACGGGCTGGACGCGCTCGCGCAGGTCGACCTCGGCAAACGCACCCACCGGCACCAGAACACGCAGGCGCTGGGCCGGATGTCCGGCCAGATCATGCTGACCGTGTTCGACCGGCTCGAGCGCTACGGCCGGCTGGTGTCGGCCGAACCGCCCGCGACGATGCTCGCCCAGTTCCGCCGCGGCGAGTCCGGGCACGGTGTGGACCGCGAGCTGGTGGTCACCGACCTGGCGTGCGAGCAGCGCCCGCCGCTGGCGACGCTGCGCGCGGCGGACGGCTCGGGGCTGCGGGAGATCGCCTGACGCCTCACGTGGCGTCGTGGAAGACCAGGCCCAGGGTGTGGCGGATGCCGGTGCGGACGGTGCTCACGCCGTGCCGCACCGGCGCCGCCGACCAGCCGCGGGAGGACCGCACCGGCCGATCCCGCGTGGTGAAGATCAGGCCGTGGCCCTGCGGCAGCTGGGTCACCGTGCCGCGTGACTGCGCGCGCGGCCGCTGTTCGACCAGCAGGAACTCGCCGCCGGTGTGGTCGGTGCCGGGCGCGTCGAGCCCGATCACCACCTGCAGCGGGAACACCAGCTCGCCGTAGAGGTCGCGGTGCAGCGCGTTCCAGTCGCCTGCGCCGTAGCGCAGCAGGATCGGTGTCGGCCGGATCTGGCCGGCCCGGTGGCATCGATCCAGCCAGGTCTCCAGGTCATCCGGCCACGGCGCGTCCCAGCCCAGCTTCGCCGCCCAGTCCCGCGCGATCGGCAGCAGATGCGGGTAGAACGCCGCGCGCAGGCGGGCGACCGGATCCGGCAGCGGGTAGGCGAAGTAGCGGTACTGGCCGGAGCCGAACCGGAACCGCGCCATGTCGATCGTGGACCGGAAGCGGCCCACGTCGTCGTACAGCGCCGACAGCTCCCGGCACTCCCGCTCGCTGAGGATGGGCGGGGTGAGGGCGCAGCCGGTGTCGTTCAGTTCTGCCGTGAGAGCGGGCCAGTCGAAGCCCGCGACGTCCGAGATCACCCCGCCCAGTCTGCGCGCCCGGACGGCCGCGGGCTGGCGGAAATCAGTCGGCGAGACCGCCGTACGCGATCACCTTCGTGATGCGCGCCCGGACCAGCAGCTCGCCGGGCACGGCGTTGCGCTTGCCGAACTCGTCCGCCCGGTCCTCGCCCATGTAGCGCGCGCCGATGCGGGTCGACCAGTGCAGCATCTCGTCCAGGTCCTCGTGCAGCGTCGCCTCGGCGGTGAACTGGACGAACGCGAACGGCGGCTCCTGGTCGTCCACGCACAGCGACAACCGCGGGTCCCGCCGCAGCGCCCGGCCCTTCACCGACTCCGCGCCGGTGTTGAAGATCAGCTCGTCGGCGCCGTCGCCGGGGTTGACGACGAACCAGATGGGCGTCACGTGCGGGCTGCCGTCGGCGCGCGTGACGCCCAGCTTCCCGGTGCGCGTGCCCGCGGAGGCGAACTCCAGCCACTCGTCCCTGCTCAGTGCGTGCATGGGGGCGACCTTAGCGACGTGGGATCATGACGGGCATGTCGAGCGACGCACCGACCGCCGACGAGGCCGTCCGCACCATGCTGCTGCTCCTGCCGCGGCTGGTCGGCCGCGCCAAGAAGCTGCCGGTGCCGGAGCGGCTGCGCGACTTCAACCTGGCCCCGCGGCACCTGTCGCTGCTGTCCTACCTGCTGTTCGACGGGCCGATGACGGTCAACGAGCTGGCCGCGCGGCTCGAGGTCGCGCCCACCACCGTCAGCCTGATGGTCGGCGACCTCAGCCGCCGCGGGATCCTCGACCGCACGGAGGACGAGAGCGACCGGCGCCGCACGATCGTCAGCATCGCCGCGACCTACCGCGCCGAGGTCGAGGGCTGGCTCGCCGCCGGCGCCCGTGCCTGGCGCACCGCCCTCGATCCGCTCACCCCCGAGCAGCGGCGCCTGGTCATCGACACGCTGCGCACCTACGAGCGTGAAGTCGAGCGAGACAGGACGCCCAGGTAGCCCGCCCGTCTCCCACCACCGCCCTCAACCGACGCGCTTCGCGCGACTGTCCTAGTCTCAAGCGCTGTGCGTGACTCGGATCTGATCAGCGGGGGGCTGGTGGACGAGGGCCTGGCCCGGCGGCTCAAGGCGCTCGCCTGCACCGCGCCCCTGCACGACCTGGACGCGCGCAAGTCCAAGCTCGACTGGGCCGACGCGACCGTCTACCAGATGGCCGAGATCGCGTTGCACACGATCGACCTGGTCACCATCGCGATGGACTTCGACACCGGCGCCAACCACGACGACGTCGTCCGGCGCCTGCAGCCGTTCATCGCCGCGCAGGCCCCGCGCCGCCCGGCCGAGGAGCACCTGCGCGTCGCCCGCTGGGTGCTGGACAACCTGATCAACGTCGGCACCACCGACCGCGGCTTCCGCCGCGTCTACGGCAGCCTCGACGCGAACGGCACCTACCGGCGCCGCGCGTTCGACTTCAAACTGCTCGTCGAGCTGGCCGCGCCCGACGGCGAGGTGTACCTGCGCGCCAGCGACGAGGCGATCAACGTGCTGGTCGGCGCGCTGGACACCGACGTGGAGTCCGCGCAGATCGCGGCCGAGGTCAAGCTGGAGAACCTGATCAGCCGCGGCCGCCTCGCCGACGCCAAGCTCGCCGCCGAGCAGGCCCGCTACCGCACCGTCCAGTACGGCGAGACGCTGCGCGCCAAGCTGGACGCCACCCGCCGCGACGTGCGGGCGGTGGACTGGGACCGCGAGATGCCGGAGCTGCTGGACTCGGCGCTGACCCACATCGAGGCCCGCTTCCGCGCGGAGAACGCGATCCTGCGCAACATCACCGCCGCCCGCGACGAGGCCGAGGACGTCGACCACAAACGTCGCGCCGCCGAGCTGGTCGACATCGTCAGCGACTGCATCAGCCGCCACACCCAGCTGCAGGCCCGGCTGCAGGCCGCGGGCGCGGTGTTCCGTGCCGAGCAGGACCGCCAGCAGTTCTCCGGCCCGCCGCAGCGCGCCACCGTCGACCTGTTCGGCCAGATCCTGATGCCCGCCCTGGAGCTGCCCATCGCCGACGCCGTCGCGCCGCTGGAGTCCTGGTTCCACGCGTCGGCAGGCCTGGTGGTGCCGACCGTGCCCGCGCTGCCGTCGCTCGTCTCGCTGCTGCTGCGGCCCGCGCCCGAGCGGGACAAGGTGGTCGGCGAGGTGCCGGAGCCGGAGCTCGTCCCGCCGGAGAGCCTCGACCACTACAGTGACGAGCAGTGGCGGCGGGCCGACGAGCTGCTGGACCTGCCGGAGGTGCCGCGGCGGCTGTCCGGCGTGCTGGCCGAGGCCCGCGAGCTCGACCCGGAGCTGCCGCGTCTGGTGGCGCTGCGGGCGCTGCACTCCTACAGTCCCGAGGTGGGTGCCGCCGTCCGGCAGGGGGACGATCGGGCGCTGCTCGCCGTCGACGACGGCACGCTGCTGGAGGACCCCGAGTTCGGGGGAGCCGACCTGCTGCTCAGCACAGCGCGGCTCGAACGCGAGGAAGACGAAGAGGGGGCGGCATGAGGACTGCTTGCAGGTCCGAATCATTCAGCGCCATGCCTGCCGAGGCACTGCCGCGGCTTGCCGCGTCCGTTGAGGGGGCGGCATGACGCGTCCGGTCACGACCGGGGACGCCGAGAACGCGGCACGGCTGATCTCGTTCGGGATGCGGCCCAAGCACCTGCCCTCGCGCGACGTCGTCTACGCCGATCTGGTCCGCCGCTACGGCGAGGACAGCGCGTTCAAGCAGCTGACCAACTCGGTCGCCGCGGGGCTGGGCCTGATGGTGCTCGACGTGAGCCACCAGGCGGGCGCGGTGCTGGCCGCCACCGACGAGTCGGTGTTCGAGGTCAAGATGGACAGCTACGCGCGGCAGAGCAAGATCCGCGAGCGCCGCGACACCGAGAAGGTGTTGCACGGCCTCGTGCACCTCGCCACCGCCGCGCTGGGCTACCCGCGCCCGGACGACCTGGCCAACGACACCTACATCGGCCGGGTCAGCGTCGACCAGGTGGACGGCGTGGTGCGTGAGGCGTGCCGGATCCTCGACGAGCGCGCCGCGAAGGCCGAGGCCAACAACGACCCGCTGTCCGACTCGCCGGAGCTGGAACAGGCCTGGCGCGCCTACGCCCGCCGTCCCGAAGCGGCGGCCACCAAGGACGGCCGCCTGGCCTCGGACACCACCCGCGGCATGGTGTCCCGCGCGCTGCGGTTCCTGGCCGACCAGGGGTTCCTGGTGCAGGTCAGCGGCGAGCAGGGCGGCACCTACCGGACCACGCCGCGCTACCAGGTGCAGGTGCGGGAACTGGCCGCGGACAGCGCGTTCGAGGAGCTGCTGGCCCTCGGCGTGGTCGCGGTCTCCGACGGCGAGGGCACGCTGCGCCCGTCCATTTCGGACACTCTGTAGGGGGAGATCGGTGTACGAGCTTTCGCGGGTGCGCCTGCACTCCGTCGGTCCGGCGGGCGCGCGCTACCAGAACGTGCTGCTGGACTTCAGCGGCGTCGGCCCGCTGGTCAAGGCGCCGGCGCAGGACGCGTTGTTCACCGCCGGGATCCACTCCGCCGACGGCAGCCTGCCGCGGCGGCCGTCCCCGGCGAGCGTGCTGTTCCTGGAGAACGGCGGCGGCAAGTCGGTGCTGATCAAGCTGATCTTCTCGGTCATGCTGCCCGGACGGCGCCAGGTGGTGGGCACCACCAGCACGCGCGTGCTGGAGAAGTTCGTGATGGCCAAGGACGTCGCGCACGTCGTCCTGGAGTGGCAGCACACCGAGACCGGGCAGCGGGTGATCACCGGCAAGGTGTCGGAGTGGCGCGGGCACGTCGTGTCGAACGACCCGGCGAACCTGGTCGACTCGTGGTACTGCTTCCGGCCCACCGCCGCGCTCGGGCTGGAGTCGCTGCCGTTCACCGAGGACGGCCGCCTGCTGACCATGTCCGGGTTCGGCGAGCAGCTGGAGCGCGCGCACAAGGCCGAGCCGGAGCTGGAGCTGTTCACCACCCGCCGCCACCACGAGTGGACCGAGCGGCTGGACACCCTGGGCCTGGACACCGAGCTGTTCCGTTACCAGCGCGCGATGAACGCCGGCGAGGGTGAGGCGGCCGACGCGTTCGCGTTCACCTCCGACGAGGCGTTCGTCGAGTTCCTGCTGCGTGCGGTGATCCCCGAGGACGACCCGAAGGACCTGGCCGAGGTCGTGCAGACCTACGCGCACAACCTCGGGCAGCGCGGCGAGCTGATGTCCGAACGCGACTTCGTGGCCGGGGCGCTGGACCTGCTCACGCCGCTCACCGAGGAGGAGTCGCTCGCCGCCGCGTCCCGCAAACTCGCCGCGGTCGCGCGCGAGGAGGCCCGCGCGCTGGCCGGATCGGTGATCGCGCGGCACGAGCTGGAAGCGGAGCGCCTCGACGGGTTGAAGTCCTATGTGGACGAGACGCGGGACGCGGAGAAACTGGCCGACGGCGACTGCCGGCGCCGCAACGCCGTCGTCACCGAACTGCGCCGCGTGGTCGGGGAGATGCGGCTGGCCGACGCGACCGCGGAGAAGGCGCGGATCGACGAGGAACTGGCGAAGGCACGCGAGGCCGCGGCCGCGTGGCGCGAGACCGGCACCGTGCTCGCGCACGTGAACGCCGCGCGGAAGGCGACGGACATCCGCAAGCTCGTGGGCGACCGCGAGCAGAGCGCGAAACCGGCCCTGGAAGCCAAGAACGCGGCCGCCACCGCGCTCGCCCGCGGCCTGCTCGCGCTGGCGCGGGAGGCCGAGGAGCAGGCGCAGGCCGCCGAGGCCCGCGCGGAGACCGCCCGCACCGCCGCCGCGGCCGCGCAGGACCAGCGGGACGCGGCCACCGCCACCGCCGCCGGGCACCGCGCCGAACTGGGGCAGCTGACCCGCCGCATCGAGGAGGTGCGCGCGCAGGTGCAGCAGGCCGTCCGCGACGGGCTGCTCAGCGACGGCACCCAGGTCGCCGCCGCCGCGCAGGAGGCGCGCACGCGCGGCGAGAACGCGACCACCGAGCTGGCGGCGCGGGAGAGCGAACTCGAAGGGGTCGCCGAGGACCACGCCCAGGCGCAGGCCGCCTTGCACGCCGCGCAACAGCGGGCCGCGACCGCGCGGTCCCGGGCGGCCCACGCTGCCGAGGAACTGGCGAAGGCGCACCGGCGCTCGGACAGCCTCGCCGCGCACCCGCGGCTGCTGGAGCTGCTCGGCGGCGACAACGTCCAGCTGGAGACCGACACGCCCGCGCTGCTGACGCGGCTGCGCGAGGCGCGGGCCACCGCGGAACGCGAGCAGACTGCCCTGCGCATGGAGGAGTCGGTGGACGAGCGGGCGCTGGCGGCGCTCGGCTCCGGTGGGCTGCTGCCCGCGCCGCCGGAGGTCCAGTCCGCTTTGGACGTTCTGGAGGCGGCCGGGATCACCGCGTGGTCGGGCTGGCGCTATCTGTCCACGATGGACGCCGCAGGCCGCGAGCGCGTGTTGCGGGACCTGCCGCACCTGCTCGGCGGGGTGCTCGTCAACGACCCGGCGCAGCTGGACCGCGCACGGCAGGTGCTCGCCGACGCCAAGCTCCTGCCGAGCGTGGTGCTGCCGGTCGGCACCACGCAGGCGGTGCGGGCGCCAGGTGCGGCGCCGGGCGTGGACTTCCTGGTCCCGCCCAACCCCGCGATGTACGACGAGGAGGCGGCCGACACCGAGCGCCAGGCCATCGCCGCCCGGCACGCCCGCCGCCAGAAGCAGCTCGAAGCGCTCACCGAAGCGATCGGCGACGACGCCGCGCTGGAGTGGAAGCTCACCACGTGGCGCGAGGACTACCCGCCCGGCGCGCTGGCCACCCTCGCCGAGGAGGCCGAGGCCGCGGCCACCGAGCAGACCGAGGCCGAAGCCGCGGTGGTCGCCCAGGAGCGCGCGCTGGCCGATCTGGCCGCGCGCCGCACCCGGCTGCGGGAGGCGATCCCGGCCCTGCGTGCCGAGGCGCGTGACAGCGAGGTACGCGCCCGCAAGCTGGCCGAGCTGGCCGAGCGGGTCGTGCTGATTCCACAGTGGACCGAGACGGTCGAGCGCGCGCAGGAGATCGTCACGCGCGCCGAGGCCGAGGCGGAGCAGGCGGCGTCGCGCGCGGCCCGGCTGCGCGAGGAAGCGGCCGAAGAGCAGCGCACCGCCGACGGCCACCGCCGCACGGTCACCCACGCCCGCGCCGAGCTGGCCGAGGTGCCGGGCGGGGGATCGGTGTCCGAGGACGAGCCGGTGCCGAGCGAACCGGTCGACGCGCTGCGCCGGGCGTTCGCCGCGGCCAGCGACGCCTACGCCCGCGTCGAGGTCGGCAGCGACCTGCGGGCCGAGCTGGACCAGGCGGAGAGCGCCGAGTCCACGGCGCGGGCGGCCCTGGAGGCGCTGGACCCGGCGGTGCGGGAGCAGGCGGCGCGGCTGCTGGAGACCCCGGACGGGTCGGACGCCGCGACCCGCGCGGCCGCCCTGGCGCGGGCCGGGCGCACGGTGTCCGCGCTGGAGGCGGAGCACAGCGAGGCGATCGGCCTGGTCGCGACCTGCAAGGCCGAACTGGACCAGCTGCCCAAGCAGAACGCGTCGCTGGAGACCCGGCCGCGCGACGTCGAGCACGGCCGCGAGCTGATCGACGAGGCCGTCGAGGAGGCGTCGGCCGCGGCCCGCGCGCTGGAGGAGGCGCAGGCGCGGCGCGCGGAGGCCGAGCGCACGCTGGAGGCGGCCACCGCGTCCGCGGCCGGGTTCAAGATGCTCGCCGAGTCGATGGCGCACCTGGCGCCCGACGGCGAGCCGGAGACCGTGTTCGACGGCGATGTGGAAGCCGCGCAGGCCCGCTACCGCAAGCTGAACACGACGCTGACCGACGCCGAGGCGGCCGTCGACGCCGCGGAGAAGCGGGTGCGGGCGGCGGCGGACGCGCTTGCCCAGTACGCCACGGACAAGCGGTTCGAGAAGCTGACCAGCCCGGTGCGGCAGCAGATCGTGTCGGTGCGCCGGGACAGCCTGCCCGCGCACGCGCGGGAGTGGTCGGCCGCGTTGAAGCCGCGGCTGCGCACCCTGACCGACGACCTGGCGCAGATCGACCGGCACCGGTCCGGGATCGTCGCGCGGCTGCAGGGCATGGTCGAGGGCGCGCTGCGGATGCTGCGGTCGGCGCAACGGCTGTCGCGGCTGCCGGAGGGGCTCGGCGGCTGGTCCGGGCAGGAGTTCCTGCGCATCCGGTTCGGCGATCCGGAGGAGCCGCAGCTGTCCGAGGCGCTCGGGCAGGTCGTCGACGAGGCGGCGGTCGGGAAGACCAGCGACGGCCGGGACGTCAAGCGCGACGGGATGTCGCTGGTGCTGCGTGGCGTGCGGGCCGCGGTGCCCAAGGGGTTCCGGGTGGACATCCTCAAGCCGGACTCGGTGCTGCGCACGGAACGCCAGCGGGTGTCCGAGATCCGCGACGTGTTCTCCGGCGGGCAGCAGCTCACCGCGGCGATCATCCTGTACTGCACGCTGGCCGCGCTGCGGGCCAACAACCGCGGGCTCGTGCGCAACCGGCACTCCGGCGTGCTGTTCCTGGACAACCCGATCGGCCGCGCGTCCGCCGGGTACCTGCTGGAGCTGCAGCGGGTCGTCGCGGAGGCGCTCGGGGTGCAGCTGATCTACACGACGGGCCTGTTCGACGCCGGCGCGCTGTCCGAGTTCCCGCTGATCGTCCGGCTGCGCAACGACGCGGACCTCCGGGCGGGCCGCAAGTACCTCTCGGTCGACGCGACGATCCGCAACCACCTCGACGACCTGGGCGAGCCGGACGGCACCGCCCGCATCTCCGCGACGCGGCTGTTCACCAAGCCGGGGGAGCAGGCCCCCGCCTGACGCGAGTTCCACGCTCCCGCGCCCGGGCTCCACGTTCGGTGGGCGGCCGGCAGCTGAGGAGCGGTCAGCCCCGGATGGCCGCCTGGTAGGCAGCCAGCTCCGCCGCGTCGTCGATGCTGCCGTGGTGGTGGAACTGCGCCCAGCGGCCGTCCTCGTAGCGGAAGTAGCGGCTGGTGCGGATCCGCAGCGGCACTTCGCGGCCGTCGACGACGTAGGAGCCCGTCTCGCGCCCGGCGAACAACGCGTGCTCGTCGCCGGCGTACTCGACGACGTCGCCGAAGGTGACTGTCACGCGCGCCGGGCCGTGGAACACCTTGTCGTACAGCGCCGAGATGGCTTCGCCGCCGCGGAGGATGCCGCCCAGCGGGTTGTTCAGCTGGGCCAGCGCGTCCTGCGTCCAGACCCGGGCGAAGACGTCGGAGTCCCGCTGGTTGAAGGCGAAGTAGAACGTTTCCAGTGCGGCGAGCGCGCCCTCGATCCCCGGTGCGGTGGCCGCGTCCAGCCGGTTGCGGGAGTCCGGGCCGAAGGTGGCCGCGAGGCGTCGGGTCATGTCCGCTCCTGGGGTCTAGAGTGTTCGATGGAGGTCGACCACATGAGTGTACGACAAGCATCGAACACAGCGCGAGCGCGCGGCCTGACCCACGTCCACCCGAAGGACGTGCCGCTGCAGGACGCACTGACCGCCGTCGCCGATCCGGTGCGCCGCGCGATCCTGCGCGAGCTGGCGGAGCTGCCCGACTGGACCAAGGCGTGCGGCACGTTCGACCTGCCGGTCACGAAGGCCACCCGCAGCCACCACTTCGCAGTGCTGCGCGCGGCCGGCCTGATCGAACAACGCGACGAGGGCCCGCGACGGCTGAACCGCCTGCGCCGCCCCGAGTTCGACGAGGCGTTCCCGGGCCTGCTCGACCTCGTGCTGTCTAGTCCTTCCGACCGTTGAGCGCGAGCCCCGCGCCCAGCCCGATCATCACCAGCCCGCCGGTGCCGCCGACCAATTCGAGCCGCTTGGGGGACCGGGCGAACCACGCGCGGGCCGTGCCGGCGACCAGGGCCCACGCGCTGTCCGACACGACCGCGATCACCGGCAGCGCGATGCCCAGCACCAGGATCTGCGCCACCACCCCGCCCGCCGCGTGGTCGACGAACTGCGGCAGCACCGCGGCCAGGAACACGATCGACTTCGGGTTGGCGAACCCGACGACGAACCCGTCGCGCAGAACGGTCAGGGTGCGGCCGCGCGTGGCGGGCGCCGCCGCCGCCAGCGCCTCGGACAGCTTCCGCCGGTGCCGCACCGCCTGCACGCCCAGGTAGACCAGGTACGCGGCCCCGGCCAGCTTGATGACCGTGAACACCGTGGCCGACGTCTGTACGATCGCGCCCAGCCCGAACGCGACCGCCACCACCTGCGTGTACACGCCGGCGGCGTTGCCGAGCACGGTGATCAGCGCGTCCCGCCGCCCCACGGTCAGCGCGCGGCTCACGGTGAACAGCACGCTCGGTCCGGGCACGACGACCATCAGGAACACCAGAGCGGCGAACGCCGCGAAATGGCTGGGCGAGACCATCGGCAGAGGGTATCGCCGCCGCCGCACGGGTGACCAATGTTTATCCGCCCGCCGGCCCGCCAACCCCCGGATAGTGACCGGATACCCGCCCAGTGACCCGACCGAGCCCGACTACGGCCGGCTGTGGGCCGGCGGGGTGGCGACCGCGGTCGTCGCCGCGCTGGTCGCCGTCGTCGGTCTGCTGATCGCCCGCGGCCTGTTCGGCGTCGCCGTACTGGCCCCGAAGGGCAACGGCATCTGGGGCAACGCCAACACCGTCACCTACGCGCTGTGCGCGGCGGCCGCGGCGCTGCTCGCGACCGGGCTGATGCACGTGCTCAGCCTCGGCACCTCGGCGCCCGCCCAGTTCTTCGGCTGGATCATGGTGCTGCTCACCGCGATCGCGATCGTGCTGCCGCTGACGCTGGCCGTGCAGGTGGACGCCAAGATCGCGACCGCCCTGATCAACCTCGCGATCGGCGCGGTGATCGCGCTGCTGGTGAGCACGGTGGCGGGCACGGCCCGTCGCCGTCGTCGCGAGCGTGACGCGCCCACGGCCACCCTCAAGTGGGACCAGGGCCCGCACTACTACTCCTGAAACTGTCGGTGCCCGGTGGTAGAACCGCCGGGTGAGCACGAAACTGGGGAACGACCAGCGCCGCGCCCGCCTGGTGACGCGGCACCACCTCCACGCGCCAGCCGAGGATCCCGTCGCGGTCGCGGAGAGCCTGGTCGCCCTGCACGCGACCGATCCGGCCACCGTCCACCTCTCGGTGCTGGCGCGGTCGCGAGCGGGCACGGAGGACGTCGAGCGCGCCCTCTACGACGACCGCACGCTGGTCCGGATGCTCGGCATGCGCCGCACGATGTTCGTCGTGCCCGCCGCGCTCGTGCCGGTCGTCCAGGCCGCCTGCGCCGACGACATCGCCGTCAAGCAGCGCAAGCTGCTCCTCCAGCACCTGGCCACCGCGGAGCTCGACGGCGACCTGAGCGCGTGGCTCGCCGAGGTCGAGGACGGCGCGCACGCCGCGTTGAAGGCCCGCGAGCCCGCCTTCGCCCAGCAGATCGCCGACGGCGAGCCGCGCCTGCGCACCGAGATCGTCGTGGCCGCGGGCAAGCCGTACGAGTCGCGCGGCTACATCACCAACCGCGTGCTGTTCCTGCTCGCCGCGTCCGGCCGGATCGTTCGCGGCCGCCCCCGCGGCACCTGGCTGTCCACCCAGTACGCCTGGTCGACCACGGAGACCTGGCTGCCCGGGCTCGAACCGGTGGACGCCGACACCGCCCGCGTCGAGCTCGCCCGCCGCTGGCTGCGCGCCTTCGGTCCGGCCCCGGTCGCCGACCTGAAGTGGTGGACCGGCTGGACCGCGGGCCAGGTGAAGAAGGCGCTCACCGCGGTCGGCCCGGCGGAGGTGGACCTCGACGCCGGCCCCGGCATCGCGCTGCCCGGCGACGACGAGCCGGTCCCGGAGCCGGAGCCGGTCGCCGCGCTGCTCCCGGCGCTGGACCCGACCCCGATGGGCTGGCAGGAGCGCGGCTGGTTCCTGGGGGAGCACCAGCCGCTGCTGTTCGACCGCACCGGCAACATCGGCCCGACCGTGTGGTGGGAGGGCCGGGTCGTCGGCGGGTGGGGGCAGCGCCCGGACGGCGAGATCGCGATCCGTCTGCTGGAGGACATCGGGGCCGACGGAACGGCGGCCGTGGAGGCCGCCGCCGAACGGTTGCACGGTCGTCTCGGCGGGGTCGCCGTCATACCGAAATTCCGCACTCCCGTCGAGCGAGATCTGTCATCTTGATCGTCATCTTGATCGATTCCCCACGGTGGTGCACATCTCGTTAGGGTGTGCGAGTAGACGCAGGCCAGCCCAGCTAGGGTTGGCCTGAGCCCGAAGATGTGTGCCCGGTTCCGCGGAGCCGGGACGGACCCGAGGAGAGAAGCAGCAGTGACGGTTCGCGTAGGTGTGAACGGCTTCGGTCGGATCGGCCGCAACTTCTTCCGCGCCGTGCAGGCCGCGGGCCATGACATCGAGGTGGTCGCGTTCAACGACCTCGGCGATGTCGCGACCATGGCGCAGCTGCTCAAGTACGACAGCGTCCTGGGCCGCTACCCCGAAGAGGTCAAGGTCAGCGACGACGGCATCGTCGTCGGCGGCAAGACCATCAAGGCGCTCGCCGAGCGCGACCCGGCCAACCTGCCGTGGGGCGACCTGGGCGTGGACGTCGTCGTCGAGTCCACCGGCTTCTTCACCAACGCCGACGCCGCCAAGGCCCACATCGCCGGTGGCGCCAAGAAGGTCATCATCTCCGCGCCCGCCAAGGGTGAGGACCTGACCGTCGTGCTGGGCGTCAACGACAACCTCTACGACGGCTCGCAGACGATCATCTCCAACGCGTCCTGCACCACCAACTGCCTCGGCCCGCTCGCCAAGGTCCTCCACGAGGCCTTCGGCATCGAGAAGGGCCTGATGACCACCATCCACGCCTACACGCAGGACCAGAACCTGCAGGACGGCCCGCACAAGGACCCGCGCCGCGCCCGCGCCGCCGCCCTGAACGTCGTGCCGACCTCCACCGGCGCCGCCAAGGCCATCGGCCTCGTGCTGCCCGAGCTGAACGGCAAGCTGGACGGCTACTCGCTGCGCGTCCCGGTGCCCACCGGCTCGATCACCGACCTCACCGTCGACCTGGCCAAGAAGGCCTCCGTCGAGGAGATCAACGCCGCGTACAAGGCCGCCGCCGAGGGCCCGCTGGCCGGCATCCTGCGCTACAGCGAGGACCCGATCGTCTCCAGCGACATCGTCAACGACCCGGCCTCGTGCATCTTCGACGCGCCGCTGACCAAGGTCATCGACAACCAGGTGAAGGTCTTCGGCTGGTACGACAACGAGTGGGGCTACTCGAACCGCCTCGCGGACCTGGTCAAGCTCGTCGGCTCGAAGCTCTCCTGAGGCCATGGCAGTCAAGACTCTCGAAGACCTGCTGTCCGAGGGTGTCTCCGGGCGGCGCGTTCTGGTCCGGTCGGACCTGAACGTGCCGCTCGACGGCTCGGTCATCACCGACGATGGCCGGGTGCGCGCCGCGCTGCCGACCATCCGGCGGCTGGCCGAGGCCGGCGCGAAGGTGATCGTGGCGGCCCACCTCGGCCGCCCGAAGGGCACCCCCGAGGCCAAGTACTCGCTGCGCCCGGTCGCCGACCGGCTCGGCGAGCTGCTCGGCAAGGAGGTCCGCCTGGCCGGTGACGTGGTCGGCGAGCAGGCCCGCGCGGTCGTCGCCGACCTGGCCGACGGCGACGTCGCCCTGCTGGAGAACGTGCGGTTCGACCCGCGCGAGACCAGCAAGGTCTCGGACGAGCGGGCCGAGCTGGCCCGCGACCTCGCCGCCCTGACCGGAGAAGGCGGCGCCTTCGTCTCCGACGGCTTCGGCGTGG
Organism: Amycolatopsis sp. 3B14; assembly: GCF_050958625.1. Taxonomy (NCBI): domain Bacteria; kingdom Bacillati; phylum Actinomycetota; class Actinomycetes; order Pseudonocardiales; family Pseudonocardiaceae; genus Amycolatopsis; species Amycolatopsis sp. 3B14. Next base: position 18,237 of record NZ_JBHZEN010000090.1, read on the forward strand.
TGCACCGCAAGCAGGCCTCGGTCTACGACGTGGCCCGCGCGCTGCCCGCCTACGCCGGCGGCCTGGTGCTCGCCGAGCTGGAGGTGCTGAGCAAGCTGACCGGCGACCCGCAGCGGCCCTACGTGGTCGTGCTCGGCGGGTCGAAGGTGTCGGACAAGCTCGCCGTGATCGAGGCGCTGCTGCCGAAGGTCGACCGGCTGCTCATCGGCGGCGGCATGGCCTTCACGTTCCTGTCCGCCCAGGGCCACAGCGTGGGCTCCTCCCTGCTGGAGCAGGACTACGTGGAGACCGCGCGCAAGCTGCTGGCCGAGCACGCCGACAAGATCGTCGTGCCCTCCGACGTGGTGGTGGCGGACAAGTTCGCCGCCGACGCGGCCACCGACACCGTCGCGGCGGAGAAGATCCCGGACGGCTGGATGGGCCTGGACATCGGCCCGCGGACCACCGAGCACTTCGCGGCCGAGGTCGCCGCGGCGAAGACGGTGTTCTGGAACGGCCCGGCGGGCGTGTTCGAGATGGCCCCGTTCGCGGCGGGCACCAAGGGCGTCGCGCAGGCGATCGCGGACTCGGACGCGTTCAGCGTGGTCGGCGGCGGCGACTCGGCGGCCGCGGTGCGCGTGCTGGGCCTGCCGGAGGAGAAGTTCTCGCACATCTCGACCGGTGGTGGCGCTTCCCTGGAGTACCTCGAGGGCAAGGAACTGCCGGGCGTCGCGGTGCTGGAAGGTGATGCCTGATGGCGCGCAAGCCGTTCATCGCGGGCAACTGGAAGATGAACCTCAACCACCTCGAGGCCATCGCCCTGGTGCAGAAGATCGCCTTCTCGCTGCCGGAGAAGTACTACGCGAAGGTGGACGTCGCGGTGCTCCCGCCGTTCACCGACATCCGCAGCATCCAGACCCTGGTCGACGGGGACAAGCTGCTGCTGACCTACGGCGCGCAGGACCTCTCGCCGCACGACTCCGGGGCCTACACCGGTGACGTGTCCGGTCCGATGCTCGCCAAGCTCGGGTGCTCCTACGTGACGGTCGGGCACTCCGAGCGGCGCGAGTACCACCACGAGGACGACGAGCTGGTCGGCAAGAAGGTGCGGGCGGCGCTCAAGCACGGCATCAAGCCGATCCTGTGCGTGGGGGAGAAGCTGGAGGTGCGGGAGGCCGGCGGCCACGTCGACCACTGCCACCAGCAGCTGCTCGCCGCGCTCAAGGGGCTCAAGGCCGAGCAGGTCAAGGACGTCGTGGTGGCGTACGAGCCGGTGTGGGCGATCGGCACCGGCAAGGTCGCGACGGCGACCGACGCCGAGGAGGTGTGCAAGGCGCTGCGCGGCGCACTGGCCGACAAGTACGGCGCCGAGGTGGCCGACGAGGTCCGCGTGCTGTACGGCGGGTCGGTCAAATCGGGCAACATCGCCGAACTCGTCGCGTGCGACAACATCGACGGCGCGCTGGTCGGCGGGGCGAGCCTGCAGGCCGACGAGTTCACCAAGCTCTGTGCGCTGGCTGCCGGTGGGCCGCTGCCGTAACCAGGGGGTCGGCGAGTAGTCTGGCAACCTCAGACCGTCACACGATCAGGCAACTGCCGAACACCAGAGGATGAGATGAAGCTGTTCCTGCAAATCCTGCTGATCGCGTCCAGCGTGCTGCTCGTGATCGCCGTGCTGCTGCACCGCGGGCGCGGTGGCGGGTTGTCCTCGCTGTTCGGCGGTGGCATGCAGTCGAGCCTCGCGGGGTCGAGCGTGGCCGAGAAGAACCTCGACCGCATCACCCTGCTGCTGGGTGCCATCTGGCTGATCAGCATCGTGGGCCTGGGCCTGCTGCTGAAGGTGTGACGGACACTGAACGCACGGGCGTGCCTATGGGGGGTGCGCCGCCTATCCACACTGTGAGGATTCATGGTTGGCGGTAACGCAATCAGAGGCACCAGGGTCGGTGCCGGTCCGTCCGGCGAGTCGGAGCGCGGCGAGGCCGCTCCCCGCCGCCGGGTGTCGTACTGGTGTGCCAACGGGCACGAGTCCAAGCCGTCGTTCGCCATGGACGCGGAGGTGCCGGACGAGTGGGACTGCCCGCGTTGCGGGCTGCCTGCCGGCCAGGACGAGAAGAACCCGCCGGCCGCGCCGCGGACCGAGCCCTACAAGACCCACCTGGCGTACGTGAAGGAGCGACGCAGCGACGCCGACGGTGAGGCCATCCTCGCCGAGGCGCTCGAGCGCCTGCGTCAGCGCCGTCAAATCTGAGGAAGCGCTTTCTCCGAACGGACCCCGCCTCGCCGGCCTAGCCCCGGCGGGCAGGGTCCGTTCGTGCTTGAACACGCCGCAGACCACTACAAACAGGCAGCCGGCCACAAAAGCCGCCACCCTCCCGAACCACCCCTCTCCCAACCCGATCCCCAGCCTTCTTTGGCGGTCGACCAGGCGTGTCAAGGCACGCTTTCCCGCCTTGACACGCCTGCTCGACCGCCAAAACACTGAAAGATCGGGGTCGGGAGGGGCAGACCGGGGCGTAGCGAAGCGAAGCCCGGCG
>NZ_JBHZEN010000091.1:0-10231 GCF_050958625.1 Amycolatopsis sp. 3B14
CCGCTGCCGCTGCCGCTGCCAGCCCGGTGCCGGTGTCGGTCTCGGTGTTGGAGCCCGCCGCCGCTGCCCGGTGCGCTGTCGGTGTGCTTCAGCGCCCTGTGTCTCCTCGCCGCCCTACCGGTCCGGCGACTGGGCAGCCCGGAGCCCGCCTGCACACCGCACATGCAAAACCGCCACGGTCGCGCGGCGGCATCCACTCGGCGGCCTTGTGGCTGGGCCACCGGGCCTCGCGACCAGTCGCCGGCCGGGCGCGGTGAGCCGCACCAGGCCGCTCCGCCCATCCCAACTACCAGTGAAGGAGCTGTGAACGCGATGGGGGTGATAACAGGGAGCGCACTCCCCATATGGTGAGCTTCCGCGCGTGAACGAGGCGACGGCAGAGCTCGACGTGCTGGCGGGTCTCTTCGGGGCGCAGCCGGATCCGTCCATCCCGGTGCCGCTGGTGACCGGCGGTGTGGCGCTCCTGCTGGTGTTGTCCGGCGCGCCCTGGCGGATGGCCCGCAACGTGATCACCATCGTGCACGAGGCCGGCCACGCGTTGATCGCGGTGCTGGCCGGACGGCGGTTGCAGGGCATCAAGCTGCACTCGGACACCTCGGGCGTCACGGTCTCGCGGGGCAAGCCCGAGGGGCCGGGCATGGTCCTGACCGCGCTCGCGGGCTACCCGGCCCCCGGGATTCTCGGCCTGGCCTTCGCGAGCCTGCTGGCCGCGGGGCGCATCACGGTGCTGCTCGCGCTCGCCGCGTTGTTGCTGCTCGGGGTGCTGGTCATGGTCCGCAACGCGTACGGCGTGCTGTCCGTGGTGCTCACGGCCGCCGGTCTGGCGGCGGTCGCGCTCGTCGCCGGTCCGCAGGTCCAGGCGTGGTTCATCTACCTGATCACCTGGTTCCTGCTGTTCGGCGGGCTCCGGCCGGTCATCGAGCTGCAGATCAAACGGCGGCGCGGTGCGGCGCGGGACTCCGACGCGGACCAGCTCGCCCGGCTGACCGGCGTGCCGGCGGCGCTGTGGATGCTGATGCTCGGCGTGCTCGCGGTCACTTGTCTCTTCGTCGGTGGCGCGTGGCTGCTGGAACCCGCGCTGCAGCCCTGACCTGCCCGTGCGGCACACTGGAGGCTCCCAGTTCCCAGCGTGGAGGTAGCGGTGTCCGACGAGGTGGCGAAGGCTGTTGAGGAGTGCGCGCGGGCGGCCAAGGCGGCGGCCCCGTCGTTGGCCACCGCGTCCGACGAGGCCATCGACGCGGCCCTGACCGCCATGGCGAACCGGCTCCTCGACGCGCGGGAAACCGTGCTGGAGGCCAACCGGGCCGACGTGGCGCGGGCGCAGCAGGAAGGCATGAGCGCCGGACTGCTCGACCGCCTCACGATCACCGAGGAGCGGCTCACCGGCATGGCCGAGCAGCTGCGCCTGCTGGCCGGCTCGCCCCACGGGGAGCGCGAGATCCCGGTGAAGGAGCTGTCCGACGGCCTGCGGCTGGTCGAGCGGCGCCGTCCGGTGGGCGTGATCGGCGCGAACTACGAGGCCCGGCCCAACGTGACGGTCGACGTGGCGTCGCAGCTGGTGAAGTCCCGCAACGGCGGGGTGCTGCGCACCGGCTCGGCCGCGCTCGGTTCCGCGCAGCGGCTCCTGGAGGTCGTCATCGCCCCGGCGCTGTCCGACGCGGGCATCGATCCCGCCGTCGTGCAGCTGGTGCCGCGTGTCGAGCGGGAGGCCGCCGCTGCCCTGGTGCGGTTCCCGGACCTGGTGCCGCTCGTCATCCTGCGCGGCAGCGGCGAGAGCACCCGCGCGCTCGCGCTGGAGGCCGCCCAGCACGGCGTGCGCACACTCGCCCACGCCGACGGCGGTGGCGTGCTGTACATCGACGAGGCCGCCGACGCCGGCAAGGTCCGCGACCTGGTGTTCAACAGCCTCGACCGGCTGGGTGTCTGCAACCGGCTCAACCTGCTGCTCATCCACTCCGCGGTGCACGACCAGCTGTGGCCGGTCATCTCCGAGGCGCTGGCCGAGCGGAAGGTGACGCCGTCGCTGCCGCCGCACGACCACGCGATCGGCTACGAGTGGGCGCTCGACTCCGACCACGAGGCCACGGTGACCGTCGCGCAGGTCGCCAACGTGACCGAGGCCGTGTCGATCGCGAACGAGCAGACCTCCGGCCTGGCGGCGGGCATCGCCACCGAGAACGCCGGAACCGCCTCGGCCTTCCTCGACGGCTACACCGGCACCGGCGTGTTCTGGAACGCGCCGACGCGCCTGCTGGACGGCTTCAAGCTGCTGGCCGTGCCGGAGACCGGCATCAACCTGGACAAGGTGCCGGGCCCCCGCGGGCCGGTCACCTACACGGACCTGTATGTGCGCCAGTACGCGGTCCTGCCCGCGAACTGAGCCTGGACGACCGATGCGGTCGCCGGGGCACCCGGCCCGGTGACCGCCTCGATTTCCGCTCGGCAGCCTGCTAATCCCGCCTGAGCACGTACGGGTGCAAGCGCGCGTAGCCGCGAACCGTCGCCGGGCGGCGGGATCGCACCGTGAAACCCGGCAGCTCCGCCAGCTCGCCCGCCAGTTCGCGGTCGATCAGCACCGTGCCGGGACGCGCCACCGACGTGAGCCGGGCGGCCATGTTCACCACCGACCCGTACACGTCGCCGAAGCGGCTCAGGATCCGGCCCGCCGCCAGACCCGCCCTGACTTCCGGCAGTTCCGCGTCCGCCGCTGTGCGTTCGGTCAGCGTCAGCGCTATCTCGGCCGCGTCGGCGGGCGCGTCGGCGACGAACAGCACCTCGTCGCCGATCATCTTCACCACCCGGCCGTGGTGGTCGGCGATCACCTCGGTCGCGAGCAGCTCGAAGCCCTCCAGCACGGCACTGAGCTCGCTCTCGTCGAGGCGGCGGGTCAGCCGCGTGTAGCCGACCATGTCGACGAACCCGACGACCTCGGTCCGCGCCTCCAGGTCCTCCTCCGGCGAGGCCAGCGCCCGGCCCGCGAACGCCGCCAGGTGCCGCCGCCACACGAAGTCCTGCACGCGCTGCAACTCCGGCAGCAGGCGCTCGACCAGCGTCACGACCTGTGAATCGTCCTGGCCGAGGTGCTCGTTCTCGGTGATCAGCGTCCACAGCATCCGCACCTGCCACTCCGCGAGCCGGGACAGGTGCAGGCCCAGCGTGCGCGCCACCGGCGCCTCCAGCCCCTGGTCGAGCAGGCCGGAGGAGATCAGCTGGTCGGTGGTGCGCACCGCCTCGACGTCGGCCTCGGTGAAGACGACCTCGTCGTCGCCGACCGTGGCGAACCCCAGCGCCCGCCACAGGCGGGTGGCCCGTTCGATGGGCACCCCCGCCTTCTCGGCCACCTCGAGCCGCGTGTAGCGGCGCTCGCCGCCGAGCAGGATGCTCTCGAGGCCCTCGGCGTCCACGACGGCCTACGTGGTGTGCACGATCAGGACGTCGACGCCCGACTTGCGCGCCGCCTCCGACGGCACCGACCCGAGCAGCCGCCCGGTGAGCGTGTTCAGGCCGCGGTTGCCGACGACCAGCAGGTCGGCCGACTTGTCGGAGACGACCTTGCGCAAGGCTTCGACCGGCTCCCCGACCACGGCGATCGTCTCGGTCGACCCCGCGCCGGCCTTGAGCGCGCGGTCGCGGGCGCTGCGGAGCGTGTCCTCGGCCGGCGCCGAACCGACCACCTGGTAGGCCTCCTCGCCGAGGACGTCCTGGGCCTTCTCCACGTCCTGCCTGCTCGCCGGGTAGTAGGCGCACACGATGACGAGCGTGGCGCCGGAGTCCGCGGCCACGGCCGCCGCCCGGTCGACCGCGCGGAACGATGAATCAGACCCGTCCGTACCGACAACCACGGTCCGGTATGCAGCCATCCCAATACCTCCGGCAAGGGTGCGCGCCTGTGCGCTTTCGCAAGTGGCGCCCTAGGTTACTCGCCAGTCGGTTTCTGCGCAGCCCCACCACCGGTGACGGTTCCACGTTCTTCGGCGGGGCATGACAGCTGCTCGGGCACCCCCTGCACCGGGGCGACAACTGCGCAGGTGGGGCGGCTCAGCGGCGGTGGCGGCGAACCTGAGCGAAGGTGGCGCTGATGGCTCGGACGGGGCCGCGAGCGCGGCGCCGGTGGCGATCGAGGTGGGTCCCGCGCTGGAGGTGCCACCGCAGGGTGACCGGTCAGGCTGCTCGTCACGGCGAGTCGGGTGCGGCGGGTCGGGTGCGGCCGCGCTGTCGCTCGGCGCGGCCGGACGGCCCCTGATGGCCCCGAGCCTGCTCGGTTGGGCTGTCTCGGCATGTCCCGCCGGTGGGATCGCGGCATGTCCTGCCGGTGGGATCGTGGCCTGTCTGGTCGGCGAAACAGAGCTTGCCCGATTGGCAGGGCCCGGCAGGTGAAACCAAGCGTGCCGGACGTGCCGGGGCGAGCCTGCCGGACCTGCCGGACGTGCCGGGGTGAGCCGGCCGGACCTGCCGGGGCGAGCGTGCCGGACCTGCCGGGCGTGTCGGGGTGGACGTGCCGGACCAGCCGGGCGTGTCGTGGTGGGCGTGCCGGACCAGCCGGGCGTGCCGGGGCGAGCGTGCCGGACCAGCCGGGCGTGCCGGGGCGAGCGTGCCGGACCAGCCGGGCGTGCCGGGGCGAGCGTGCCGGACCAGCCGGACGTGCCGGGGCGAGCCTGCCGGACCTGCCGGGCGTGTCGGGTGGGCCTGCCCGACCTGCCGAGGTGGGCCAGCCCGATGTGCCAGGCCTGCCGAGGCGCGCTTGCCGCGCCGACTCGGCAGGCTTGGCCAATCCCTACTGCCTCCCGGAGGGCTTTCCTGCCGGGGCGGCCTCCCGCTCCTCGGGCAGGGGTTCGATCACCGGTTCGGCCTCGCCGAGCACCGAGTTCGCCTCTAGCAGCACTTCGCGCGCGGCCTTGACCTGTTCGGCGATTCCCGCGCGCAGCTTGCGCAGCGCCTCCACCCGGTCGGCGGCCGCGTTGATTCGGCGGTTCGATTCCTCCGTGGCTTCGCGCACGCGGCGCGCCGCCTCGTCGGATGCTTCCGCCACCCGGGCGTTCGCTTCGGTGATCGACTCCGTCTTGCGGCGGTTCGCATCCTCGATGGACTCGCGGCGGCGGCGTTCGATTTCGGCCTTCGCGGCGGCCTCTTCCTCGGCGACCTTCTTGCGGATCGCGGCCGCCTCGTCCGTCGCTTCGCGGACGCGGCGCTCGGCTTCCGCCTTGCTGGTCGCCTCCTGCTCCGCCAGCACCCGCATCGCCTCGGTGCGCCGCGCCGCCATCGCGATCTCGAAGTCCTCTTCGACCTGCGTGCGGCGCTGCTCGGCCTCGCGGTCCAGCCGGTCCCGCTCCTCCTTGGCCTTGTTCGTGATCGACTCGGCCTCGGCGCGGGCGGTCTCCAGCACCTTGCGGTGCTCGGCCTCCATCTCCTTGCGCCGCGCGTCCAGCTCGGACAGCAGCTGCTCGTAGCGGGCGCGCATGGCACTGGCGTCCGACTCGGCCTTCGCCCGGATGTGCCCGGCCTCGGCCTCTGCGCGGGCCCGCGTGTCGGCGGCCTCCTCCTGCGCCAGCCGCAGCATGCGCTGCAACCGCTCGGACAGGCCCTCGACCGTCGTCGGCGGCTGGCCGAGCCGCTCGACCTGGCCGCGCAGGTTCTCGATCTCGCCGCGAGCCTGCTCCAGCTGCCGGGCGAGGTCGCCGGCCTGCGAGATGGCGGCATCCCGGTCGGCGGCGAGCATTTTCAGGTCGCTGTCCAGCCGTTCGAGGTGCTCGTCGACCTGGTGGCGGTCGTAACCGCGCTTGGCCAGGTCGAAACCCGCGCCGAGCGGTACAAGCTCTCGTTCGTCGCCAAGGCTCATGCGGCCCAGACTACTTAGGCGCCGCGGAACAAATTGATCCGGTCGATGTGCTTGGACCGCTTCTCCACATCACGCACGCCCAAACCCTCCTCCGGGGCGAGACACAACACACCGACCTTGCCCTGGTGGGCGTTGCGGTGCACGTCCAGCGCCGCCTGCCCGGTCTCGGTCATCGAGTAGGTCCGGGACAGCGTCGGGTGGATCAGGCCTTTCGCGATCAAGCGGTTGGCCTCCCACGACTCGCGGTAATTCGCGAAATGCGAGCCGATGATCCGTTTCAGGTTCATCCACAGGTACCGGTTGTCGTACTGGTGCAGGTATCCGGATGTGGACGCGCAGGTGACGATCGTGCCGCCCTTGCGCGCCGCGTAGACCGACGCGCCGAACGTTTCCCGGCCGGGGTGCTCGAACACGATGTCCGGGTCCTCGCCGCCGGTCAACTCTCGGATGCGCGCGCCGAAGCGCTGCCACTCCTTCGGGTCCTGCGTGTTCTCGTCCTTCCAGAACCGGTAACCCTCCGCATTGCGGTCGATCACCAGTTCGGCACCCATCCGGCGGACGATCTCCGCCTTCTCCGGGCTGGACACCACGCACACCGGGATCGCGCCGCCGTTGAGCGCGAACTGCGTCGCGTACGACCCGAGCCCGCCGGAGGCGCCCCAGATCAGCACGACGTCGCCCTGCTTCATGTTCGCGCCGTTGGTGGTCACCAGCTGCCGGTAGGCGGTGGAGTTGACCAGCCCGGGGCAGGCGGCCTCCTCCCAGGTCAGGTGGTCCGGCTTGGGCATCAGCTGGTTGGCCTTGACCAGCGCCAGCTCCGCGAGACCGCCGAAGTTGGTCTCGAAGCCCCAGATCCGCTGGTCGGAGTCGAGCATCGTGTCGTTGTGCCCGTCCGGGCCTTCCAGCTCGACGTTGAGGCAGTGCGCGACGATCTCGTCGCCCGGCTTCCACCGGTGGACGCCCGGCCCGGTGCGCAGCACGACGCCGGCCGCGTCCGAGCCGACCACGTGGTAGGGCTGGTCGTGGCGCTTGGCCAGCGGCGACAGCTTCCCGTAGCGCTGCAGGAACTTGAACGTGGGGATCGGCTCGAAGATCGACGTCCACACGGTGTTGTAGTTGATCGCGCTGGCCATCACGGCGATCAGCGCCTCGCCGGGCCCCGGCTCGGGGGTGGGCACCTCGTCCACGTGCAGCGACTTGCGCGGGTCCTTGTCCCGGGAGGGGATGCCGTCGAACATGCCGGCCTCGTCGGCGTGGACCGTCACGCCGCGGTAGGCCTCCGGCACCGGCAGAGCGCCCACTTCGGCGGTCTCGCCGGTGAGGATCGCATCCCGGATGTCCGTGATCGTCATGTCGGCCTCCCTGCGCTGGGTTGGAGTGCCTGACATTACTGGCCGGTAACGTCATCCGCCACTGTCCGGGAGGAGGGCTACCTCACCCGTCCGTTGTGCCGGGTTCGCCGTGATCCCGACGTGATTGACCGGCCGGCCAATCAAGGAGCACCATGGCAGTGCGGAGACCGCGCCGCGTGGTCTCCCGGATCGGGTTCGGAGGTGATCACGAATGGCTGATCGTTCGAAGCGGGCGTGGACCCGTCCGCACGACTGGGCCGAGGTCGTGCTCGGGGTGGTGGCGGTCCTGACGCCCCTGTGGGCCGACACCGACACCACCACCATGTGGACGATGATCGTTCTGGGCGCCCTCATCGCGCTGGACGGCCTGCTTTCGCTGTCCATGCCGGGTCTCGTCTACGGCGAGGGGGTCCAGGTCGTGCTCGGGGCGCTGCTGTTCATCGCGCCGTGGGTGATGACGTACACGGCACTGGACGTGGCGGCGTGGTCCTCGTGGATCATCGGCGCCCTCACCGCGATCGCCGGGCTGGCGGCCCTGCCCGTCGCGAACGCGGTGCACCGCGGTGGGATGACGACGGCGCACTGAGCCGTCGCGCCCGGGGTCGGCCCACGGCGCGCCGGTTTTCGGTTAGCGTTGTGGGCCGGCAAGCTGTACGAAAGGCGGGCGGAGTGGCGCGCACCGAACACGGGGACGACCTGCCGGCCAAGGAGCGGATCCTCCGCGCGGCCGAGGACCTGTTCGCGGACAGCGGTTTCGACGCCACTCCGACCTCCCGGATCGCCGAGCGCGCCGGCGTCCCGAAGGGACTCGTGCACTACTACTTCCGCCGCAAGGCCGACCTGCTCACCGCGCTCATCAAGCGCCTGCCGGACGAGCAGATCGACGCCGCGCGGGTCGTGGTGCCCGGCGACATCGCGGAGAGCCTGCGGCGGCTGGTGTCCGAACTCGACGCGCGGCTCGCCAGGTCGCGGATGCTGTCCCACCTGCTGTGGCGGGAGGCCGACACCCACCGGGCGGTGCGGGACGCGCTGCACGACCGGTTCCAGCAGCTGGTCCGGCAGGTCCGCACGGTGATCATCGCCGCGGGTGAGGGCGACCTCGCGGTGGCCGACGTGGACAGCGCGGCCGGCCTGCTGGCGCTCGCGGTGAGCTACCGGCACTCGGTGGCGCGGCACGCCGGGGACGACCCGCCGGACCTGATGGAGCGGGAGCTGAACTTCATCGCCGACGCGCTGATGGCCCGGCCGGCGCCGGGTTAGTGCGACGCGGCGGGCTCGACCAGTTCGACGAGCACCCCGCCGGCGTCCTTCGGGTGCACGAAGTTGACCTTGCTGTTCGCGGTGCCGCGCTTGGCCTTGTCGTACAGCAGGCGCAGGCCCTTGGCGCGCAGCGCCTCGGCGGCCGCCTCGACGTCGGTGACCCGGTAGGCGACCTGCTGCAGGCCGGGGCCCTTGGTGTCGAGGAACTTCCCGATCGTCGAGTCCGGGCGCAGCGGCGCGAGCAGCTGGATGGCGGGGCCGGACTCGTCGCCCGGCGCGTGCAGCATCGCCTCGCGCACGCCCTGCTCCTCGTTGACCTCGGAGTGCGTGGCGATCATGCCGAAGTTCTCCGCGTAGAAGTCGATCGCGGCGTCGAGATCGGCGACGGCGATGCCGACGTGGTCGATGGTCGTCACGAACGGCTTCAGCGCGTCATTCATAGTGGTGAGGATAAAGCTTGGCACCTGCGTACGTGGGTGCCACGGCTCACACCTGTACTGGACGGCCGCTCCGGGTATCGTCGGATCGACCGCCGTCGTTCGTCTGTTGGAGGCTGCTGTGTCCGGTTCCGTCATCCTGGGTGCCGCGCGTACCCCGATTGGGCGTCTGCTCGGTTCACTGAAGGACTTCACCGGCGCGCAACTCGGCGGGATCGCCATCAAGGCCGCGCTGGAGCAGGCCGGGGTGTCCCCGGACAAGGTGCAGTACACGATCATGGGCCAGGTGCTCACCGCGGGCGCGGGCCAGATCCCGGCTCGTCAGGCCGCGGTCGCCGCCGGCATCCCGATGGACGTGCCCGCGCTGACCATCAACAAGGTGTGCCTGTCCGGCCTGGACGCCATCGCGCTGGCCGACCAGCTCATCCGCGCAGGCGAGTTCGACCTCGTGGTGGCCGGCGGCCAGGAGTCGATGACCCAGGCGCCGCACCTGCTGCCGAAGTCGCGGTCCGGCTTCAAGTACGGCGACACCACGCTGCTCGACCACATGGCCTACGACGGCCTGTTCTGCGCGTTCGACCAGTGCGCGATGGGCGCGTCCACGGAGAAGTACAACTCCCGCTACGGCATCACGCGCGAGGACCAGGACGCCTTCTCGGCCCGGTCGCACCAGCGCGCGGTCGCGGCCGCCGAAGCCGGCCGGTTCAAGGCCGAGCTGGCGCCGGTGTCCATCCCGCAGCGCAAGGGCGACCCGGTCGTCTTCGACACCGACGAGGGCGTGCGCGCCGACACCACCGCGGAGAGCCTGGCCAAGCTGCGCCCGGCGTTCGCCTCGGACGGCACCATCACCGCGGGCTCGGCCTCGCAGATCTCCGACGGCGCCGCCGCGGTCGTCGTCGCCAGCCGGGCCAAGGCCGAGGAGCTGGGCCTGGAGCCGCTCGCCGAGATCGGCGCCCACGGTGTGGTCGCCGGCCCGGACGCGAGCCTGCACGAGCAGCCGTCCAACGCGATCAAGGCCGCGCTGGCGAAGGCGAAGCTGGACGCGAGCGCGCTGGACCTGGTCGAGATCAACGAGGCGTTCGCCGCGGTCGGCCTGGTGTCGACGAAGGCGCTGGGCATCGACCCGGAGATCGTGAACGTCGACGGCGGCGCCATCGCGCTGGGCCACCCGATCGGCGCGTCCGGTGCCCGACTGGCCGTGCACCTGGTGCACGAGCTGCGCCGCCGCGGCGGCGGCCTCGGCGCGGCCGGGCTGTGCGGCGGCGGTGGCCAGGGCGACGCGCTGCTGATCAAGGTGCCCGCGCTGTAGTGCCACTGGACGTCGGGGAGCTCGTCGACCGCGCGCG
>NZ_JBHZEN010000092.1:0-10376 GCF_050958625.1 Amycolatopsis sp. 3B14
CCCCGGCTTCCGCTACGCCCGCTCGCTGGAGGTCCTCACCCGCGCCCGCAAGGCCGGGCTGGTCACCAAGTCGAACCTGATCCTGGGCATGGGGGAAACCCCCGAGGAGGTCGAGCCCGCGATGCGCGACCTGGTCGAGGCCGGCTGCGAGATCCTGACCATCACCCAGTACCTGCGCCCGTCGGTGCGGCACCACCCGGTGGACCGCTGGGTCAAGCCGGAGGAGTTCGTCGAGCACGCCAAGGTCGCCGAGGCCCTCGGGTTCGCCGGGGTGATGGCCGGGCCGCTGGTCCGCTCCTCCTACCGCGCCGGCCGCCTCTACGCCCAGACCAAGCGCCACCGCGGCGAGGAACTGCCCGCCAACCTGGCGCACCTGGCCGAAGCCGGACCCGCCGCCCAGGAAGCCAGCAGCCTCCTCACCCGCTGAAAGTCGGGGGAATTCCCTGACGAAAGTGCGCCGCGAGCCCGATACCGTGCACGGTAGTTTGAAGGGGTCAGCAGGGGCAAAAAGGACAGGGGATCACACGTGGCGCTGGTAACCGACATCCTGGAATGGCTGCAGGCACTGCCGCAGCCGGCGTTGGTCGGCGCGACCGGCGCACTCGTGTTCGCCGAGTGCACCATCGGGCTCGGCTTCATCGCCCCCGGCGAGTCGGGACTGCTGGTCGCCGCGACCACCGCCAACACCGCGCCGCGGTTCCTGATCCTGTGGGCGGTGGTGGCGGTGTGCGCCATCCTCGGCGACTCGCTCGGCTACGCGATCGGGCGGAAGTTCGGGCCACGGCTGCGCGAGACCAAGCTGATCCAGAAGTACGGCACGGACGCCTGGGACAAGGCGACCGACGTGCTGCACCGCAGGGGCGCTTGGGCAGTGTTCTTCGCCCGGTTCCTGCCGGTGATCCGGACGCTGACGCCGGCCGCGGCGGGGACGTCGGGACTGGAGTTCCGGAAGTTCCTGCCCGCGGCGGCCGCGGGCGCGATCAGCTGGTCGCTGCTGCACATCAGCCTGGGCGCCGCGATGGGCGAGGCGGCCAAGCGCATCGAGGGCGTGCTGAACACCGGCGGCCTGATCGTGGTCGGCGTGCTGGTCGCCGTCGGGCTCTTCTTCCTGCTGCGGTGGAAGAAGAAGAAGGCGATGGGCAAGCTCGACGAGCGCACCGCGGAGCCCAGCAAGGCCGAGTGACCCCCCGCGCGGGAACATCCACGAGCGCAGAACTCACCACAGCGAGTTCTGCGCTCGTGTGCGTTCAGCGGGCGGCGGCGATCAGCTCTTCCGCCGCCTGGACGTCGAGGGTCTGGTGCACGCCGAAGTCCACGGCCGTCGCCGGCACTTGTTCGGCCGGGCGCCGGGGCGCGGCGTGCACGTGCCGCACGCCGGTGGTCTCCAGCACCTGGCGCACGTTGTGCGGCCGGATCCCGCCGCACGCCATCACCGTCACCCGGTCGCCTGCCAGCTCCGTCATCCGCGCCAGCAGCGGCGCCCCCTCGACGGCGGTCGCCGCCTGGCCGGAGCTGAGCACGCGCCGCACGCCCAGCTCGGCCAGCACCTCCAGCGCCGCCAGCGGATCCGCGCACACGTCGATCGCCCGGTGGAACGTCACCTCGCGGCCACCGGCGGCGGCCACCAGCTCACCCACCACGACCCGGTCGACCTCGCCGGCCGCGGTCAGCGCCCCGACCACGACGCCCGCCGCTCCGGCCGCGACCGCGTGCCGGACGTCGGCGAGCATCGCGTCCACCTCGGCAGGCGCGTAGCGGAACCCGCCGTCCCGCGGCCGGATCAGCACGTGCACCCTGGCGCGCGTGCAGCGCGCCAGGGTGGCCGCGAGCAGTCCCGGCCCGGGGGTCAGCCCGCCCAGCGCGCCCGCGGCGCACAGCTCGACGCGGTCCGCGCCGAGCCGGTCCGCCGCGATCGCACCGTCCACAGTGTCCGTGCTCAGCTCGACGAAGGCCACCGCCGAGTAGTACCACGGCTCAGCCCGCCGTGTACCGCCGCGCGACGTCCTCCGCGGTGGACGCGCCCGCCCGCCAGTCCGCGATCCACGGCCCGGTGCCCTCGCTCGGGTCCAGGACACCCTCCTCCAGCCAGGTGAAGGCACCGTCCATGACCCGGTCGGTGAGGCGGCGGTCCACGTCGTCGGTGTTGCGCCACAGGCCCTCGAACAACGTCTCGATCCGCACCCGCGCCTGGCGGCAGAACACGTCGGCCAGCTCGTAGGCGGCCTCGCCCTCCCGGACATCGTCCTCGCGCTGCATCTCCGCCCGCACGCAGGCCGCGGACATCGCGAACAGCTCGGCGCCGATGTCGACGATCCGGCCGAGGAACCCCTGCCGCTTCTCCAGCCCGGCCTGCCAGCGCGCCATGCCGTAGAACGTCGAGCGCGCCAGCTTGCGGGCGGTGCGCTCGACGTAACGCAGGTGGGGCGCGAGCTGCCCGAACTCGGCGAACGACGTGGGCACCTGACCGCGGCCGGTGACCAGCTGCGGCAGCCACTTCGCGTAGAAGCCGCTGGCCTTGGCCGCCGCTTTCGCCTTCGCGGGCAGGTCGGCCTCCAGGTCGGCGAGCGCCCCGGCCGCCGCCAGGTGCGCGTCCACCGCCTCGCGTGCGATGAGCAGGTGCATGATCTCGGTCGAGCCCTCGAAGATGCGGTTGATCCGCAGGTCGCGCACCAGCTGTTCGACGCCGACCGCCCGTTCCCCGCGCGCCGCGAGCGACTGGGCGGTCTCGTAGCCGCGGCCGCCGCGGATCTGCATCAGCTCGTCGGCGATCTTGCAGGACATCTCGCTGGCGTACAGCTTGGCCAGTGCCGCCTCGATGCGGATGTCGTTGCGGCCCTCGTCGCTCATGTGGCCGGACAGCTCCTGCACGCTCTCCAGCGCGTACGTGGTCGCGGCGATGAAGGAGATCTTGTTCGCCACGGCCGCGTGCCCGGCGATCGGCTTGCCCCACTGCACACGGGCCGCCGCCCACTCGCGGGCGATCTTGAGACACCACTTGCCCGCGCCGGCGCACATCGACGGGATCGACAGCCGCCCGGTGTTCAGCGTCGCCAGCGCGATCTTGAGCCCCTTGCCCTCGCCACCGACGACCGCGTCCGCGGGCACCCGCACCTGGTGGAAGCGGGTGACGCCGTTCTCGATGCCGCGCAGGCCCATGAACGCGTTGCGCCGCTCCACCGTGATGCCTGGCGAGTCCATCTCGACGATGAACGCGGTGATCCCGCCGCGGTGCCCCTCGCTGCGCGGCACCCGCGCCATCACGACGACCAGTTCGGCGACCACCCCGTTGGTGGTCCACAACTTGACGCCGTCGAGGAGGTACCCGCCGTCCTCGGTCGGGGTCGCGGTGGTCGCCAGGCGCGCCGGGTCGGATCCCACGTCGGGCTCGGTGAGCAGGAAGGCGGTGACCGCGCCCTTCGCGCAGCGCGGCAGGAACTTCGCCTTCTGCTCGGGCGTGCCTGCCAGCTTGAGCGGTTCCGGCACGCCGATCGACTGGTGCGCGGACAGCAGCACGCCCAGCGTCGGGTGCACCGAGCCGAGCAACGCCAGGGCGCGGTTGTAGGCGACCTGGGACAGCCCGAGGCCGCCGTACTCCTCCGGGATCTTGATGCCGAAGCAGCCCAGCTCGGCCAGGCCCTTGACGTACTCGTCCGGGATGCGCGCCTCCCGCTCGATGACGGTGCCGTCGAGGGTCTCGGCGTACTCGCGCAGGCGGGTGAGGAACTGCTCGGCCTTCTTCGCGGCCGCGGGTTCGGCACGGGGGTGGGGGTGGACGAGGTCGAGCCGGAACCGCCCGAGATAGAGCTCCTTCGCGAACGACGGCTTGCGCCAGCCGCTCTCCCGGGCCTCCTCGGCGACCGCGCGGGCTTCCTTCTCCGTCACCTTCGGCTGATCAACCACCGAACACCTCCTCGGTGCGCCGTCAAGACATTGTGACCAGTGTTACTCACCGGTAGCGCGAACGGAAGCCCCTAGACCGGGGTGGTGAATGCCACCGCGCGTCCGATGGCGGCGCGCGGGGACGCGGAGCACCATGCGAGTGGAGGTGGTCCGATGCCCGAGGTCGACCTGCCCCGCCCGGTCGGGTTCGTGCTCGGCGGGGGCGGCAGCCTGGGTGCGATGCAGGTCGGCATGCTGCGCGCCCTCACCGAGGCCGGGATCCGGCCCGACCTGGTCGTCGGCACGTCGGTGGGGTCCCTCAACGGCGCCGTGCTCGCGCTGGACCCGGACGACGCCGGCGAACGGCTGCGCAAGACGTGGACCCACATGACCCGCCACGAGGCGTTCCCGGGCGGGGTCCTCAGCCAGGTCCGCACCCTGCGGCACAGCAAGACCCACCTCTTCCCGAACATCGGGCTGGCCACGATCGTCGACGACCACCTCGGGCCGGGCACCACGTTCGAGGACCTCGCGCTGCCACTGGGCGTCGTCGCGACCGACGTGGACACCGCGGAGGCGCGCCTGTTCACCTCCGGCGACCTGCGGCCGCCCCTGCTGGCGAGCGCGGCGATCCCGGGCATCTACCCGCCGGTCGAGCACGACGGGCGGCTGCTCTACGACGGCGGCCTGGTGGCGAACGTGCCGATGCGGCAGGCGCTGGTGCTCGGCGCGCGGTCGCTCGTCGTGCTGGACTGCGCCTTCCCCGGCCAGATCCCGTCCCCGCCGCAGACGTTCGCCGAGGTGCTGATGTACACGGCGATGGTGAGCATGCGGAACCAGGCCGTGCTGGAGGCGCCGATCGCGGCGGCGGAGGTGCCGGTGGTCTACCTGCCGGGGCCGCGTCCGGTGCGGCTGAGCCCGCTGGACTTCAGCCGCACCGAGGAGCTGACCGACCTGGCGTTCGAGGCCGCGCGGATCTACCTGGACGGCCTCGTGATCGACGGGCCCGGCCTGTACGGCGGCCCCGGGGTCAAGATCGCGTGACGCGGGCCACTCCGGGACAACAAACCGGGTGAGGGCACGTCTATCCGGGCGCGGTAGTTTTGCTTTCTCACCCACTATTTCCCAAAAAGAGACCACATGACAGTCAAGAAGACTTTACTTTTCACCCGCAGCGCGCCGATCGCGGCTGGACTGCTCGCGGTGGCGCTCTTTTTGTCGGCATGCAGTTCCGGCAATTCGGGCAATACGAACAACGGCGGCACGGCTGCGCCCGGCACGTCGAGCCAGGCGGCCGCGGTCTCCGTTTCCATCGAACCCGCGAACGGGAAGAACATCAGCCCGGTCACGCCGATCGTGGTGAAGGCGGCGAACGGCACGCTCACGGACGTGACCGTCCAGAACTCCGCGAAGCACACCACCGTGAAGGGCGAGTTCTCGGCGGACAAGACCACCTGGACCTCGTCGGAACCGCTCGGGTACGGCAGCACCTACACGATCGACGCGCACGGCGCGGACCGCAGCGGCAAGACCGTCGAGCAGCAGGGCCAGGTGACCACGGTGTCGCCGTCGAAGCAGGCGAACCCGAACATGATCCCCGCGCCGGCTTCGGTGGCCCAGACCGGCGTCGGCGTCGGGCAGCCGGTCGTCTTCCAGTTCAGCTACCCGGTGAAGAACAAGGCGGACGTGGAAAAGCAGCTGTCGGTGGTGTCGAATCCGCCGCAGGAGGGCAGCTGGTACTGGATCGACGACAAGAACGTGCATTACCGGCCGAAGGAGTACTGGCAGCCGGGCACGACGCTGACCGTTTCCGCGAAGATCTACGGTGTCGATTTCGGCAACGGCGTCTACGGCGCGGAGGACCGCACGGAGACTTACCACGTGCACGATTCCTGGATCGCGAAAGCCGACGGCAACACCGAGCAGATGCAGATCTTCCACAACGGCCAGGTGGTGAAGACCATGCCGATTTCGATGGGCAAGGACGCCACCCCGACGCACCTCGGCGCGCACGTCATTTCGTTCAAGGCCGAGAGCTACACGATGGACTCCTGCACCTACGGCGTCTGCCAGGGCGATCCGAAGTGGTACCGGTCCGAGGAGAAGTGGACCGAGCGCATCTCCAACGACGGCGAGTTCGTCCACGAGAACCCGAACAGCGTGGGCGCGCAGGGGAACTCGAACGTGTCGCACGGCTGCATCAACCTCAACGCCGAGAACGCCGAGTGGTTCTTCCACAACCTGGGGCTGGGTGACGTGGTCGAGGTGACCAACTCCGGCGGGCAGCAGCTGCCGGTGTGGGACCTCTACGGCGACTGGGCGCTGTCGTGGGAGCAGTGGCAGCAGGGCAGCGCGCTGAAGTGATGTGGTGATCGCGGTTCCGGGGCGGCACGATGGGGGCATGACTGCCCCGGAACTCGATCGCGCGCGACGGCTCGTGGACGGCGCTTCGCGGATCGTCGCGCTCACCGGCGCCGGTGTCTCCACCGATTCGGGCATCCCGGACTTCCGGGGCCCACAGGGGGTGTGGACGAAGAACCCGGACGCCGAGAAGCTGTCCCACATCGACGACTACGTCGCCAGCCGCGAGGTGCGCGAGCAGTCATGGCAGGCCAGGCTCGACCACCCCGGCTGGTGGGCCCGGCCGAACGCGGCGCACCTGGCCCTGGTCGACCTGGAACGGCAGGGCAGGCTGTCGGCGATCCTCACGCAGAACATCGACGGGCTGCACCAGAAGGCCGGGAACTCGCCGGACCGGGTGGTCGAACTGCACGGCACGATGGCCGACACGATCTGCCTGGCCTGCGACGACCGCCGCGACATGCACGAGACACTGGACCGCGTGCGGGCCGGGGAGTCCGACCCGGAGTGCGAGATCTGCGGCGGGATCCTGAAGTCCGCGACGGTCTCCTTCGGGCAGATGCTCGACCCGGAGGTGGTGGACCGCGCCCGCGAGGCCGCCGAGACGTGCGACCTGATGCTGGCGCTGGGCACCTCGCTGACGGTGCACCCGGCCGCGGGCCTGGTGGACATCGCGGCGGCGGCCGGGGCGCCGGTGATCATCGCGAACGCCTCCGAAACGCCCTACGACGAGGTGGCGACCGTCGTGTTGCGCGAGCCGCTGGGCGAGGTGCTGCCGAAGCTGGTCAGTCGCTGACCGGTTCGCCGTGGCTGGCGATCACCATGGTGGCCACCAGCGCCGCGACGACCAGCGCGGTCAGGTACACCGGCACCGGCGTGAACGACACCGCCAGCGCCAGCACCGCGGCCAGCGGGAAGCCGATCGCGATCGGGCGGCACTCGTTGCGCGGTCCGACGTGCAGCAGCCACACGCTGACCAGGAACACCGCCACGGGCACGGTCGTGGCGAACGCGGCGACCAGCTCGGGCGCATGCCCGGTGTGGGTTTCGTGGTCCAGCGCGACCTCGATGCCGACGCCGACCGCGGCCGCCGACGTGAAGATCAGGTAGTGGCCGTAGCCCCAGGCGTAGCCGTACTTGAACTGGGCGAGCCGCTGGTGGCCGGGCTGATCGAAGTACAGCCACCACATGCCGAACACCAGGACCAGCCCGGCCAGCGCGAGGAACACCAGGTTCAGCACGTCGTGACCGGTGTCGATGGCCTCGCGAACCGCGTTCGTCGCGCCGAAGATCGTTTCGCCGAGCACGATCAGCGTGAACAGGCCGTACCGTTCGGCGATGTGGTGGCGGTGCCACTTGGTCGGCGTGCGGCGCTCGGCCCAGACCGGCACGAGCATCTCGGCCGCGGCGAGCACCAGGAAGCTGGGCAGGAACCACGATTCGGGCACCGCGAGCCGCGCGATCCAGCCTGCCTGCACGATCGTGATGCCCAGCGCGTACCGCAGCGCCGTCGGCCGGCATTCGGGCGCGCTGCGGGCGGCCCGCAGCCACTGCGCGACCATCGCCAGCCGCATCAGCACGTACCCGATCACGATGACCGTGAAGTCGTCGGAGAACGCCCTGCTCACGCCGGCGGCGACCACCAGCGCGCCGGCGATCTGCACGAACGTCAGCAACCGGTAGGGGCCGTCGTCGGTGTCGAACGCGGAGGCGAACCAGGTGAAGTTGACCCAGCCCCACCAGATCGCGAAGAACACGAGCAGGAAGCTCAGCACACCGTGGCCGACGTGGTTCTCCGACAACGCGTGGTGCAGTTCCGCCGCGGCCTGGCCGACGGCGACGACGAAACACAGGTCGAACAACAATTCCAGCGGCGTCGCCGCGCGGTGCTCCTCGTCGCGGTTCCGCGCGGTCATCGGCCGGTACCAGACGCGGTACCGCCGGTTGGCGGGTGCCACGGACATGCCTCGCCCCTCCCGGTCGGCTGCTGTCCGCCTCATCCCAGCACACACGACGGGTGGGCCCGGCTCCCCCTCGTCCGGGCCCACCCACGTGGGTGCCTTCCTGCCGCCGTACGATCCCCCGCGGACGCCGACGGTACCGGGGCGGGCGTGACCCTGAGTGTCCGATCTCGAGAGCCCGGAGCGCGGTCCCCATCCCCGGAACCCGCTCCACATAGCCACTGTCCGTAGCTGATCCCCGCACCGTGAAGGCAAGTCAAGGTTTACCCGGTCGCTCTCCGTAGATCTAGCACCTTCGGGGAAGTCTCACTCATATGGAGCAGCAGTTGTGGCGCTGAGTAGTTGATCGTTAGAGGCGCGTGCTCGCCGGGCGCGGAGTTCGGCGATCCCGAGCCCCAGCGCGAAGAGGACAAAACCGGCAGCACACAGCAGCGAGACGGCGAGCGCGGCCGGGAAGTCGTTGCCGGACGCCGGGAGGACCGCCCGGAACACCGACGCGAGCACCGCGGTGCCGATCGCCGTGCCGATCCGCTGCCCGGTCTGCAACGCTCCCCCGGCGACGCCGGCCATCCGGGTCGGCACACACTCCAGCGTCAGCGTCGTGTTGGGCGAAATCACCATGCCACCGCCGATCCCGGCCACCAGCAGGGGCAACGCGACCACCAGACCGAGGTCCTGCCCCGGCGCGAGCCACGCCAGCAACGCGACGACACCCAGCCCCAACGCCACCAGCGAGAGGCCGGTGACCGTGAGGCGCCGCCCCCACCGCGCGACGAGCCGCCCCGCCACCGCCGCGGAAACCGCCGCCCCCACCGCGAACGGCGTCACCGCCAGCCCGGACTCCAGCGGCGT
The DNA here is from genome assembly GCF_050958625.1 of Amycolatopsis sp. 3B14. Classification (NCBI taxonomy): domain Bacteria; kingdom Bacillati; phylum Actinomycetota; class Actinomycetes; order Pseudonocardiales; family Pseudonocardiaceae; genus Amycolatopsis; species Amycolatopsis sp. 3B14. The sequence continues at coordinate 9,054 of NZ_JBHZEN010000092.1, forward strand.
GTAACCGAGGCCCTGCTGGAAGAACATCGCGAACACCAGCCAGATCCCGGCGAACCCGCAGAAGTACACCGCGCCGATCAGCGCACCCGGGGTGTAGCCCGGGGTTTCGGTGAACAACCGGACGTCCATCAACGGCGTGCGCTCGTGCCGCACCACGCGCCGCTCCCAGCGGACGAACGCGAACCCGAACACGGCCGCGACCGGGAACAACCACCACAACCGCCGCACACCGTCCTCTTCGGACTCCACCAGTGGCAGCAGCACCCCCAGCACGGCGAGCCCGAGCAGCAGCACACCGACGAAGTCGATCTCGGACCGCAGCCGCGCGGGACGGCCCTCGGCACGCGGCAGCAACCGCAGCGCCAGGACGAACGCGAACGCCCCGATCGGCACGTTCACGTAGAACACCCAGCGCCAGCCCTGCTCCTCACCGAACACGGCGAGGATGAGACCGCCCAGCACCGGCCCGACCGCCGTGGAGATGCCGACCACCGACCCGAACGCGCCGAACGCCTTGCCCCGCTCCGCGCCGCGGAACAGGTCCTGGATCAGCCCCGTGTTCTGCGGCGTGAGCAACCCGGCCGCGCACCCCTGCAGCAACCGCGCGACGACCAGCACCTCACCCGTCGGCGCGGCACCCGCGAACGCGCTCATCGCCACGAACGCCGCCAGCGCGATGAGGAACATCCGGCGCCTGCCCAGCGCGTCGCCCAGACGCCCACCCGAGACGAGGACCAGGCCGAAGGTGAGCGCGTAGCCCGAGACGACCCACTGCGCGGTGCCGGCGTCGCCACCGATCCCCTTCTGGATGGACGGCAGCGCCACGTTCACGATGCTGACGTCCAGCAGGCCCATGAAACCCGCGGTGAGGGTCACGGCCAGGGCTTTCCAGCGGCGTGGGTCCTGTTGCTGGGTGAGGGTCACTCATCCATGGTGACCTTTGGGTCCGGGTTGCGCGCGGTCTGGCGGCGCTACGCGGCTTTCTACTGCGGCGGGCTTCGCTTCGCTACGCCCGGATCTTGGTGCCCTCCCGAACCCGATCTTTCAGTGTTCGGTTGCCGAGACACCGCGTCAAGGCGGGAAAGCGTGCCTTGACCCGGTGGCTCGGCAACCGATTTGGCTGGGGATCGGGTTGCAGGAGGGGGCTGGCTCGTGGGGGGTCGTCGGCTTTCGTTGCCGGGTTGCGGCTGTGGTCAGAAGGCCCCCGGTCCGCCGGGTGTCTTCGTCGTTGCGGGGGTCAGCGGGGGCTGCGGGTCCAGGTCACGGCTTCGCTGAACGGGCCGAGCAGCGGCGGGGCCGGGGGCATCCCCGAGGTGGCCCGTT
>NZ_JBHZEN010000093.1:0-7978 GCF_050958625.1 Amycolatopsis sp. 3B14
GATTTGTGCATATCACCTTGAGCCAGGGCCGCAAGCTTTGTGTTCTCGGCCGCCGGACCCAGCGCGGGTTGCGGCCCTGGCTCAAGGTGATCGCGCCGGTGTCAGGCGACGGGATGACCACCCAGCTACCTTGTGTTTTGTGCCCTGGCGCTTTCGCCGTCAGTATCCGCGTACCGCGTTCACCTGCACGCGCAGTGCCTGCGGATACGCCTTCGAGAACGCCTCCAGGCTGCCGCTGATCGACTCCATCGCGTCGCCGTACTTGGCCACGTACGCGGGGTTCTCGTGGGCCGGGGGTTGTGTGTCGGCCGGGTGGGCCAGGCCGCGGAACACCACGATGTCCCCGCCCTGCTCGTTGCTGTTGAAGTGGAGCGCCACCTGCGGCCGGCCCTGGATGTGGGACAGCCGTTTGGCGTGCGCGGCGTTGTAGATCAGGAACCCGCCGTCGTCCCACACGAACCACACCGGGTTCGGCTGCGGGGTGCCGTCGCTGCCGGTTGTCGTGAACCAGACGACCCGCTCGTGCTCGAGCCGTTCGCGTACCCGCTGCCCGAACGGGCTGGACGGGTCGGGAAGAACGCCATCTGCCATACCGCCCAGCGTAGTGGCCGGGCTCACTTCCGCGGCAACTCCGCGGACCGCCCGTGATAGTCATTCGGGGATCGAGCGCCGGAAAGGATCATCGATGCGTCTGCTGCTGCTGTCCAACTCGACCGCGCCCGGACGCGGCTACCTGGAGCACGCCACCGACGCGCTGGGCGAAGTGCTCCAGGACGTGCGTCGCCTGGTGTTCGTCCCCTTCGCGCTGGCCGACCACGACGGTTACACGGCCACGGTCGCCAAGGCGCTCGCCCCGTTCGGCGTCGAGGTCGCCGGCGCCCACCAGGATGATCCGATCCGGTTGCTGAACTCCGCGCAGGCCGTGTTCACCGGGGGCGGCAACACGTTCCGGCTCCTGCGCGAGCTCTACCGCCGCGAACTGCTCGCCCCGATCCGCGACCGCGTGGCGCACGGCACCGTCTACATCGGATCGAGCGCGGGCACGAACGTCGCCTGCCCCACCATCCGCACCACCAACGACATGCCGATCGTGCAGCCGCCCACGTTCGACGCGGCCGGGTTCGTGCCGTTCCAGATCAACCCGCACTACCTCGACCCGGACCCGGGCTCCACGCACATGGGCGAGACCCGCGAGGAGCGCATCGAGCAGTTCCTCGAGGAGAACGACGTGCCGGTGCTGGGGCTGCGCGAGGGCACCTGGTTGCGCCGCGAGGACCAGAGCCTCACCCTGGGTGGCGACGAAAGCGGCGCCCGCCTGTTCCGCCGCGGTTCCGAGCCGGCCGAGTTGCGGCCGGGCGCGAACCTCGGCGACCTACTGGCGAGCGAAATCGCCTGAGCCCGCGAAAATTGATCAAGCATTTTCCGGAACGCGCGGCAGTGCGCCTCGAATCAAAGGCCGGTCCGCATCATTTTCCACGCGTTTCCGACAGCGGCGAACCACACCCGTCAATAAAAGGTTCAACAGTGTTTCAGCAGCCGAGACAACCGTTTGCTACATTCGGATGACGATGCTTCGTGCCCGCTCCGACCCGTGCCTACCATGGTGCAACTGCGAGCGACGGGATGCGATCATGACCACGCACATCGATTTTCGCCCCGCGGACAGCTGCTTCGGCTGCCTCGTTCCCCACGAGCAGACCCCCGCCGACGAGGAATGGTGTTTCGACGCGCAGGGCCACCCGCTTTGCGGGCAATGCGCCCGCGACGAGCAGATCATTCACGAACCGTGGACGGGCCCACCGGAGGCGCACCGCGCCGAATGGGATTTGGTGCACGACCTGTCGTATTTCCTCCATTGACCTACCGCGCACCGCGAACTGTGCCGGGTGAGCTAACCTGAGCAACGCCAATGGCGTCGAGGTCAGCTTGTGCGGGGAGGTGAGCGCGATCGCGGACACCACGGCCCGCCCCACCGTGAGCAGGCGGCGCGAGGTCAGCCACACGAGCGCGCGGTCGGTGCTGATGACCGTGCTCGGCGAGTTCGTGCTGCCCCGCGACCGCCCGGTGTGGACCTCCACCCTCGTCGACGTCCTCGGCATGTTCGGCGTCGAGGAGAAGTCGGCCCGCCAGGCCCTGGCCCGCACCGCGGCCGAGGGCTGGCTGGTGTCACAGCGGCAGGGCCGGCGCGTGCGCTGGTCGCTGACCGCGCCGGGACGGCGGCTGCTGACCGAGGGCGCCGAGCGGATCTACGGCTTCGGCCGCGCGGACACGCCCTGGGACGGCACATGGCTGATGCTGCTGGTGTCGGTGCCCGAGACGAAGCGGGACCTGCGGCACAGCCTGCGCACGCGGCTGACCTGGGCCGGGTTCGGGTCGCCGACGCCCGGAGTGTGGATCTGCCCCGACCCGAGCCGGCAGGACGAGGCGAACTCCATCGTGCGTGAGCTGGGACTGGACGCGGAGGCGATGTCGTTCGTCGCGTCGTACGGCCGGATCGGCGACGAGGACGCGATGGTCGCGCGGGCCTGGGACCTGACGGCGCTGGAAGAGCGCTACGAGGACTTCATCGACGAGTTCGCCGCGCTGGCCCCCGAGTCGGGCGAGGCGGTGCTGCACGCGCAGACCCGCCTGGTGCACGAGTGGCGCCGCTTCCCGTTCCTCGACCCGCGCCTGCCGGGCCGTCTGCTGCCCGACGGCTGGAGCGGTGCCAAGGCGGCGGAGCTGTTCCACCGCAGGCACGTGGAATGGCGGCCGGTCGCGCAGCGCCACTGGGACACGCTGGTGAGCGAGGAAGAAGCGGCCTAGTCCGGCAGGTTCCCGTCGCCGCCGAGGTTCGCGACCATCCGCCGCAGGACGTTGATCGTGGTCACGAGGTCGCCGCGGTCCACCCCCTCGTGCATCCGCTCGTGGACGCGCGCGTTGCGGTCGCGGGCCCGCACGCGGCCGGCCTCGCCCGCTTCGGTGAGGGTCAGGCCGTCCCGCTCGACCAGCCAGCCCCGCGCGATGAGGTCGTCGAAGACCGCGTCGAAGTCGATGCCAAGGTCGTCGTAGCGGGCGAGGCGCCGGACGAGCGCCGCACGGGTCCACTCCCCCGGCCTGCCCGCGACGTGGTTCAGCGTCCACCAGTGCGGCTGGGTGAGGTCCTCGACCGCGAGCGCCTCCCGCAATGCACCGACCACGAGCCGGTACGCCTCGCCGCTCCACGCCCCGATGGGCTGGGCGGCCACTTCTTCGTCGCTGTACTCCTTGATCACGAGCCGACGGTAGAACCTCCAGCGAACTGGAGGTCAACTACAGCTCCCAGACCCCGGACTCCGGCTGCCCGAGCCGGATCGCCGTACGCCGCACCGCTTCGGCGGCCCGGTCCTCGTCCACGTCGCCCGGCACGAACACCACGGCGACGCTGCCCCCGGCGCCGTGCGCGAGCCGGACGGGCGCGGCGATCTCGGTGAGCCCGGCGTGGATCTCGCCGACCGTGCGGACGTACCCGGTCTGCCGCGCCCAGCCGACCTCAGGACGCTCGTCCGGATGTGCGGGACCTGTGGACTGGATCGCCAGGCCGCACGCCCCGCGGTCCAGCGGCGCCCGCGTCCACGGCTGGTAGGCGACGGCGGCGCGGCGGCGATCCGGTTCCACGGTCACCACGGCGACGACCTGACCACCTCGTGGCACCGCGAAGAACGCCGTCGCGCCAACGGTGTCGGCCAGCTCGCCGAGCACCTCGTGCAGGCGGGCCTGGGCGTCGCCGAGGACGGTCCGCGACAGCACGAGCAGCCCGAGCCCGAGCGTGTAGCGGCCTTCCGCGGTGCGCCGCGCCAGCTGGCGGTCCTCCAGCGTGCGCAGGATCCGGTAGACGATCGAGCGGTGCAACCCGGCGGCGTCGGCGATCTGGTGGCTCGTGCGCGGCTGGCCGTCGGCGAGGACGTCCAGCACGTCGAGCGCCCGGTCCAGCGTCTGCGCGCGAACGCCCGGCTTGGTCTCCACCCCGCTCCCCTTCGTTGCCCGCGTCACTCTAACACGCTAGGCTGCTCGCATATCGAGCTCAGAACACCGATCAACGCTCGATATCAGAGCTGCTGCCTGGGGAGGCTTCGTCGTGCCCGAGACGTCGCTCGATGACCACCCGGCCGTCGACCCGGCGCACTTCCGCCGCACCATGGGGCGGTTCACCAGCGGCGTCACGGTGGTCACCACGGTCGACGGCGAGCACGTGCACGGCATGACCGCCAACGGCTTCCTGTCGGTCTCGCTGGAGCCGCCACTGGTCCTGGTGTCGCTCGGGCACCGGTCGCGCATGGCCGGCCTGCTGCGCCGCACCGGGCGGTACGCGGTCAGCGTGCTCGCCGGCGACCAGCAGGACCATTCGCGGCACTTCGCCGGGCAGCCGGTGCCCGGGCTGCGCCCGGAGTTCCACCACCACGACGGGTTCGCCTTCCTGGACGGCGCGCTCAGCCACATCGGCTGCGACGTCGTCGAGGTGCACCCGGCCGGGGACCACCTGTTGTTCCTCGGCCGCGTGACCCGTTTGTCCTATTCGGACGCCGAACCGCTGGTCTTCTTCACCGGTTCCTATCGCGCACTGCACTGAACGAGGAGAGTTCTCAATGGCGGGAATCGGCATCGTCGGCGCCGGGATCGCCGGCCTGCACCTGGGCCTGCAACTGCGGCAGCACGACGTCCCGGTCACCATCTACAGCGACCGGACCGCGGAGCAACTGGCGGGCGGCCGCCTGCCCAACAGCGTCGCGCACCACCACACGACGGTCGCACGCGAGCGGTTGCTCGGCATCGACCACTGGGACGCCGAGGAGTACTTCTACTTCGGCCACCACCACTACATCGGACTGCCGGACCCGTTGTCGTTCCCCGGTTTCTTCACCGCGCCGTCGCGGGCGCTGGACTACCGGATCTACCTGCCGCGGATCCTGGGCGACTTCACCGACCGCGGTGGCGACTTCCAGGTGCGGCCGGTCGATCCCGCGCACGTGGCGGAGCTGTCCGACCGCCACGACCTCGTCGTCGTGGCTTCCGGGCGGGGCAGCCTGAGCGCGATGTTCCCGCGCCGGGCGGACAAGTCGCCCTACGACAGCCCGCAGCGCAAGCTGTGCGTCGGGCTCTACGAGGGCATCGCGCATTCCGAGCCGCGCGGAGTCACGATGAGCATCTCGCCCGGCAACGGCGAGCTGCTGGAAATCCCGATCTTCTCGTTCGCCGGGCACGTCACGGCGCTGCTGTTCGAGAACATCCCCGGCGGCGACACCGAGGTGCTGGCCGAGGCGCGCTACGACGACGACCCCGCCGCGTTCGAGAAGCTGGTGCTGGAGAAGACGCGGCAACACCACCCGCGGACGTTCGAGCGGATCGATCCGGCGAAGTTCCGGCTCACCGGGCCGCAGGACCTGCTGCAGGGCGGCGTTCTGCCGTCCGTGCGGGAGGACTACACGCGGCTGCCCAACGGCAAGTACGTCGTCGCGCTCGGCGACGCGCACACCGTGGTGGACCCGGTGGTCGGCCAGGGCGCGAACTGCGCGTCGTACTCGGCCTGGGAGCTGGGCCGGACCATCCTGGAAGACCAGACCTTCGACGAGCGGTTCTGCCGGAAAGTGGCGCTGCGGCGGGAGAACCTCGTGCACGCGACGGCGGACTGGACCAACCTGATGGTCCGCGTGCCGCCCGCCCCGCACCTGCTGCAGCTGCTCGGCGCGATGTCGGCCAACCAGGCGGTGGCGGACACCTTCACCGACAACTTCAGCCACCCCGACCGCCAGTGGGACATCCTCGCTTCGCCCGAACGGGTGCGGAAGTTCCTGGCCGGGCACGGGATGGCGGACTGAACTGTCGGTGGCAGGCCGTAAGGTTCCCGGCGTGATGGATTACCTGAGCATCCCGACCGCGAACGGCACGTTCGACGCCATCGCGGCCGGGCCCGCCGGCGGCAGGCCGGTGCTGCTGCTGCACGGCTTCCCCGAGGCGGCGATCTCCTGGGAGTACCAGGTCGCGGTGCTGGGCGACCGTGGGTTCCGGGCGGTGGCGCCGGACCAGCGCGGCTACTCGCCGGGGGTGCGGCCGGAACAGGCGGCCGAGTACGGCATGGACGAGCTGGTCGGGGACGTCCTGGCGATCGCCGACGCCCTGGAGTGGTCGCGGTTCGACCTGGTGGGGCACGACTGGGGCGGCGCCGTCGCGTGGTGGACGGCGTCGGAGCACCCGGAGCGGCTGCGGACGCTGACCGCGGTGTCGACGCCGCACCCCGGAGCGCTGGGCCAGGCCCTGCGCACGGACGAGGACCAGCAGATGCGGTCGCAGTACATGCGCGACTGGCGGTCCGGATCCACCGAACGGCAGATGCTCGCGAACAACGCCGAGGCCCTGCGGCGCATGTTCGAGTGGAAGGTGCCCCAGAGCCGGGTCGACGAGTACATCCGGCGGCTGTCCGAGCCGGGCGCGCTGACCGCGGCGCTCAACTGGTACCGCGCGAACCGCCCGCGGGCCGCCATCGACAAGGTGTCCGTGCCGACGCTGTACGTGTGGAGCACGGAGGACGTCGCCCTCGGCTCGACGGCGGCGCTGGACACCGAGAACTGGGTGACCGGGCCGTACACCTTCCAGATGCTGGAGGACGTCACCCACTGGATACCGGAGGAGGTTCCGGAGGTGCTGACAGCGATGATGCTGGAACACCTGAACGCCTTCTGACGCCATCGCGGCGCCGTGCCTGTTCACGGCGCCGCGCGTCGGTCTCCGGTCAGGAGCGCGAGAACTCGGCGCTCACCGCGTTCGGGCCGTCGTACTCGCGGTCCGGCAGCCGGCGCAGGTGGTCCAGCACGTCCTCCGGCGCGCCGTGGCTCTGCGCGTGGTCGACCAGCTTGTCCCGCGTGCACGGGTAGTCGACGCCGGACAGGAACTTCTGCATCTGGATCGGGTTCGGGGCAGCCATGTCCTGCTCCTTCCTGTTGTGTCTCGTTCGCCCCGGGGCTACCCACCGATCGGGCCTCGACTCGTCCCGTTTCGCGGATCGACCGGACGGGAAGCCCGTCACCATGCGCGCAACCATCCTGAACTGCACGTTGAAGCCCTCGCCGGAGCCGTCGAACACCGACGCGCTGGCCGAGCTGGTGGCGGCAGGCCTGCGCGAACTCGGCGCGGACGTGCGGACCATCCGGCTGGTCGACCACGACATCAAGCCGGGTGTCAGCAGCGACATGGGCGACGGCGACGAGTGGCCCGGCATCCGCGAGGAGATCCTGAACTCCGAAATCCTCATCATGGCGTCACCCACGTGGGTCGGGCACCCGTCGTCCATCGCGCAGCGGGCGATCGAACGCATGGACGCGATGCTGTCCGAGACGGGCGACGACGGTACACCGGTTGCATACAACCGCGTGGCGGGCGTGGTCGTGACCGGCAACGAGGACGGCGCGCACCACGTGATCAGCGAAATCAACGGCGCGCTCGGCGACATCGGCTTCACCATCCCCGGGCAGGCCTGGGTCTACTGGAACATGGGCCCCGGGCCGGGCCCGAGCTACAGCGACACCGACCACGGACACCAGTACGTTCACCAGGTGGCGGGCCTGATGGCGAAGAACCTCTACGCGGTGGCCGCCGCCCTGCGCGACCGCCCGATCCCAGCAGAAATCTCCCGCGGCGAAGACTGACACCGCCGGACGAGCGCACCCAAGCCCCACGGCCCAGTCGCACCGCCGTGACACCGCAGCAACCACGCCACCACCCTTACACGCCCCCAAACCCCAGCAATATCTCCCGCCCACATCGCGCGCCACACCACCCCCCTTACGCAACCCCCCAAACCCCCGCAGAAATCTCCCGCCGCGAAGACTGACACCGCCGGACGAGCGCACCCAAGCCCCACCGCCCAGTCGCACCGCCGTGACACCCCGCAGCAACCACGCCGCCACCCTACGCGCCCCAAACCCCAGCAAAATCTCCCGCCACCGCCCACATCGCGCGCCACACC
>NZ_JBHZEN010000094.1:0-17511 GCF_050958625.1 Amycolatopsis sp. 3B14
GGATGACCACCCAGCTGCCTTTGGGTCGTGGGCGCGGTGCTATAACTTCCGGTATAACTATACCGGCGAGGTGACATGTGATCGAGCTGAAGAGTCGCGGTGAGCTGGACGCCATGCGCGCTGCGGGGCGGGTCGTCGCGAAGGTGCTCCAGAGCGTCCGCGAGCAGGCGGCTGTCGGGACCAGCCTGCGCGAGCTGGACCAGCTCGCCGCGGACATCCTCAACGACGAGGGCGCCAAGTCGTCCTTCCTGCACTACCACCCGCGTTTCGCGCCGTCGCCCTATCCGGCTGTGCTCTGCACCAGCGTCAACGACGCCGTCGTGCACGGCATCCCGACGGACTACCGCCTCGGCGAGGGTGATCTGCTGAGTGTCGACTTCGGAGCGCACGTCGACGGCTGGCACGGGGACGCCGCGGTCAGCTTCGTCGTCGGCAACGGGAATCAGGCCGACCTGGACCTGATCGCCGCCACCGAGCGGGGTATGTGGGCGGGCATCGAGCAGGCCCGCCCAGGGAACAGGATGGGCGACATCGGCCACGCGATCGCGGAGGTCGGGCGTCGCGCCGGGTACGGGTTGCTCGCCGACCACGGGGGTCACGGTGTGGGCCGCGCGATGCACGAAGCGCCGCACGTGCCGAACGAAGCCGTCGCGGGCAAGGGAATGGTGCTGCGGGAAGGGCTGGTCATCGCGATCGAGCCGATGTTCCTCGCGGGCGGCCGCGACGACTACCGCTACGCCGACGACGGCTGGACCATCCTGACCAGCGACGGCTCCCGCGCCGCGCACGTCGAGCACACCATCGCCGTCACCGCGGACGGCCCGCTCGTCCTGACGGCGCCGTGATGGAGATCCGCGAGTCCGGCGAGGGCGACCTGCACATCGTCCTGGGGCTGTTCGACGCGGCCGTCGAATGGCTCGTCGCCCGCGGCAGCGCCGGCCAGTGGGGCACCGAACCGTGGTCGGCGGACCCGGCGAAGGTCGAGCGCGTCCGCACGATGCTGCGCGACGGCCGACCGTTCCTGGCCATTTCGGACGGTGTGCCCGCCGGCGCCCTGATCCTCGACCACCCGCTGCCGTACACGCCGCCGGTCGACGAGCCCGAGGTGTACGTGACGCTGCTGCTGGCCTCCCGCGAGCACCGCGGCGTCGGCGCCCGGCTGCTGGAGTTCGCCCGCCAGGACGCCCGCGACCGCGGCATCGGCCTGCTGCGCGTCGACTGCTGGGCCGGCGGCGACGGCAAGCTCGTCCGCTACTACGAGGGCCAGGGGTTCACGCCGACCGAGCGGGTGCGTGTGCGCGACGACGTGTGGGTCCAGATCTTCGAACAACGGGTGTGACACCTCTGGCGCGAATGTCAGTTACCGGGCAGTATGGCCGCCATGGCAACGTTGCTCGGCAAGGTCATCGTGATCACCGGAGGCGCGCAGGGGATCGGCGCCACCACGGCCGCCGCCCTGGTGCGGCTGGGTGCGAAGGTCGTCATCGGCGACCTCGACCCGGTCCTGGCCGAGAAGACGGCGGGTGAGCTGGGCGGCGACACGCTCGCCCTGCCGCTCGACGTGACCGACCACCGCGGCTTCACGGAGTTCCTGGACGAGGTCGAGCGCCGTCTCGGGCCGATCGACGTCCTGATCAACAACGCCGGCGTCATGCTGCTGTCGCCGCTGGCCGACGAGGACGATGCGGCCACCGCGAAGCAGATCGACGTCAACCTGCGCGCGGTCGTCCACGGCACCCGGGAGGCCGTCCGCCGCATGCGCCCGCGTGGCCGCGGCCACATCGTCAACGTCGCGTCGATGGCGGGCAAGGCCGGGTTCCCCGGCGCGGCGACCTATTGCGCCACCAAGCACGCCGTCGTCGGGCTGTCCGAAGCGGTGCGGCAGGAGCTGCGCGGGTCCGGGGTGGACATCTCGTGCGTGATGCCCGCCGTCGTCCGCACGCACCTCGCCGACGGCCTGCCCGAGACCAGGCTCTTCCCGTCCCTGCGGCCGGAGGACGTCGCGAAGGCGATCGTCGAGACGCTGCAGAAGCCGCGGTTCGACGTGTTCGTCCCGAAAACCCTCGACGTGACAGGTCGCGTCAGCCGCCTGCTGCCGCGCGCGGCCGCGGAGTGGTTCATGCGTGCGATCGGCGCCGACAAGGTGTTCACCCAGGCGCACGCGGGCGCGCGGGCGGAGTACGAAGCGAGGGTGAGGCGGCCTTGAAGTAGCGTCGGTCCCGGGGAAGGATCGGTGCGGAGAACGGAGTTTCGAGGTAGATGGTGGTACCAGCAGTGACCGCGATGGCGGCCAACGCGCTCGGCGTCCTGCGCGGCGGTCTCGCCGACCTGCGACCGGTGCCGCGCGTGCTGGTCGACCAGGGCCCGAACCGGTCGCTGTACCGGATGACGCCGTCGCCGGACGGTGATCCGGTGCTGCTCGTGCCGCCGCTGGCCGCGCCCGCGCTGTGCTTCGACCTGCGGCGCGGCTGCAGCCTCGCCGAGCACCTGGTCGACCGGGGCCGCCGCACCTACCTGGTGGACTACGGCACCGTCGCGTTCTCCGACCGCCGGCTGGGCATCGAGCACTGGATCGACGAGGTGCTGCCGCGGGCCATCCGCAAGGTCAGCGAGGACTCCGGCGGGCGCGGCGTGCACCTGGTCGCGTGGTGCCTCGGCGGGCTGTTCTCCCTGCTGACCACGGCGGACCGCCCCGACCTGCCGGTGCAGTCGATCACCACGGTCGCCTCGCCGGTCGACTTCACCGCCATCCCGCTGGTCGCGCCGTTCCGGCCGCTGGTGGACCTGACCGGCGGCTACCTGCTCACGCCGCTGTACCGGATGCTCGGCGGCGCACCGTCCTATGTGGTCGAACGCGTGTTCTGGGCGACGGGCATCAACAAGCAGCTGACCAAGCCGCTGGCGATCCTGCAGAACCTCGGCGACCGGGACTACCTCGCCCAGATCGAGGCGGTCGACCACTTCATGGACAACATGATCGCCTACCCCGGCCGCACGTTCGGGCAGATGTACCACCGGTTCTTCCGCGCCAACGACCTCGTCGAGGGCGGCCTCGACCTGAACGGCCGGATCATCTCGCTGTCCGGTGTGAAGGTGCCGACGCTGGTGATCGCCGGGCGCAACGACACCATCGCCCCGCGGCGCGCCGTGGAGCGGCTGGTGCCGTTGCTGGAGAACGCGCCGGACGTGCGGTTCGAGACCGCCCCTGGCGGGCACCTCGGTGTGCTGACCGGCCGTCGCGCCCGGGACACCACCTGGCGGCACATCGACGCCTTCCTCGGCGATCAGGTGTCCGATTAGGACTTCATCTGGCCGATCTGGATGAGGTTGCCGCAGGTGTCGTCGAACACGGCGGTGATCACGGTGCCCATGTCCGTCGGCTCCTGCGTGAAACGCACGCCGAGGCCACGCATCCGCTCGTACTCCGCCTGCACGTCGGACACGGCGAACATGGTCCACGGGATGCCGTCGGCGACGAGTGCGTCCTTGAACGGCTTCGCCGCCGGGTGCCCGCTCGGCTCCAGCAGCAGTTCGGTGCCCTCCGGGTCCTCCGGCGACACCACGGTCAGCCACCGGTCCGCACCCATCGGGATGTCGTGCTTCTTCACGAAACCCAGCACGTCGGTGTAGAACCGCAGCGCCTTCTCCTGGTCGTCGACGAGCACGCTCGCCAGGTTGATCCTCATGTCCGTCCCCGCTTCCTGAGCCACCGCTCGACGATCGGTTCGAGCGGTTTCGTGTTGATGTAGTGGAACTTGTACCGGCCCTCACGCCTCGACTCGACCAGACCGGCGGATTCGAGCACGTCGAGGTGCTGCGAAACCGCCTGCCGTGACGAACTGAGCCCGTGGATGGACACCAGCCGGGCGCAGAGTTCGAAGAGCGTTTGCCCGTCCCGGTCGGTCAGTTCGTCGAGGATCGTGCGGCGCGTGGGGTCGGCCAGGGCTTTGAAGACGTCACCCACGCCGGCAACGATAGGCAAGTGAGTACTTGCCTGTCAACTTCGTGTTCGGCGAGGAGGACTCTCGCAGGTCTTACCCCTGACTTCGTCGTACACTGCGCCGTCCCGGACGGTCCGAAGGAGGAGACGCCACTATGTACGGCCACCCGGGCATGCCCGGACTGATCAGGGGGGCGCGGGTGCTCCTGTTCGTCATGGGTGGCATGCAGCTCACCGTCGGCGTGCTCGTCGCCGGCCTCTTGGCCGGCGTCATCGCCAACGACGGCGGCAGCATCGCCGATGCCGTCGCCGTCGTCGGTGTGCTGCTGGGCCTGGGTGCGCTGTCGATCGTCCTGGGGACGAAGTTCGCCACCCGCGGCGGAGGTGTCCGTGTCGCCACGATCGTGTACGCCTCGCTGATGATCATGACCTGCCTGGGCAGCCTTGGCCGCGGGGACGGCTTCGGCCCCATCTTCACGGGCGGCCCGGTCATCGGCCTCGCCTGCAGCGGCATCATCCTGGCGTTGATGGTCACCGCACAGGCTGGCGCCTGGTTCAACCGCCCACGGTAGGCGCTAGATGTCGTGATCTGACAGAGCCCAAGCTGCCCGTGGAACGGGCCACCCCGAGTTGCTCAGCGATCCGCGCCGCCGGCCACCCCGCCTGATAACGCTGCACGATCAACTGGTGCCTGCGTCAGCGTGACGCATCGAGGACCTCCCGAGCTTGGTGTGGATGCGTCGCAACACCCGCTCCGCCCGGAGGGGCCGCTTTGGTCAGCCCCGGGCAGTCGAGGTTGCGTAACCCGGATTTCTGGATGGCGGCGGCGCCCTGCTCGGGCACCCGCATCCGCTTGCCGATGGCCGCGATGCCGGGTCCTGTGTACATTAGGATCAGTCCTAGGGAGGTTAGGAAAATGCCGCGTGGGAGGATCACGCCGGACGCGCTGGTGTCGGCCGCCGCCGACCTGGCGGACGAGATCGGCTTCGAGAACGTGACGCTCGCGGCGCTCGCGAAGCGGTTCGGCGTCCGCGACGCCAGCCTCTACACCCACATCCGCGGCCTCGCTGACCTGCAGGAACGTGTGGCGCTGCGGGCGCTTTCCGAATGGGCGGAAGCGTTGAGCGCGGCGGTGGCCGGACGCGCCGGCCGCGACGCGCTGACCGCCTTCGCCGACACGTACCGAACCATGGCGACGGAGCACCCTGGCCGCTACGCCGCCACGCGGCACCCGGTGCCGCCGGAGCGGGCCGCCGAAACGCCGGGCGTCATGCGCATCATCGAGGTCTGCTACGCGCTGCTGCGCGGGTACGACCTGTCCGAACCGGACGCCACCGACGCGGTCCGGTTCCTGCGCAGCACCCTGCACGGCTTCAGCGACCTGGAAGCCACCGGCGCCTTCACCGCCGACCACAGCCTCGACGTGTCCTGGCGTCGCGCGGTCGACGCGCTCCACCACACGCTGACCAACTGGACGAAGATCCACTGACCCGGGACCGGAGAAACCCATGCGCATCACGCTCGACGGCACGCCCATCGACTACCACGAGCGCGGCGACGGCCCGCCGCTGCTGCTCCTGCCCGGCGGGGCGGGTCACGCCGGCGTCTTCGACGGGCTCGCCGCGCACCTGGCCGATCACTACCGCGTCGTCGCCATGTCCAGCCGCCTGGTGTCGGCGGGGCCGGACGGCGACCAGCACCCGAAGGTCTACGCCGAGGACGTGCTCGGCCTGATCGAGGCGCTCTTCGACGAGCCGCCCGCGGTGTTCGCGTTCAGCGCCGGCGCCATCACGACCCTCGACCTGCTCGCCCGCCACCCGGAGCGCGTGCGTCTCGCGGTGGTCCACGAGCCGCCGGTGGTCGGCCTGCTGCCGGACGCGGAACGCCACCGTGCCGCGCTCGAGGCCGTGCGGGCGGCGGCGCGCACCGGGGACCTGGACGAAGCGGCGCGGCTGATGACCGACGCCATGACGGCTCCCGAACCCGGCGCGGCGACCCCGGAGCTGCGCCACCCCGGCGACTGGCTGGACGGGTACGCGGAAACCAGCCCGGAGCCGCCGACGCCGGAACTGCTGGAGCTGTTCGCCCGCCTCGGCGAACTCCAGCCGCTGTTCCTCGAGCACGTCCTGGTGCCGTTCACGTCCGCGGACGTCGACGTGGCCGCGCTCGCCGCCGCCGGGCCGCGGCTGGTCCCGGTCGCCGGGATCGACTCGCGGGGCCAGCTGCCGTACCGGGCCGCCGCCGCTTTGGCGAGCCGGCTCGGACTACCGCTGACGGAGTTTCCCGGCGGCCACCTCGGGCCGGTCGAACGCCCCACGCAGTTCGCCGCGGCGCTCCGGGCTCTGCTCGGTTAGGCCGGCTTGATGTCGTGCCAGCGGTTGAACACGTTGTCCGGGTCGTAGTCGGCCTTGATGCGTTGCAGGCGCCGGTAGTTCTCCTCGCCGTAGCCGGCCACGATGCGGTCGTCGCCTTCGTCGCCGATGAAGTTGAGGTAGACGTCGCCGGACGCCCACGGCCGCATGTCGGCGCGCAGGTTGCGGGCCCACGCGATGGCGCGGTCGTCGTCGGCCGGGTCGGCCCACAGGCCCAGCGGGTGCACGGCCCATTGGTTGTCGCGGTCGAACCCCGGCCAGTCCTGGCCGCGGGTGACGGCGCCGCCCCAGGGCAGCAGCGCGTGTTGCGACGGTGACGGCACCACCATGTCCAGCGCGCGTTCGCAGAACCGGTCGAGGGCTTCGTCGGGCAGTTCGCGCAGGTTCTCGTCGGACCAGTAGTTCCGGAAACCCGCGGGGTCGTCGAGCATGGACTGCAGGCCGGCGTAGGGGACGTCGGTGATGACCTGGCCGGGCGGCGCGGTCGCGAGCAGCGGGCCGATGATGTCGCGCAGCCGGGTTTCCGGGCCGGTGCAGGTGACCAGGACGCCGCAGCAGAGCCGGCCGACGAGGTGTCCGGGCACGAACTCCTCGGGCGGGCCGGTGAGGTAGAGCAGGCCGCCGCCGATCTCGTCCGGCGCGGTGCGCATGAGGTCGCGGTAGACACCGGCGACGGCGCGCCCCTGGTCGCCGGGCCACAGCATCAGGGCCATCGAGAACTCCGGCAGGTCGTGCAGCCGGAAGGTGAGCCGGGTGGCCACGCCGAAGTTGCCGCCGCCGCCGTGCAGGGCCCAGAAGAGGTCGGGGTTCTCCTGCTCGCTCGCCGTGACCTCGCGGCCGTCGGCGGTGACGATGTCGACGGAGAGCAGGTTGTCGCAGGCGAGGCCGAACTTGCGCTCGATCCAGCCGGAGCCGCCGCCGAGCGTCAGGCCGGCCACGCCGGTGGTCGACACACGGCCGCCGGTGGTGGCCAGGCCGTGCGGCTGGCAGGCTCGGTCGAAGTCGCCCCAGGTGGCGCCACCGCCCGCCGTCGCGGTCTTCGCCTCGGCGTCGACGGTGACGGCGTTGAGGCGGCGCAGGTCGATGACGAGACCATCCTCGACCAGGCACGCCCCGGCGACGCTGTGACCCCCACCCCGCACGGCGACCGGAAGGGCGTTGTCCCGGGCGAACCGCAGCGCCGCCGTGATGTCCCGGACGGTCCTGCACTGAGCGATGACCTGCGGGTGGGCGGTGATCATGGCGTTGAAGACGCCGCGGACGCTCTCGTAGTCGCCGTCCTCCGGCGTGACGATCCGGCCGTCGAAGCCGTCGCGGAACCTTTCCACCGAGGCGGGCTGGACGAGGTAACCAGTCATCTTCGGGCCTCCCTTCGGGATAGTAGGGAGAGTCGCACCGGGGAGTTGCGCGTTACGTCGAGCCGGAAGATCTTCTGTGGACGGTCAGAGGAGGTCGGTGACCGGGGTGCGCCAGTGGACGCGGAGAGCGGAGCCGTCGCCGCGCAGGTTCTCGCCGCGGTAATGGAGGGTGTACGACCGCTCGCGCAGCGCGTCGACCTGGGCGGGTGGGTACGGGTCGCCGATCAGGGCGTGCCGCAGGCTGGGCGCGGGGACGAGGACGTCGAGCCGCCGGTCGGCCGGGCGCGAGTCGAAGAGAGCGAGCTGTTCGAGGCGTGCGCACGTCGCGAGCGGGGCGAGGGTGTCCAGGCCGCGGAGGAGTTCGAGGATAAGGAACCGCAGGGCGGGGTGCCGGGCGAGCGCCTGCAAGTCGGGGACGTTCTTGAGTGCCCCGAGGGAGACCGCTTCGAGGTTGACGCAGTCGGCCAGGGCGCTGAGGTCGTCGAGCCCGCGGATCTGGAAGAGGGCGAGCCCGCGCAGCGTCGGGATGCCGGCCAGTGGGGTCAGGTCCCGGATGCCGCCGAAGTCCATCGCGAAGGTCTCGAGCGCGGGGTGACCGCGCAGGGGTTCGAGGGATTTCGCGCGCGGAGAACGCAGTGCGAGATGGCGCAGGGAGGAGGCGCCGGCGATCGACTCGAAGCCCCTGCCGTGCTCGTCGACGGCGAGCGTGACCAGGTTCGGCAGTCCGCCGAGGAAGGCGAGGGACGGTTTGGCGGAGTTCGTGCGGCCGAGCCGCAGCTCGTGGAGTTCCGTGAACTCGGAGAGCACGTCGAAGGCGGTGGCGTGCGGCAGGTCGAGGGCGAGTTCTCGCACGTGGTGGAACGCGGGCAGCTGCGCGGGATCGGCGTGTCCCAGCAGGTGGAGCGCGACGCCGGGATGCGCGGCGAGCGCCTCCGCGGCGGCGGCGAGGACAGGGGCGGGCAAGGGCGCGGCGACGAGGACCCGCTCAGTCGCCTGCCCGGCGATGCGCGGTTCGATGGTGGCGGGATCGGTGTCCGGCCGGATCTTCACCGTCGCTTTTCGCACGCGGGAAGCCTAACGACTGCGACGGCTCAGGCGTTTTGGACGAGGTCGGCGTGCCGGTGGGCGACTTTCCATTCGCCGTCCTCGCGGCGGTAGATCTGGGTCGCGCGCAGGGTGTAGTCGCGCGGTTCCCCGTCGACGGACGCCCGGGTGTGTTCGTAGCCCACCGTGTAGGCCATGTCACCGACCACATCGGCCGCGACGATCTCGTGTTCGTAGGAGACGCAGTCCGAGAAGGTGGCTCCGAGCCGGCTGAACAGGTCGTCGATCTCGGCCTGGCCGGTGGCGTTCAGCCAGGCGCCCAGCACGGAGACCGGTTCCGCCCGCGACCAGATCGCCCGCCGCGGCACCGGGTCGCCGTTGTGCAACGCGACTTCGGCGTCCCGCAGCCGGGAGCCGACCCAGGTGAGGAAATCGTCGCGATCGCCCATGGTTCACCTCCGGGATCCCCATTGAACGCGCGAACGCGCGGAAAGACCAGCGCCGTCACCCGGCGGGCGAGTCCGCCCGGCTCTCCGCACACGGGGAGCCGGGCGGTGGCGCGCTATTTCAGCTCCGCCGACGTCTTCCCCAGCAACCGCCGGGCGACGATGAGTTGCTGGATCTGCTGCGTCCCTTCGAAGATGTCCAGAATCTTCGAGTCCCGGGCCCACTTTTCGAGCAGCATCTCTTCCGTGTAGCCGAGCGTGCCGATCAGCTCGACGCACTTGAGCGTGATGTCCACGACCGATCGGCCGGCCTTCGCCTTCGCCATGGATGCCTGCAGCGAGTTCGGCTTGCGGTTGTCGGCCATCCACGCCGACTCCAGTGTCAGCAGGTACGCCGCTTCGTAGTCGGCTTCCAGTTCCAGGTACGTGGCCGCCGCGGCGTGCTGGTGGTGCGCCGGGCGGTCGTAGTCCACCACGACACCCGCCTCGGCAAGGATCTTCGCCGTCTCTTCCAGCGCGGCCCGCGCCAGGCCGACCGCCATCGCCGCGACCAGGGGGCGCGTGTTGTCGAAGGTCTGCATGACCCCCGCGAACCCCTTGGACGTGTTGATCTCCGGCGAGCCGAGCAGGTTCTCCTTCGGCACGCGGCAGTTGTCGAACCGCAGCACCGCCGTGTCGGACGCGCGGATCCCGAGCTTGTGCTCCAGCCGCACGACCTCGAAGCCCGGAGTGCCCTTTTCCACCACGAACGACTTGATCGCCGCCCGGCCGAGCGACTTGTCCAAAGTGGCCCAGACGACCACGGCGTCCGCGCGGTCACCGGAGGTCACGAAGATCTTCTCGCCGTTGAGGATGTAGCTGTCGCCGTCCTCGGTGGCGGTTGTGGTGATGTTCGCGGAGTCCGAACCGGTGCCCGGCTCGGTGATCGCCATCGCGGCCCACACCTTCGCGAACCGCTTCAGCTGCTCGTCGTTGGCCACCGACGCGATCGCGGCGTTGCCGAGACCTTGCCGCGGCATCGACAGCAGCAGACCCACGTCGCCCCAGCACATTTCGATCGTGCCGAGCACCGTCGCCAGGTTGCCGCCGTTGCGGTTCCCGGTCGCCTTCTCCTTCTCGTTGCGCCGCACGCCGGCCGCGCCCGCGCCGCCCTCACCGGAGGAGTTCAGCCCGTCCAGCACCGCGGCGAACATGTCCAGCTCGACCGGGTACTCGTGCTCGGCGCGGTCGTACTTGCGCGAGATCGGCCGCAGCACTTCCGACGCCGCCTGGTACGCCTGGTTGATCAGCGCCCGGGCCTTCTTCGGGGTTTCCAGATTGATCATGATGACCTTCCCAGGCTTGTCAGAGGAGGACGACGCCCTCGAGCACACCGATCGCACGCAGGTCGCGGTACCACCGCTCGACCGGGTGCTCCTTCACGAACCCGTGCCCGCCCAGCAGCTGCACCCCGGCGCTGCCGATGCGCATGCCCTTGTCCGCGGCGAGTTTGCGGGCCAGCGCGACCTCGCGGGCGAACGGCTTGCCCTGTTCGGCCCGCGCGGCGGCGCGCAGCATCACCAGGCGCATGCCCTCCAGTTCGATCGCGATGTCCGCGACCGAGAACGCGACTGCCTGGCGGTGGCTGATCGGCTCGCCGAACGCGGTGCGCTCGTTCACGTACGGGATCACGTAGTCCAGCACGGCCTTCGCGGTGCCGGTGGCCAGCGCGGCCCAGCCGAGGCGGGACAGCCGCACGGCCTCGGTGAACACGTCCGGCGAACCGCCGCCGAGCAGCGCGCCCGCGGGCAGCGACACCTTCTCCAGGTGCAGCTTCCCGGTCGCCGCGCCCCGCAGGCCCATCGCCGGGTCGGCCTCGATCGACACGCCCTTGGTCGACGACTCGACGAGGAACAGCGCCGGGCCGCGCCCTTCGAGGTCGGCGGACACGACGAACAGTTCGGCCTGGCCCGCGCGGGGGACCAGGGACTTCACGCCGTCCAGCTGGTAGCCGCCGGGGGTGCGGCGGGCCTTGGTGGCGGGCTTGAACGGGTCGAACAGCGGCTTGGACTCCAGCAGGGCCAGCGCCGCGGCAGGCACGTTCTCGCCGACGAACTCCGGCAGGTAGTCGGCCTGCTGCTGGGCGTCGCCCCACAGGACGAGCGCGTTGCTGACCGCGGACGGCGCGAGCACCGCGACGGCCAGGCCGAGGTCGCCGTGGGCGAGTGCCTCGGCGACCAGCGCGTTGGTGACGACCGAGCGCTCCGCGCCCGCGCCGCCCAGCTCCTCCGGGATGCCGATGAGCGTCACGCCCAGCTCGGCGGCCCTGGTGAGCAGGCCGTCCGGCGGGCTGAGCTTCTCGTCCGCCTCGGCGGCCGCGGGCCGCAGCTGCTCGGCCGCGAACTCGCTCACCGTCTCGACGATCATCTGCTGGTCTTCGGACGGCGTGAGGTCGAACAGGCCCTTGTCCTCGGCCGGCGCCGGGCGAGTCGCGTCGCCGCCCCGCTTGCGCGACGAGGAGAACGTCCGGCTGGCCGCGCCGGCGACCTTGAAACCGTTCCTCGTCGCCGCCGAAACCAGGTTCTGAACCGGCTCGCGCAACCCGCTGCGTTCCAGCGTCCTGCTGCCCGCGAGCCGGGAGAGGGCGGCCAGGCCGAGGCCCATCACGTCCCGCTTCCGGCCGCTGTTCTCCCTGAGCGCTGCCACGTCGCACTCCCATCGCCGTTACCTACTCGTGAGTAGGTTAACGCATGGGGGCAGGTGAACGCCAGCCGCCCGACGTCAGGGGCGCCAGGTCGGGATGACGGGCATCGGGGGCCGCAGCGAGCTGGGCGGCGGACCGACGGCCCCGGACACGAGCCGGAGCACGGCGGTGCCGTCCCGCACGTCGACGACCTGCATCGCGAGGACCCCGTCGACCGGCTTCGGCTTCTCGGGTTCGCCGCTGCTGCAGCGCGAGCCGGAGCCGTTCTGGTAGAGGGTGGAGACGCAGCCGGGGGTGAGGCTGCCGCTGCCGTCGCCAGTGGCGAACTCGATGCCCCCGGCGGTGACCGCGCGGACGGCGATCCGGTCGACCCCGCCCTGCCCGGTGAGCGCGATGTCGATCGGGCCGCTCACCAGGACTTCGCAGGTGCCGTCCAGGCAAGCGCCGTAGTCACGCCCATCGGCGGCGGTGAGGGCCGGTGGCGCGGACGAGGTGGCGGCCGGCGCCGGGGCTTCGGTGGGCTCGCCGTCGCCGCTGCACGCGGCCAGCGGAAGGAGGAGGAGCAGGAGGGCGCGCTTCACAGTGAGCACGGTATCGACGGGGTGCCGGTTTTGGGGTGAGTTGGCAAATTTCGGCCAGGTATGCGCAACTGGGACGCCGCCGATGAAGCCGCGACGCAGTATCTCGGGCGCTCCGATCTGCTGCGTTCGCTCGAGGCCCGCATCGTGCTCGACCAGCTGCTCGCCGGTCAGGGGCTTCCGACCCGGTGAGCGGAAGCCTTCGGGTGGGACCTCCAGCGGATGGGAAGTGCGAGATCGGCCTCGCGGTCGCCGAGCATGCGCGTGCCCTGGTCATCGCCTCGATCTCGCGGTCCGATGCTCGAACCCCTGCTGCCCAAGTCCTAATCCAGGTCCAGCACCGCCGCCATCAGGACTCGCAGCTCGGCCGCCAGTCCTGGCCGCGAGTTGACCCGCCGCGTGCGGGACAGGTCGTTCGCGATCGTCAGCGCCGCGTGCACCGTGATCTTCGCTTCGCGGGGGTTCAGCGCCGGCTGCGCCGCGCCCAGCAGGCTCACCCACTGCGCCACGTAGTCCCGCTGGATGCGCAGCAGCTCGGGGCCCTCGTCCTCCGCGTAGTTGACCGCGTCCGCCGAAAACGACACAGCCAGCTCCGCCGAACCGGTCAGCACCCGCACGTACGAGTCGATCAGCCCGCGCAGCGCCTCCGTCTCGTCGGCGCTGCTCAGGCGCACCCGTTCGGCGTCCAGCAGCAACCGGTCGCCCGCCCGCCGCGCGATCGCCCCCAGCAGCGCCGCCTTGCTCGAAAAGTGGCGGTACACGCTCGGGCCCGCGATGCCGGCCGCCGCGCCGATGTCCTCCATGCTCACCGCGTGGAAACCCTTGCGGTGGAACAGCTCCGCGGCCGCCGACAGGATCTGCTCCCGCCGGGACGGCACCCCGACGCCCACCGGCACCGGCTCGTCCTCAACGACCTCCGACGGCAGCCGCACGTGCAGCACCCGCCGCGCCAGCTCCGCCAGCAACTCGGCGAACCGCTTCCGCGCCACGGACGTCCGGTGCACCGAAACGCTGCCGAACACGCTCATCGCCGCCCAGCACAGCAGCTCCGCGTCCGCCGGCCCCAGGTCGGCGCGCAGGTTCATCAGCTCCTTGGCCCAGGTCGACAGCAGCGCCGTGGACCGCCGGGCGATCTCGCGCTGGTCCTCCGGCGAAAGGTGCCGCCCCTCCCACCGCCACAGCGCCGCCACGTCGCGCCGCTCCACCGACGCCTCCGCGATGCCCCGCAACAGCCGCTCCACCTGCGCGCCGTCCGGCCGCCGCAGGCTCGACAACGCGGCCGCGGTCGCGTCCTCCATCTCCTGCACCCCGCCGAGCAGCACGTACGCGAGGATCGCCTGCTTGTCCGCGAAGTGCCGGTACAGGGCGGGCCCGGTGATGCCGGCCGCCGCGGCGATGTCGTTGATGCCGACGCCGTGGTAGCCGCGGGCGCGGAACAGCTCGGCGGCGAGTCCGGCCAGCTGGCTCTTGCGGTCGGGGCGACGGGAGGTGCTCGACATGGTGATCCCACTCTAGCCGGAGTGAGGCCCCCTGCAAACGGTTGACACCAGGGGATTCAGGCAGAGTATGTTAGTGGCAATTAGCGTCAGACCCAGACGGATGCAGTAAGCAGGAAGGACCGTCGGTGTGAGCAACGAGGCATACATCTACGAGGCGATCCGGACGCCCCGTGGCAAGAACAAGGGTGGATCCCTGCACGGGGTGAAGCCGATCGACCTCGTGACCGGACTGATTCACGAACTCCAGGCGCGGCACCCGGGCCTGGACCCGGCCGCGATCAACGACATCATCCTCGGCGTCGTCTCGCCGGTCGGTGACCAGGGCGCCGACATCGCGCGCGCCGCGGCGATGGCCGCCGGCCTGCCCGACACCGTCGCCGGTGTCCAGCTCAACCGCTTCTGCTCCTCGGGTCTGGAGGCCGTCAACCAGGCCGCCGCCCGGGTGCGCTCCGGCTGGGAGAACCTGATCATCGCGGGCGGCGTCGAGTCGATGTCGCGCGTGCCGATGGGCTCCGACGGCGGCCCGATGTTCACCGACCCGGCCACGAACTACGACACGTACTTCGTGCCGCAGGGCATCGGCGCGGACCTGATCGCCACCATCGAGGGCTTCAGCCGCGAGGATGTCGACCGGTTCGCGGTCCGTTCGCAGGAGAAGGCCGAGGCGGCCTGGTCCGGCGGTTACTTCGCGAAGTCGGTCGTGCCGGTCAAGGACATCAACGGCGTCACGATCCTCGACCACGACGAGCACCGCCGCCCCGGCACCACGCTGGAGAGCCTGGCCAAGCTGAAGCCCGCCTTCGAGACCATCGGCGAGTTCGGTGGTTTCGACGCGGTGGCGCTGCAGAAGTACCACTCGGTCGAGAAGATCAACCACGTCCACACCGGCGGCAACTCCTCGGGCATCGTCGACGGCGCCGCGCTGGTGCTGCTCGGCAATGAGCAGGTCGGCAAGGACCTGGGCCTGACCCCGCGCGCCCGCATCGTGGCGGCCGCGATCACCGGGTCGGATCCGACGATCATGCTGACCGGCCCCACTCCGGCCACGAAGAAGGTCCTCGACATCGCCGGCCTGACGGTCGACGACATCGACCTGTTCGAGCTGAACGAGGCGTTCGCCTCTGTCGTGCTCAAGTGGATGAAGGACCTGAAGCTGCCGGACGAGAAGGTCAACGTCAACGGCGGGGCGATCGCGATGGGCCACCCGCTCGGCGCGACCGGTGCCATGATCCTCGGCACCATGGTCGACGAGCTGGAGCGGCGCCAGGCGCGGCGCGCGCTGCTGTCGCTGTGCATCGGCGGCGGAATGGGTATCGCGACGATCATCGAGCGGGTGTGATCATGACCAACACTATTCGCTGGGACCAGGACTCCGACGGCATCGTCGTGCTCACCCTGGACGACCCCAACCAGTCGGCGAACACGATGAACGCCGACTTCCGCGAGTCCTTCAAGAACACGGTCGAGCGGCTGGAGTCCGAAAAGGACTCGATCACCGGTGTCGTGATCACCTCGGCGAAGAAGACCTTCTTCGCGGGCGGTGACCTGCGCGACCTGATCCAGGCCACGCCGGAGCACGCGGCCGAGATCACCGAGAGCACGAACGCCATGAAGGCCCAGCTGCGCAGGCTGGAGACCCTCGGCAAGCCGGTCGTGGCCGCCATCAACGGCGCCGCGCTCGGCGGTGGCCTGGAGATCGCGCTGGCCACGCACCACCGGATCGTCGCGGACGTGCCGGGCACCGTCATCGGCCTGCCCGAGGTGACGCTGGGCCTGCTGCCCGGCGGCGGTGGCGTCGCGCGCACCGTGCGGCTGCTCGGTATCCAGAGCGCTGTGCTGAACGTGCTGGTGCAGGGCCAGCGGCACAAGCCGGCGAAGGCGCTGGAGCTCGGCCTCGTGCACGAGGTCGTGTCCAGTGTGGACGAGCTGCTGCCGAAGGCCAAGGAGTGGGTGAAGGCCAACCCCGAGGCGCAGCAGCCGTGGGACGTCAAGGGCTACAAGATGCCCGGCGGTTCCCCGTCGAACCCGAAGTTCGCGGCGAACCTGCCGGCCTTCCCGGCGAACCTGCGCAAGCAGCTCAAGGGCGCCCCGATGCCCGCCCCGCGTGCCATCCTGGCCGCCGCGGTCGAGGGCGCGCAGGTCGACATCGAGACCGCGACGCAGATCGAGACCCGGTACTTCGTCAGCCTGGTCACCGGCCAGGTCGCGAAGAACATGACGAAGGCGTTCTTCTTCGACCTGCAGCACATCAACTCCGGCGGTTCGCGGCCGGACGGGTACGAGAAGTACCAGGCGCAGAAGGTCGGCGTGCTCGGCGCGGGCATGATGGGCGCCGCGATCGCCTACGTGTCGGCGAAGGCCGGTATCGAGGTCGTGCTCAAGGACGTCTCGCTGGAGGCGGCCGAGAAGGGCAAGGGCTACGCGGTCAAGCTCGAAGAGAAGGCGCTGTCCTGGGGCAAGACCACGAAGGAGAAGTCGGACGCGCTGCTGGCGCGCATCAAGCCGACGGCCGACCCGGCGGACTTCGCCGGGGTGGACTTCGTGATCGAGGCCGTTTTCGAGAGCCAGGAACTCAAGCACAAGGTCTTCGGCGAGATCGAGAACATCGTCAACCCGGACGCCGTGCTCGGGTCGAACACCTCGACGCTGCCGATCACCGGCCTCGCGCAGGGTGTGCAGCGGCAGGAAGACTTCATCGGCATCCACTTCTTCTCGCCGGTCGACAAGATGCCGCTGGTGGAGATCATCCGTGGGGAGAAGACCTCGGACGCCACCCTGGCGAAGGTCTTCGACTACACCTTGCAGATCAAGAAGACGCCGATCGTGGTCAACGACAGCCGCGGCTTCTTCACCAGCCGGGTGATCGGCACGTTCATCAACGAGGCGGTCGCGGCGCTCGGCGAGGGCGTCGAGCCGGCGTCGATCGAGCAGGCCGGCTCGCAGGCCGGCTACCCGGCGCCGCCGCTGCAGCTGATGGACGAGCTGACGCTGACCCTGCCGCGCAAGATCCGCGAGGAGACCAAGTCGGCGATCGAGGCGGCCGGTGGCACCTGGAAGGCGCACGCCTCCGAGGCGGTCATCGACCGGATGATCGACGAGTTCGACCGCAAGGGCCGGTCGTCCGGTGCGGGCTTCTACGAGTACGACGAGAACGGCAAGCGCGTCGGACTGTGGCCCGGCCTGCGCGAGGCGTTCAAGTCCGGCAGCGGCAACGTGCCGTTCAAGGACCTGCAGGAGCGCATGCTGTTCGCCGAGGCGCTGGAGACGGTCCGCTGCTTCGACGAGGGCGTACTGATGTCGGTGCAGGACGCCAACATCGGCTCGATCTTCGGCATCGGTTTCCCGGCCTGGACCGGCGGTGTCATCCAGTACATCAACCAGTACGAGGGCGGCCTGCCCGGCTTCGTGGCAAGGGCGAAGGAACTGGCCGAGAAGTACGGTGAGCACTTCCAGCCGCCGGAGTCGCTGGTGAAGAAGGCCGAAGCAGGCGAAAAGTTCGAATAACAAAAAGAAAAGGCGCCCTTCCCAACAACCCGGGAAGGGCGCTTTTTCTTTGCACCAAACCGGCACCCGGCAACGCAACAGCACCGA
>NZ_JBHZEN010000095.1:0-25522 GCF_050958625.1 Amycolatopsis sp. 3B14
CCTGGCTCAAGGTGATCGTCCGGTGTCAGGCGACGGGATGACCACCCAGCTACCTTTTGTTCTTCAGAGAACCGGCGCTACGCGCTTGGGCGGTGGCGGCCTAGGAAGCTCACCATGCTCGGCACCACCGTGCGGTTGAACGAGTCGCCGTGCTTGCCTCGCGCGGTGTAGCCGATTTCGGGCTTCACGGCCGCGATGAAGCGCCGGGCGCCGTGGATGAACGCGTCTTCCGTGCCGCACCACAGGGCGGTTGGGATGCCCGCCGTCGCCTCGAGGTGGCGTAGCGGGTCCATCGACGCCCAGTCGGCTTCGTCGCGGAAGGTGTGTCGCTTCGCCATCTCCGTCCACGACAGGATGAGCGCCGGCGCCAGCAGGGCCAGCGCACCCACCGGCTGGCGGCGCTCCGCCCGGCGGCGGGCGTACAGCAGGGCCCCGAACCCGCCCATCGACATGCCGGTGCAGGCGAACGGCATCCCGTCCACGCCGCCGAGGCCGCGTTCCCGCAGCCACTGCGGCACCTCCTCCAGCAGCATGCCCATCGGATCGTCGCGGGGCACGTTTTCGTGCCAGTAGTTGTCGCCGCCGTCGACCGCGACGAAACCGTACGGCTGGACCCGCTTGCGGGCGACCTGGCTGGCCAGCTCGGCGAGCGTCCCGGTCGGGGCCGCCGTCCGTGCCCGCCCGTGCAGGCCGTGCAGCAGCAGCGACACCGGCAGGTTCCGCGGCGGCGACTTCGACGGCAGCAGGATGACCAGATCGACCATCCGGTTCCGGTACCGCGACCACACCCGCTCGACCTTCGCGACCCCGATCTGCGACGCGGGCGACGACGACGCCACACCCAGCGCCCGCTGCAACGCCTCGCTCACCGGCAGCACCCCGGTCGCCGTCCCGGCGGCGACCGCGGCGATACCCAGGCCCGAAGCGCCGGCGATCAGCACCGAGCGGCGGCTGGGCCGCCTGCGCGGTTCAGTCGCTTCGTCCTCGTCCACCTGGCCTCCCGGCGCCATTGAACATCAGTCCGTCACCCATGTCGTGGGAAGTTCCGCAACCGATACATCGACAGGACTAATGTCGTGCCCATGCGGTTCGCGATCTCGATTCCCCAGTTCGTGGCCGACGGCACGTTCGACCACGCCGCCTTCCGCTCGTACGTGCGGCGCGCCGAGGAGCTCGGCTTCGAGAGCGGCTGGACCCAGGAGCAGGTCCTCGGCACGGCCCCGCACCTTTCGGCGAACGAGACCATGGCCTACGCGTTCGCCTGCGCCGAGCGCCTGCGCCTCGGCTGCGCCGTGTACGTCACCCCGCTGCACATCCCGGCGCACCTGGCCAAGAGCCTCGCCACGCTCGACCAGCTCAGCCGCGGCCGCCTGGAGGTCGGCGTCGGCAGCGGCGGCCGCAACCGGCCGTTCGCCGCGTTCGGCCTCGACGGCGAGGCGCACGTCGCCCGGTTCACCGAGGGGATCCGCCTGGTCAAGGCCCTGTGGACCGAGGACGTGGTCGACTTCGACGGCCGCTTCTGGCAGCTCGAGGGCGCCTCGATGCAGCCGAAGCCGTTTCAGAAGCCCGGCCCGCCGCTGTGGTTCGGTGGCAGCCACCCGAACGCCCTCAAGCGGGCGGTGAAGCACGGCGACGGGTTCTTCGGCGCCGGTTCCTCGACCACCGCGGCCTTCGCCGAGCAGGTCAAGACGCTGCGCGAGGTGCTGGCCGAAGCCGGGCGCGAG
Source organism: Amycolatopsis sp. 3B14 (assembly GCF_050958625.1). NCBI lineage: Bacteria > Bacillati > Actinomycetota > Actinomycetes > Pseudonocardiales > Pseudonocardiaceae > Amycolatopsis > Amycolatopsis sp. 3B14. The sequence continues at coordinate 1,725 of NZ_JBHZEN010000095.1, forward strand.
GACTTCCAGGTCGCCAAGCGCGTGTACATCGCGGTGGACGACGACGGGGACGCCGCCCGCCGCCGCGTCGCCGACGGTCTCGCCGAGATCTACGGCAAACGCGGCCTCGAGGCGGTCGCGGTGGCAGGCACGCCCGACGAGTGCGTGGCCGGGGTGCAGGAGGTCGCCGCCGCGGGGGCCGAGCTGATCCTGTTCACCCCGTTCGCCGACCAGGCCGAGCAGATGGAACGCCTGGCCGCCGAGGTCATGCCCCGGATCTGAGCGCTCACACCGCTGCCGGCTCCAGTACGCGCTGGTCGCCGGTGTAGAGGTTCATGCTGGTGCCGCGCAGGAACCCGACCAGCGTCATGCCGTTCTCCTCGGCCAGCTCCACCGCCAGCGACGACGGCGCGGACACCGCCGCGAGGAACGGGACCCCGGCCATCGCGGCCTTCTGCACCAGCTCGAACGACGCCCGCCCGGACACCAGCAGCCCGCAGTCCGACAACGGGACCCGGCCTTCCAGCAGCGCCCAGCCCAGCACCTTGTCGACCGCGTTGTGCCTGCCCACGTCCTCCCGCACGGCCAGCAGCGACCCGTCCGCCCGGAACAACCCGGCCGCGTGCAGGCCGCCGGTGCTGGCGAACACGCGCTGCTGCTTGCGCAGCGTTTCCGGCAGCCCCGCGAGCACCTCCGTGCTCACGGCGAAAGTCGACTCCCCGGGCGCGAAGCGGGTCTTGAGCTTCACCGCGTCCAGCGCCGCCTTGCCGCACACCCCGCACGAGGAGGTCGTGTAGAAGTTGCGCTCCACACCCGTCTCCGGCGGCGCGACGCCCTCGGCCAGGGCGAGGTCCAGGACGTTGTAGGTGTTGCGCCCCTGGTCGTCGACGCCGTCGCAGTACCGGGCCGTGAACACGTCGTCCCGCGAGGCGATGACACCCTCGGACAGCAGGAAGCCGTGCGCCAGCTCGACGTCGTGCCCGGGAGTGCGCATGGTGACGGCCAGTGCCTTGCCGCCGACCCGCAGCTCCAGCGGCTCCTCGGCCGCCAGCAGGTCGGCGCGTCGCGTCTGCCCGCCCTCCGTCAGCTTCCGCACCGGACGTCGCACCGTCACGCGCCCCATCGGGCACTCCATTCCACTCATCGACGACAAGAGCTTGCCGTGCCGTCGCGCATCTAGTAAGAAATTGCAGGCTCAATCACCAGCGTAGGGGAGCCCGCCGTGGCCGTCACTTTCCTCGACCGTTCGCACAGCATCGCGCCCCCGGACTGGAGCCGGTGGCTGATCCCGCCCGCGGCCCTGTCGGTGCACCTCGCGATCGGCCAGGCGTACGCGTGGAGCGTGTTCAAACCGCCGCTGGAGAAGGCGCTGGGCCTGTCCGGGACGCTGAGCGCGCTGCCGTTCCAGCTCGGCATCGTCATGCTCGGGCTGTCCGCGGCCTTCGGCGGCACGCTGGTCGAGCGCAACGGGCCGCGCTGGGCGATGTTCGTGTCGATGACCTGCTTCTCCACCGGTTTCCTGGTGTCCGCGCTCGGCGCGTTCACCTCCCAGTACTGGCTGGTGGTGCTCGGCTACGGGCTCATCGGCGGCGTCGGGCTCGGCATCGGCTACATCTCGCCGGTGTCGACGCTCATCAAGTGGTTCCCGGACCGGCCGGGCATGGCCACCGGCATCGCGATCATGGGCTTCGGCGGCGGGGCGCTGATCGCCTCGCCGTGGTCGAGCCAGATGCTCGAGTCGTTCGGGTCGACGCCCAGCGGCATCGGCACCTCGTTCCTGATCCACGGCGTCGTCTACGCGGTGTTCATGTCGCTCGGGGTGTTCCTGGTGCGGGTGCCCGCGGAGGGCTGGAAGCCCAAGGGCTGGGAGCCGACGGCCGCGAAGGCCCGGTCGATGATCACCACGGCGAACGTGTCGGCCGCCAACGCCATCAAGACGCCCCAGTTCTGGTGCCTGTGGGTCGTGCTGTGCTTCAACGTCACCGCGGGCATCGGCATCCTGGAGAAGGCGTCGCCGATGATCACTGACTTCTTCCGCGGCACGTCGGTCCCGGTCGGCGCGACCGCGGCCGCCGGTTTCGTCGCGCTGCTGTCGCTGACCAACATGCTCGGCCGGTTCGTCTGGTCGTCCACTTCGGACTTCATCGGCCGGAAGAACATCTACCGCATGTACCTCGGCGTCGGCGCCCTGCTGTACCTGGTGATCGCCCTCGTCGGCAACTCGTCCAAAGTGGTCTTCATCCTCGCGGCGATGGTGATCCTGTCCTTCTACGGCGCGGGTTTCGCCACGATCCCGGCGTACCTGAAGGACATGTTCGGCACCTACCAGGTCGGCGCGATCCACGGCCGCCTGCTCACCGCGTGGTCGGCCGCCGGTGTGCTCGGCCCGCTGATCGTCAACGCGATCGCCGACAGCCAGAAGCGGGCGGGCAAGCAGGGCCCGGACCTCTACACCACGTCGTTCTACATCATGATCGCGCTGCTGGTGATCGGCTTCATCGCCAACGAGCTGGTGCGCCCGGTGAGCGCGAAGTACCACGAACCGGAGAGCGCGGACGTCGCGCGCGAGGAGGCGAAATGAGCACGCCGGAGCAGGTCCCCGCGCGCCGCCGGGTCTGGTTGATGACGCTGGCCTGGCTGTGGGTGGGCGTGCCGTTCCTCTACGGCCTCTACGAACTGATCCTCAAGGTCGTCAAGCTGTTCGGCGGCTAGAACAGCCCGCCGCCGGCGTGGATCGTCTGCCCGGTGATCCAGCCGCCGTCGGCGGAGGCGAGGAACGCCACGATCGACGCGATGTCCGACGGCTCGCCGAGGCGCCCCAGCGGCGTCTGGGCCGCGGTCGCCGCGAGGCGTTCGGCGTCCATCCCGGCTTCCAGCGCGTCGCTGCGGGTCGCGCCGGGCAGCACGCTATTGGCCGTGATCCCGCGCGACCCGAGCTCCTTCGCGGCGGCGCGCACGAGCTGCTCGGCAGCCGCCTTGCTGGCCGCGTACACACCGCCGTTCGGGCGTGCGGTGACCGTGGCGCCGCTGGAAATCACGACGATCCGGCCGCCGTCGCGCAACCTCTTCGCGGCCTCGCGCAGGGCGACGAACGTCGAGCGGGTGTTCGTGGCGAAGACCCGCTCGAAGTCCTCGTCGCTCGCCTCGGCGAGCGGGGCGAACCGGGCGATCCCCGCGTTGCCGACCAGGATGTCGAGGCCGCCGAAGGCCGACTCGACGGCGTCGAACAGCGCCACGACCTGCGCCGGGTCCGCGACGTCGGCCTGGACGGCCACGGCCTGCCCGCCCGCGTTGTCGATGGTGGCGACCACCTTGGCCGCCGCGTCCGCGTCGGTGCGGTAGTTCACCACCACCCGGGCGCCTTCCGCGCCCAGCCGCTCGGCGATGCCCCGCCCGATGCCCCGCGATCCGCCCGTCACGAGGGCCACCCTGTCCGTCAGCACCATTCCTCCAGATGATCGATAGTCGAGATACTCGACTAATTGGTGGAGCATGTCAACTATGCTGGGGGCATGGAGGGCTTGGCCGCGGCGGTCGCCGCGCTGCACCGCGAAGCGGCGGTGCTCTACGCGGGAATCGCCCGCGACTTCGACTTGACCAGCCAGCAGACCCAGGTGCTGTGCGGCCTGGCGCGGCGCCCGTCGTTCGGGGAGCTGGCGACGCTGCTGGGGTGCGACAAGACGAACGTGACCGGGATGGTCGACCGGCTGGAGAAGCGCGGCCTGCTCGCGCGGGAGCCCGACGAGAAGGACCGGCGCGTCAGTCGCGTCGTGCTGACCCCCGCGGGCGAGGAGCTGCGCGAACAGATCAGGCAGCGGTTCGCGGAACTGGTGGGGGAGCGGTTCAGTGCCTTGACGGACGAGGAACGCGCCCGGTACGCGAGCCTGGTCGAGGTCCTCAGCGGGCCGGTTCGGGCAAGCTCTCGCTGAGCCGCCGGCGAGCGCGCTCAGCGGTGCAGCCCGCGCAGGCCCTGGATGAGACCCGGCTGGTCGCGCACGCCTGGCCCTCGCGGCGAGTCGGTTCACACAAGCGCTCGGTGGGGCGCCGGCGAGACTGGCGCGACCTTCCCAGTGGTTGTAGCGCGTTGGCAGCGGCGCGTGCCTGGCCCAGGGCCCGTCAGCGATGCAGTTCGCGCAGGCTCTCGATCAACCCCCGGCTCGCGGAGCGCACGTGTTCCTCCGCCAGGTCGCCCAGCCCCTCGACCCGCCGCGCGCGCAGCAGTGTCGCCAGCTCGCGGTGCTCGTCCACCACGCGCGTGCGGTAGTGCTCGTGCGAGAGCCGCACCCGGTGGGCCTGGAACAGGTGCACCTGCGACCGCACGGCCTCCCACGCGTTGGTCAGCCTGCCGTTGCCCGCCATCGCGTACACGCAGTCGTGGAACTCGATGTCCAGCGCCACCAGCCGGTCGCCGTCCGCCGGGCCGCGTGCCTCCCGGTCCATCGCCGCCACCAGCCGGTCGAGCTCGTCGAACTGCCCTTCCCGGCCCCGCTCGGCCGCGGTCAGCGTCGCCAGCCGGTCCAGCGCCGCGCGCACCTCGTAGACCTCGGTGATGTCGGTCTCGCTCAGCTCGATGATCCGCGTGCCCCGGTGCCACTCGCTGTGCACCAGCCCCTCGCGCTCCAGGATCGCCAGCCCCTCGCGTACCGACCCGCGGCTGACCTGCAGTGACGCGGCCAGCTCGACCTCGCGCAGTGCGCTGCCGGGCGCGAACCGGCCGGACAGGATCTCGTCGCGGATGCGGTCGGCGGCCTCCTCGGCCAGACCACGCCGCCGGGCGGGCTGCATGTCCTAATGTTGACATTCTGACATCGTCCGGGTCAAGCTGGAGCCACCGACGATGAAGGAGGCACCATGACCCGCCCCGCGTTCCACCTCGCGATCCCGGTCGACGACCTCGGCCGCGCCCGGGAGTTCTACGGCGGGGTGCTCGGGCTGTCCGAAGGCCGCTCCGACACCAAGTGGGTGGACTGGAACTTCCACGGCCACCAGGTGGTCACCCACGTCGTCGAGGGCGCGCGCAACGAGGCGGGCCGCAACCCGGTCGACGGCCACGACGTCCCGGTGCCGCACTTCGGCCTGGTCCTGACCGTCGACGCCTTCCACGAGCTCGCCGGCCGCCTCAAGGACGCGGGCACGCAGTTCGTCATCGAGCCCTACCAGCGATTCGCGGGCGAGCCGGGGGAGCAGTGGACCATGTTCCTGCACGACCCGGCGGGCAACGCGCTGGAGTTCAAGGCTTTCCGCGACGAGTCCCAGCTGTTCGCCAAGTGAGCCGCGGCGTCCTCGTCACCGGCGCGTCGGCGGGCCTCGGCCGCGCGATCGCCACGGCCTTCGCCGAGCGCGGCGACCGTGTCGCGGTGCACTACAACTCCAACCAGGCCGCGGCGGAAGCCACCCTGGCGGCGCTGCCCGGCGACGGGCACGCCCTGGTGCAGGGCGACATCCGGGAGGCCCAGCGCATCGCCGACGCCGCCGAAGACGCGCTCGGCGGGGTCGACGTCCTGGTCAACAACGCCGCCGTGGTGACCACCACCGAGACCGCGCACCCGCTCGCCGAGACGACCTTCGAGCACTGGCGGGAGGTCTGGCGGCAGTCGGTCGAGGTGAACCTCCTCGGCGCGGCCGACGTCACGTTCTGCGTCGCCAGGCACATGATCGGCCGCGGCGCGCGCGGACGCGTGGTCAACGTCGGCTCGCGCGGCGCTTTCCGCGGCGAGCCGGACCACCCCGCGTACGGCGCGACGAAGGCGGCCCTGCACTCACTGGGCCAGTCGCTCGCCGTGCACCTCGCGCCGCACGGCATCGCGGTGAGCACGGTCGCGCCCGGGTTCATCGCGACCGAGCGGGTCGCGGACTGGCTGACCGGTGAGCGGGGCGACGCGTTGCGGGCCCAGTCCCCGTTCGGCCGGGTCGCGGAGCCGCCGGAGATCGCCGCCGCGGTGGTCTACCTCGCCTCCGCCGAGGCCGAGTGGGCCTCCGGCGCCATCCTCGACCTCAACGGCGCCTCCTACCTGCGGTCCTGAGGACAGTCCTCCGGGCGGACCACCCGCAGGATCTGCTCGGAGATCGCCCGGAGGGCGTCCACCTGTTCGCGCGTGAGCACGTCGAACACCAGCTCGCGCACCGTGTCCACGTGGTGCGGCGCGGCCTGCTCGATCGCCTCCCGGCCCTCGCGGGTCAGCACGATGAACGCGCCGCGCGCGTCGTCCGGGCACTCCTCGCGCGCCACCAGGCCGCGCTTCTGCATGCGCCGCAGGTGGTGCGACAGCCTGCTCTTCTCCCAGTCCAGTGCCCTGGCCAGCTCGAAGACCCGCACCCGGCCCTCCGGCGTGTCCGTGAGCTGGACCAGCACCTCGAAGTCGGGCAGCGACAGCTGCGAGTCCGCCTGCATCCGGCGGCCCAGCGCGGCGTTGAGGTGGCTCTGCATCTTCACGTACGCGCGCCACGCCTGCTGTTCACCGTCATCGAGCCATCGGGTCATGCCATCGAGTATAGCGGGAATAGTTGACGCGTCATCCAAGTTGTGTCACTGTGTCGATGACAAATCAACCAGACCTTCACGGGAGGAACCCGCAATGACCACCCAGACCGGCTACGCGAACCTGACCGGCGAGTACACCCTGGACCCGACCCACACGCGGATCGGCTTCGTCGCCCGCCACGCGATGGTCACCAAGGTGCGCGGCGCGTTCAACGAGTTCACCGGCACCGCCCACATCGACGGTGACGACCCGGCCAAGTCGTCGGTGACGGTCGCCATCAAGGCGAACAGCATCGACACCCGCAACGCCGACCGCGACGCCCACCTGCGCAGCAACGACTTCCTGTCGATGGACGAGCACCCGGAGATCACCTTCGTCTCCACCTCGATCCGGCAGACCGGCGACGCGAGCTTCGACGTCACCGGCGACCTGACGATCAGGGGCATCACGAAGTCCGTCACGGTCCCGTTCGAGTTCGAGGGCACCGCCCAGGACCCGTTCGGCAACACCCGGATCGGCTTCGAGGGCTCGACCACCATCAACCGCAAGGACTTCGGCGTCACCTGGAACGCGGCGCTGGAGACCGGCGGCGTCCTGGTGAGCGACAAGGTCACCCTCGAGTTCGAGGTCTCCGCGATCAAGACCGCCTGACGCGGATGCCGGTGGTGCCCGGCGGGTAAGCCGGGCACACCACCTCCGCCGCGAGAAAGGAACGCCAGCCATGACCTCCGTCGACCTCGACGCGGTCCGCCGCGAGCGCGACCGCATCCGCGACGCCCACCTCAAGCCGGTGGGGGAGCGGCCGGCGTCGTCCGCCCGCGGCCTTCACCACACGGCGCTGATCAGCAGCGACGTCGAGCGGACCGTCCGGTTCTACCAGGACCTGCTGGAGTTCCCGCTCACCGAGCTGATCGAGAACCGCGACTACCCCGGGTCGTCGCACTTCTTCTTCGACATCGGCAACGGGAACCTGCTGGCGTTCTTCGACTTCCCTGGCCTGGATGTGGGCCCGTACGCCGAGGTGCTCGGCGGGCTGCACCACATCGCCATCTCGGTCGACCCCGAGCGGTGGCAGCGGCTGGTCGCCAAGCTCGCCGAGGCCGGCGTCGAGCACGCGGTGCACAGCGACGTCTCGGTCTACTTCCGCGACCCCGACGGCGCGCGCATCGAGCTCATCGCCGACCCGCTCGGCGAGATGTACGGCAACACCGTCCTCTAGGACGCGGGCTCCAGGCGGAGCACGATCGCCTTCGAGACCGGCGTGTTGGACTTCTTCGCCACCGAGTCCAGCGGGACCAGCGCGTTGGCCTCCGGGAAGTAGGCCGCCGCGCACCCGCGGGCCGTCGGGTACGCCACGACCCGGAAGTGCTCCGCCCGCCGCTCGCTGCCGTCCTCCCACTCCGACACCAGGTCGACCAGCTGGCCGTCGGCGAAGCCCAGCTCCGCCAGGTCGGCGGCGTTGACCAGCACCACGCGGCGCGCGTCCTCGATGCCGCGGTAGCGGTCGGACAGGCCGTAGATCGTGGTGTTGTACTGGTCGTGGCTGCGCAGTGTCTGCAGCAGCAGCCGGCCCGACGGCACGCGCGGGAACTCCAGCTCGCTGGTCGTGAAGTTCGCCTTGCCCGTCGAGGTGCGGAACGACCGCGAGTCGCGCGGCGGGTGTGGCAGGACGAACCCGTCCGGCTGCCGCACCTTCGCGTTGTAGTCCTCGCAACCCGGCACGACCTGCGCGATCCGGTCGCGGATCAGGTCGTAGTTCCCCTCGAAGTCCCGCCACGGCACGGCGTGGTCCGCGCCGAACAGCTCGGTCGCGAGCCGGCAGATGATCGCCACCTCGGAGAGCAGGTGCTCGCTCGCGGGCTTCAGCCGCCCGCGCGAAACGTGCACGCACGACATCGAGTCCTCGACCGTGACGAACTGCTCGCCCGCGGCCTGCTCATCCCGCTCGGTGCGGCCCAGCGTGGGCAGGATCAGCGCGGTCCGGCCGGGCACCACGTGCGACCGGTTCAGCTTCGTCGACACGTGCACGGTCAGCTCGCACGACCGCAGCGCGCGCTCGGTCAGCCCGGAATCCGGGGTGGCGGCAGCGAAGTTGCCGCCCATGCCGATGAACACCTTGCCGCGGCCGTCGCGCATCGCGCGGATCGAGTCCACGGTGTCGAGCCCGTGCTTGCGCGGCACCGGGATGCCGAACTCGTCCTCCAGCCTGCTCAGGAACGACTCGGGCATCTTCTCCCAGACACCCATCGTGCGGTCGCCCTGCACGTTGGAGTGCCCGCGCACCGGGCACAGGCCCGCGCCCGGCTTGCCGATCATGCCGCGCGCGAACGCCAGGTTGCTGATCTCCTGGATCGTCGCGACCGCGTGCCGGTGCTGCGTGACACCCATCGCCCAGCAGTAGACGGTACGCTCGGACGCCGCGATCATCCGCGCGATCCGCTCGATCTGGTCGCGGTCCAGGCCGGTGGCCTCGTCGATCGCCGCCCAGTCGATCTCGCGCAGGTTCTTGGCCCAGTCGTCGAAGCCGTGCGTCGAGGACTCGACGAACTCGCGGTCCACGATCGTGCCCGGCGCCGCCTCCTCCCAGGACAGCAGAAGGTGCCCGACCGCCTGGAAGAACGCGAGGTCGCCGCCCAGGCGGATCTGCGCGAACTCGTCGGCCAGCGGCGTGCCCTTGCCGACCACGCCGCGCGGGTTCTGCGGGTTCTTGAACCGCATCAGCCCGGCTTCGGGCAGCGGGTTCACCGCGATCACCTTCGCGCCGCGGCCCTTGGCCTCTTCCAGCGCGGACAGCATGCGCGGGTGGTTGGTGCCCGGGTTCTGGCCGACGACGACGATCAGGTCGGCGTGGTGGATGTCGGCGAGGCTCACCGAGCCCTTGCCGATGCCGTAGGCCTCCGACAGCGCCGCGCCGGAGGACTCGTGGCACATGTTGCTGCAGTCCGGCAGGTTGTTCGTGCCGAACGAGCGCACCAGCAGCTGGTACAGGAACGCGGCCTCGTTGCTGGTGCGGCCGGAGGTGTAGAAGATCGCCTCGTCCGGGCTGTCCAGCTCCTTGAGCTTGCCCGCGATCAGCCGGAACGCCTCGTCCCAGGAGATCGGCTCGTAGTGCGTGCCGCCCTCGCGCAGCACCACCGGCTCGGTGAGCCTGCCCTGCTGCCCGAGCCAGTAGTCGGTGCGGCCGTGCAGCTCCTCGACCGGGTGCTGGGCGAAGAACTCCCGCCCGACGCGCCGCTTCGTGGCCTCCTCGGCGACCGCCTTCGCACCGTTCTCGCAGAACTCGGCGAGCTTGCGGTGCTCACCGTCCTCCGCGCGCGGTTCGGGCCAGGCGCAGCCGGGGCAGTCGAAACCGTCGCGCTGGTTGAGCAGGCGGAGGGTCTTCACCGTGCGGCCGGCGCCCATCTGCTCGACACCACGCAGGAGCGACACCGCCACTCCCGGGATGCCCGCCGCCCACTCCTTGGGCTTGTGCACTTCGAGGGCGGCTTCGTCGATGTCGGCGCGAGGAGCGTTGCGTGTCACGTCCACTATCTTGCGTCAGCGCCTGCGTTCGCGCGAGTACCGAGTTGCCGGTCGGTCACCGTGACCGTGAATAGCACGGCGCCGATCACGATGAGCGCCGCGGCCAGTTCGTGCAGGCCGTGCGAGGTGGCGTGGTCGCCGAAGCACAGCGCGATCAGCGTCGACGACCCGATCGCGCCGAGGTACTGCGCCGTGCGGAACAGACCGCTCGCGGTGCCCATCACCTCCGGCGGCACCTGGCCGTAGAGGACGGTCTGGTTGGTCACGCTCGTCAGGCCCTGGCCCAGCCCGAACACCGCGGCGAGCACCACGAGCGCGCCGATCCACGTGCCGTCGTGCACGAACAGCAGCAGCACCGACCCGGCGAGCAGCGCCAGCGAGTTGACGACCAGCCGCCCCTTGAGCCGCGCCGGCTTGCCCGCCGACGCCGCGGCCAGCACGGCGGCCACCGACATCGGGGTCAGCAGCGCGCCCGCCGTCGATTCGGTGAGCCCGCGCGCGGATTCGAGCCACTGGACGTAGCCGAACATGATCGAGTAGACGATGAGGAACGCCAGCGCCTGGCGCAGGTAGGTACGCAGGAGCGGGCGGTTGCCCGCCAGCATCCGCAGGTCGACGAACGGACGCTCGGCGTGCAGCTCGACCCGGACGAACAGGGCGCCCAGTACCAGCGCGACGCCGAGCAGGTACAGGTCGGACACCGCCGGCGCCATCACGTAGAGGAGCACCGCGAGCAGGGTCGCGGAGAACAGGGCGATTCCGGCCACGTCGATCGGCTCGCGCCGTCCGGCGCGCGGCGGGTCCTTGGGCACCCAGACGAGCGCGAGCACGAACGCGACCGCGGCGAGCGGGATGTTGACCGCGAAGATCGCCGGCCAGCCGGCCAGCCCGATCAGCGCGCCGCCCAGCGTCGGGCCGATGACCATGACGGTCTGCGACGACATCGCGAGGACCGACAGGACGCGGCTCGGCACGCCGCCGCCGGTGGCGTCGGCGCGTTTGCGCAGCACCGCCATCGCGGCGGGGAAGCCGGCGCAGGTGCCGATGCCGAGCACGACCCGGACCGCGACCAGCCAGCCCAGCGAGAACGCGAGCAGGCCGCCGACGCCGGCGGCGAACACGGTCACCGAGCCGGCCAGCAGCACGCGCCGCGCGCCGAACCGGTCGACGAACAGCCCGACGACGGGTTGCCCGACGGCCGTGGCCAGGTACAGCGAGGTGATCAGCCAGGCGGTTTCCCCTGGCCCGGCGCCGAACGCCTGGCCGATGGGCACCAGCGCCACGGCGATCAGGGTGGAGTTGACGGGGTTGAGCACCGCGCTGGCCACCAGGGGGAGGACCATGCGCGGCGGGTAGGCGGTTCGCGTGAGCTGTGTCGTCCGCTGGGACGTGGTCACCACTTCCTCATCGCTGCGCCAGCCTCGCGAGCAGGGGCAGCGCTTCGTCGATCTTGCGGCGCTCCTCGGCGGTGAGGTCGTCGGTCAGGGCGCGCGCCAGCCACTCCTCGCGGTGCTGGTGCACGCCCCGCACGGTCTTCTCGCCCAGGTCCGACAGGGCGACGAGCACGCGCCGCCCGTCGCGCGGGTCGCGGGTGCGGCTGAGGTAGCCCAGCTCGTCCAGCGCGCCCAGCGTGGCCGCCATGGACTGCTGCCGGACGTGCTCCGCCGCCGCGAGCTGCGCCTGCGTGGCCGGGCCGTCCCGGTGCAGCCGCGCGAGCACGGCCGACTGCGAGGGCGTCAGGACGCCCGCGTTGTCCACCTGGCGCAACCGGCGGTGCAACTGCCCGACGACGGCGCGCACCGCACCGGCGAGACGCGCAGCGTCGTTCGGTACCCGGGTCATATAGACAGCCTAGACTGTTGAGTCTGGGCTGTCGAAGTGGTTACTCGCAGCCGCCGGTGAACTCCGGCATCGGCTTGGTCACGTCGTACATCGCCGCCTCGTCGAAGCCCGAGGTGTCCTGCGTGACGGGACCGGGCTCGCTGTAGGCCGGTGCGAGGTAGCCCCGCTTGGCCGGCCCGCAGGCCATCGAGTAGACGATCCCCCGGGTCGTCGTCACCCACAGACCGCGGTCGTTCTTCTGGAAGGAGGAGCCCCGGACCAGTTCGAAGTCCACCTCGTAGCGGATGAACACGTCGATGTCGGCGGGGCTCATGATCGGCGCGTAGCTGCCGGGGTCGAACGCGTAGGCGACCGAGTAGTCCGCGTGCAGGGCCAGCCTGTTCGCTTCGTCTCCCGGGGCCGCGGTGATGGTGCCCGCGATCCGCGGGCCTGCCGGGAGCAGCCGGTAGCCGTCTTCGGCGAAGCTGACCACGGACCGGAAGTCCTCCGTGCGGTCGTTGATGGCCTTGGCGAACTCGCGTCGGGCGTTCGGGGCCAGCAGGTTCAGCAGCAGCGACCCGTCGCGACCCTCGATGGTGCGCCGGTCGAGCCTACCCGCCCGGATGACCTCCCGAACCTGGCCGACTGCCGCAGTGACCTCGCCGGCGGAGAACCCACCGACCGGAGCGGGCGGCGGGGCCAGCAGCCCGTCCACCGACTCGCTCCACGTCTCGGCGGGAGTGCCGTCGAACGGGCGCTCCAGGTTCACCCGTGCGATGTCGGGCAGCACGCTCGGCGCCGTCGGGCGCATTTCGGCCGGTGGGGGCGCGCTGCCGTCGTAGTGGGCGGACGTCGAGCGGCCCCACTGGACAAGCCCGAACACCGCCCCGGCCACGACGACCAGCGACACGCCGGTCCAGGCGAGCCGCTTGCCCGTCCGGCGCTGGCGGCGCACGCCGGCCCGCGCCTGCTTCACCGCGCGCCGCTGCCAGTCGGGGTCCCGCAGATCCGGGTGCTGCGCGATGTCGTAGTCGTCCACTTCGGACCTGCCTTCCGGTTCGATCTCGCCTTCTGATCGACCGGCTGCGGAGATCGTTACGGGGTGCGCGCGTCCTGAGACCGATCCGCAAACAACGGTGCGATCAGGGTCGCCCCGGCGCACCATGAAGCCGGCCGCGCGAGGGCCGGTGTGACTGCCGTCACCAGGGCCGTTCTCGGCCGCCAGGGCGCCGGCCGCGCGTCGTCCAGGGTGTGTGCGAAGCCGTCCATTTCGGACCCGCAGCCCCCGGCCCAAGATCGTCACCGGCCCCGGAGGCAATGCGGATGCGGCGCTGATTAGCAGGTTCGTACACTTACCGGTTGTGACGGAGAACGCCCCTGACCAGCAGCCCGCCCTCCCGGCCGCGTGGAACCCGGCCGACGAAGAAGCCGCCCTCTACCAGCGGTGGGTAGACGCGGGCTACTTCACGGCCGACGCCGGGTCGGACAAGCCTCCGTTCACCATCGTGCTGCCGCCGCCGAACGTGACCGGCAGCCTGCACATGGGGCATGCGCTCAACCACACCCTGATGGACGTGATGACGCGCCGCCGCCGCATGCAGGGCTACGAGGTCCTCTGGCTGCCGGGCATGGACCACGCCGGCATCGCGACCCAGAACGTCGTCGAACGCGAGCTGGCCAAGTCCGGCAAGTCGCGCCACGACCTCGGCCGCGAGAAGTTCGTCGAGCGCGTCTGGGACTGGAAGGCCGAGTACGGCGGCAAGATCCTCGGCCAGATGCGCCGCCTCGGCGACGGCGTCGACTGGTCGCGTGAGCGCTTCACCATGGACGAGGGCCTGTCCCGCGCCGTCCAGACCATGTTCAAGCGCCTCTACGACGACGGCCTGATCTACCGCGCCGAGCGCATCATCAACTGGTGCCCGCGGTGCCTCACCGCGCTGTCGGACATCGAGGTCGAGCACTCCGAGGACGAGGGCGAGCTCGTCTCCATCCGTTACGGCGACGGCGAAAACTCGATCGTCGTGGCCACCACCCGTGCCGAGACGATGCTGGGTGACACCGCGGTCGCCGTCCACCCGGACGACGAGCGGTACAAGCACCTGGTCGGCACCGAGGTCGAGCTGCCGCTGACCGGCCGCCGCATCCCGGTCATCGCCGACGAGCACGTCGACCCCGAGTTCGGCACCGGCGCCGTCAAGGTCACCCCGGCGCACGACCCGAACGACTTCGAGATCGGCCGCCGCCACGACCTGCCGATGCCGACGATCATGGACGAGCGCGCCACGATCACCGTGCCCGGCCCGTTCCAGGGGCTCGACCGGTTCGAGGCGCGCCCTGCGATCGTCGCGGCGCTGCGCGAGCAGGGCCGGATCGTCGCGGAGAAGCGCCCGTACCTGCACGCCGTCGGGCACTGCTCGCGGTGCGACACGGTCGTCGAGCCGCGGCTGTCGCTGCAGTGGTGGGTCAAGGTCGAGCCGCTGGCCCGCGCGGCCGGCGACGCGGTCCGCGACGGCCGCACCAAGATCCACCCGCCGGAGCTGGAGAAGCGCTACTTCGACTGGGTCGACAACATGCACGACTGGACGATCTCGCGCCAGTTGTGGTGGGGCCACCGCATCCCGGTCTGGTACGGGCCGAACGGCGAGACGGTGTGCGTCGGGCCGGACGAGCAGCCGCCGTCCGGCGAGGGCTGGACGCAGGACCCGGACGTCCTGGACACCTGGTTCTCCTCGGGCCTGTGGCCGCTGTCGACGCTCGGCTGGCCGGAGGAGACGCCGGACCTGGCGAAGTTCTACCCGACCAGCGTCCTGTCCACCGGCTACGACATCCTGTTCTTCTGGGTCGCCCGGATGATGATGTTCGGCCTGTACGGCGGCGGCGACGTCCAGCCGTTCGACCACGTCTACCTGCACGGCCTGATCCGCGACGCGCAGGGCAAGAAGATGTCGAAGTCGCGCGGCAACGTCATCGACCCGCTGGACTGGATGGACAGCTACGGCGCGGACGCCACCCGGTTCACGCTGGCCCGCGGCGCGAACCCCGGTTCGGACATGGCGCTGGCCGAGGAGTGGGCCGCCGGGTCGCGCAACTTCTGCACGAAGCTGTGGAACGCCACCAAGTTCGCGTTGATGAACGGCGCCACCGTGGCGACGCCGCTGCCGCCCGCCGCGGAGCTGACCGAGGCCGACCGCTGGATCCTCGGCCGCCTCGCGAGCACCGTGTCCGAAGTGGACGAACTGCTGGAGGACTTCCAGTTCGCCAAGGCCGTCGACCGGCTCTACCACTTCACCTGGGACGAGCTGTGCGACTGGTACCTGGAGCTGGCGAAGGTCCAGATCGCCGGTGAGCGGGCCGACAGCACGCGCGCGGTGCTGGGGCACGTGTTCGACACGGTGTTGCGGCTGCTGCACCCGGTGATCCCGTTCATCACCGAGAAGCTGTGGCGGGCGCTGACCGGCGGCGAGTCGGTCGTCATCGCCGACTGGCCGAAGGCGGACGGCTCCTACGCCGACGCGGCGGCCGACGCCCGCATCGCCGACGTGCAGAAGCTGATCACCGAGATCCGCCGGTTCCGGTCGGACCAGGGCCTCAAGCCGGGCCAGCGCGTGGCGGCGCACGTCAACGGCGCGGGCTTCGCCGACGTGTCCGCGCACGAGGAAGCGGTGCGTGCGCTGGCGCGGCTGACCGCCCCGGAGGACGGTTTCACGGCGTCCGCCTCGGTCGAGGTGAGCCTGTCCAGCGGGAACGTGCACGTCGAGCTGGACCTGTCCGGCGCGGTCGACGTGGCGGCCGAGCGCAAGCGGCTGGAGAAGGACCTGGCCGCGGCGCAGAAGGAGCTCAAGCAGACCGAGGGCAAGCTCGGCAACCAGGCGTTCCTGGACAAGGCGCCCGCCGACGTGGTCGAGAAGATCAAGGTGCGCCGGGACGCGGCGGCAGCCGACATCGAGCGGCTCACCGCGCGCCTGGGTTCGCTGCCCACGGCCTGAGCGCGCGGTCCGGGACGGGCCCCGCGCCCGTCCCGGCGCCGTCCGGTCGTGGGTTCAGGTGATGCTGTCGAGGATTTCGGCAACCGGAGGGTGGAGTCCAGCGTGCGGAGGGTGAAGGTGGAGTCCGGCACCGCAGCTCCGATCCAGGCGAGGTGGCGAACCGCCAATCCGGCGTCGAACTCCGCGGGAACCTGCCGCCGGACGGTCCGCACGTAGTCGGCCGCGCCCCACTCGGGATGGGGCCGAGGTCGCGCAGGGCGGAGCCGCCGTACCGCGCCTGCAGGACACTCACCGAGGCGCGCGTCCCGGAGCCGTCACCGGCCGACGGAGCCGTCGGCCTGTTCGCGCAGGATGTCGGCGTGCCCGGCGTGCCGCGCGGTCTCCTCGATCATGTGCACGAGCAGCCAGCGCATCGACGGCGGCTCGGTCTTCCGCAGCGATCGCACGCCCGGGCGGTCCAGATCCGGGCAGGCGGCGATGATCGCGTCGCAGCGTTCGACCATCGCGCGGTACTCGGCGAACAGCGTTTCGGCGGTGTCCGCGGGCCCGGGGAACGCTTCGTCGTCCCACAGCTCGACCTCTTCGCCCGCGTAGGCCCACACGAACCAGTTGTGCTCGACCGCGATCAGGTGCTTCACGAGCCGCAGCAGGCTCGTGCCGGACGGGACCCCGGCGGTGCGCGCTGCCTCGTCCGGCAAGCCGTCTGCCTTCGCGATGATCGATTCCCGCAGGTAATCGAGGAAGGTCACGAGCGTCGTCTTCTCGTCCGCGTTCAGGCTGGGCGGCCCCAGATCACCCCTGGTCATCGGCTCACTCTAGGCGGGCGGGTAGACGAGGATGCGCTCGCCGCCGTTGGTGGCCGTGCCCAGGTACGCCGAGCCGGCCGCGACGCCGTCCGGGACCTTGGTGCCGTCGGGCAGCGGCGTCGCCTTGCCGGTGCTCAGGGACACGCTCACCGGCGTGTCGTCGCTGCCCGCGGTGCCGTAGGCGGTGTCGCCGCCGATCGCCGTCAGCTCGATCGCGCGCCGGTCCGAAGTCTCGGCGAAGCAGCGGCCCTGCCCGGTCGACAGGTCGAACGCGACGCGACCGGCGAGCAGGTAGTGGCCGGAGACCACCGGTTCGAGGCCGGACGGACCGCGGGCGGTCGCGCCGTCGAGGTCGCACTTCACGGAGCCGCGAACCTGCCCGGTGGCGGCGTCGTGCAGCGCCCACAACCACTCGGTGGGGTCCTCGGTCGGCCAGCCGACGAGGACCGACTGCCCGTCGGGGGAACCGACGACCTCGACGTTGCGGAAACCCTCGTTCGAGCTCGCGCCTGCCGGCTTGACGTCGTCGCTGATCCACGCGCCCGGTACCCAGAACGACTGGAAGCCCTGCACCAGCGGCCCGCTCGCGGTCGCCGCGACCACGGCCATCCGGTCGGCGCACGATCCGATGGCGTGCGGGCACTCCTTCGGCGGGCGCAGCCCGGCGTCGTCCTCCGGGTAGCTGGTCATGCTGCCGTCCGCGACGCGCACCACGGTCACCGTGTCGCCGTTCTCCAGGAACACGCGGCCGTCGGATTGCGCCCAGTAGTCGCCGGACCTGACGGGCAGACTGACGTCCCGTTCGGGCGTGACCGCCGTGCCGGACGAGTCCGTGCCGTACACGTAGAGGTGCGTGCTCCGCGCGGGCTTGTCGACGCCGTTGTCCTCGCCCGTGCCGGTGGTGGCCAGCACCGCGTACTCGCGCCCGCCGTCGCTGGTCACGAACACGGTGGAGTCCAGGTCGCCCTCCGGTTCCGGCACCGGCACGCTGCGCCACCGGACCGCCCCGGTGACGGCGTCGTGCGCGACCACGTGCACCCCGTCCGGCCCGCTCGCCCGCACCAGCAAGAGGCGGGCTTCCGGCGCGCCGGTCGGGTGCGCGAACTCGACGTCCTGGTCCGCGCTGATCGACCAGCCGCGGGCGGCGTCGAACTCGGCCGGAAGCGGTTCCCGCGGCGCGGACGGCGCCGAGCTGCTGGACACGGGCGGCGCAGCCGCTCGCCCGCCGTCGGAACCACATCCGGCGAGCACCACGACCGCACAGGCCGCCGCCAGAACACCCGTCACCTTGTACGACACGTCACCGCTCCCAGTTGATCACGAACCGGAGCTGTGACGGGGGTGCGGCGCGAACGGTTCCGCCACCGGTCGGCGTTGGAAACGGCAAATCAGTGCAATTGCCAGGGAAGGGCACAAGGACCCTTCAGCGGTTCACTCGGAGGTGTGAAGATGGACGAACCTGTAGGTGTTCGAGTGGGGAAGACCGATGGACAGGACTCCCAGGCCGTCGGGGTGCACCGAGACCAGCCTGCACTGCCGCTGGCCCGCTTCGCCCCGTGACATCACGGCGCTGCGGTACGAGCTCGTGCGCTGGGCGCAGGACCTCGACCTCCCGGGTCACCTCGCGCACGCGATCGGTCTCGCCGGCTACGAGGCGCTGACGAACTCGGTGACCCACGCCTACCCGGAGGGCACGGACGGCCCGGTCGAACTGCACGCGAGCCGGGACCACGACCTGATCGCCGTCACCGTCATCGACCGCGGTCGCTGGAAGACACCGCCGCCGGGGCGCTCGATGTCCGACGGCCGCGGGCTCCGGCTCATCCGCGGGCTCGCCGGGCACGTAGAGGTCATGGCGACCGACGAGGGCACCACGGTGTCGATGACCTGGCAGCTGCCGAACCACCTCGGGTTCGAGCGGTCAATCGCGTAGTTGCGCGTACGTCACCGCGGCGACGCCCTGCATCCCGGTGAAGAAAGGGTGGTAGTTCGCGGCCCACGGCTTGAGGTCCTTGCCGTTGATCCACGCCTGCCCCGGCGGGGCGCACGCGTCGTGGCCCAGTGACGGCCCGAAAGTGTCCACATAGGACGCGTCACCGTCGTCCGCGACCGCCTTTTCCAACGCCGCGTTGAGTTCTTCCTCCACGCTGTTGAGCCACGGGTAGTCGCCGTCGGCGAAGGGCAGCACGTCCGGGCAGGTGCCCGACGGCGGCGCGATGCGCGGGTAGCCGATCACCAGCACCTCGGCCTCCGGGGCACGGTCGTGGATCTCGCCGAGCACGGCGGTGACGTTCGCCTGCGTCTGCGGCAGCCGGGCCTTGATGGTGTCGACGCCGTCGACGGTGAAGTGGCGCTCGCAGGGGTTGCCGGTGGGATCGGAGGCGCGCAGGCCCGGGCAGGTGTCGATGATCGTGCCGAAAACGCCGTAGTCGTTGCCGCCGATGCCGAGCGTGACCAGGTCGGTGTCCGGGCGCAGGGCGTCCAGTTGCGGTGGGTTCGGGCCGAGGACAACGTCCTGCGGGGCGACCATGTCGTGGGTGTCCGCGCCGCTGCACGAGACGTCGGTGAACGCGCCGACCCGCAAGGCGATCGCCAGCAGCGACGGGTAGTTCCCGGTCGAGCGGAGGCAGCCGACGGGGTCCACGCGCTGCAGCGGGATCAGTGGGCCCGCCGTGTAGGAGTCGCCGAGCGCGACGTAGTGCCGGTAGCGGGGTTGCGCGGACGCGGTGAGCGTCGAGGCGAGCAACGTGCAGGCGGCGACCAGGAGGACGAACATGCTGCGGCGCATGGGTAGTTCATAGCTCCGGGCGGGTCAGCGTGCCGCCGCCATTCGGGTGGGCTCGCGTTCCGTCACCTGTCCGGGGTAATGTACAGGTATGGACAGGACTGAACAGGTCGGTTTTTCCAAGCGGCACCGCCTGGTCACCGATCTCGCCGAGCAGATCCGGACGGGCAGGCTGGCGCGCGGTGAGCGGTTGCCCGGGGAGCACCAGCTGGCGCAGCGGTACCAGGTCAGCCGGGGCACGGTCCGCAGCGCCCTGTCCGAACTGCAGCGGCGCGAGCTGATCGCGACGGAGAGCGGTGTCGGTTCGTTCGTCACCTTCGACGGCGTCGAGCTGGACCAGGCCGTCGGCTGGGCCACCGCGCTCGCCCGGTCCGGGTTCGAGATCACCACCGACCTGCTGGCGATCGAGCACGTCCGCGACGACGCCCTCGCCGAGCGCTTCGGGGTCGAGTCGTTCGTCTCGATCCGCCGGTTGCGCCGCGACCAGGCCGCCGGCCCGGTGTCGCTGGAAGTCGCGCTCGTCCCGGGCACCGGCGCGCTCGCCGGGCTGCCGGAGCGAGGCCTGGTGCGCGGCTCGCTGACCGCGACGCTCGCCGACGCCGGTCTGCGCGCCGAAGGTGGTGAGCAGTGGATCGGCACCGAGGCGCTGACCCCGGAGACCGCGGCGCTGCTGGAACGGCCGCCAGGCACGCTGTTCCTCCGCGCGGTCCGCACGAGCACCGACGCGGCGGGTGGTCTCGTCGAGCACGTCGTCAGCCTCCTGGACCCGGCGCGGTTCCAGTTCCACCTCACGTTCGGCCGCCGGTGAGCGCGCGGGACCGGGCGCTCGGCGCGTTCGCCGGGCTCGCCCTCGGCGACGCGCTGGGCATGCCGACGCAGTCGATGTCGCGAACCGAAATCACCCGCCGCTACGGGCGGATCGACACGCTCGTGGACGCCGTGGCGGACCAGCCGATCGCGCCCGGCATGCCGGCCGGGTCCATCACCGACGACACCGAACAGGCCCTGCTGCTGGCGCGGCTGCTCATCGACGGCGACGGCCGGATCGACCCGCTGGTGTTCGCCCGCGCGCTGCTCGACTGGGAAGCCGACATGATCCGGCGCGGCTCGGCCGACCTGCTCGGCCCGTCCACGAAACGCGCGCTGGACCTGCTCCAGTCGGGCGCCGACCCGGCCGAGGCCGGGCGCGGGGGCAGCACGAACGGCGCCGCCATGCGGATCACGCCGGTGGCGATCGCGACCCCGCCGGAGCTGGACCGCCTGCTGGACGCCGTGACCGAAGCCAGTCTGGTCACACACAACTCGAGCCTCGGCATCGCCGCGGCCGCGGCCATCGCGGCGGCCGTCTCCGCGGGAGTGGACGGCGCGTCCCTGCCCGAAGCGCTCGACCACGCCGAGGCGGCGGCTGCCGCCGGTGCCGGCCGCGGCGCCTGGAGCGCGGGCGGCGACATCGCGGCGCGCATCCGCTGGGCTCGCGACTGGGTGTCCGGAATGGACACCGCGACCCTCGCTGACGCCGTCTACCAGGTGATCGGCACCTCGGTCGCGGCGCAGGAATCGGTGGTCGCGGCGCTCGCGCTGGCGCAGGCGCTGGGCGACCGGCCCGCCGACGCCCTCACCCTCGCCGCCGGACTGGGCGGCGACACCGACACCGTCGCCGCGATGTGCGGCGCGATCCTCGGCGCGCAGCACGGCTTCGCCGGACTGCCCGCCGGACCGGTCGGCACCGTTCTCACGGTCAACCGGCTGGACCTCGGCCCCGTCGTCGACGGGCTGCTGGAAATTCGTGGAAGGAAGTGACATGGCGACTGACACCGCTGTCGAGTCCCGCGCGGGTGCACTGGAGACGCGCGGCATCGAACCGGTCCCCGAGGCCGAACGCACCGGCAGGCCCGGGCAGCTGTTCTGGGTGTGGTTCGCCGCGAACATCTCCATCCTCGGTCTGCCGCTCGGCGCGACGCTGGTCGCGATCCAGGGGCTGACGTTCTGGCAGGCCGCGATCGTCGCGGTGATCGGGTCGGTCGGGTCGTTCGCGATCGTCGGCGCGGTGTCGATCGCCGGGCGGCGCGGGGGAGCGCCAGGCCTGACATTGTCCCGCGCGGTGTTCGGCGTGCACGGCAACGCCGGGCCGACCGTGGTGTCGCTGCTGTCGCGGCTGGGCTGGGAGACGGTCAACACCACGACCGCCGCGTTCGCCCTGTTGTCCCTGTGCGCCATCGTGTTCGGCACCGCGTCGGACGCGAAGGCCACGCCGGTGCTGACCATCGCCTGCATCGCGGTGTTCGTCGCGTGCACCGTGGTGGTGTCCGGGCTCGGGCACGCTGTGCTGGTCGCCGTGCAGCGCTGGGCGACGTGGATCTTCGGCGCGCTCAACATCGTGGTCGCGGTGAACCTGGTCGCGACCATCGACTGGAGCGCGGTCGGGGCCGCCGAGCCGGCGTCGGTGGGCGCGATGATCGCCGGGGTCGGGACGATCGCGGCCGGCACCGGCATCGGCTGGGCGAACGCCTCGGCCGACATGTCGCGCTACCAGTCGCCCGCGGTGCGCAACGGGTCGCTCGTGCTGTCCGCCGCGGCGGGCGCGGGGATCCCGCTGGTGCTCCTGATCGGCCTTGGCAGCCTGCTCTCCGCGGGCGACCCCACGCTCGCGCAGGCCGACGACCCGGTCGCCGCGATCCGGTCGATGCTGCCCGCGTGGATGGCGGTCCCGTACCTGCTGGCCGCGTTCGGCGGGCTCCTGCTGTCCAACCACCTGTCGGTGTACTCCGCGGGACTGACCACGCTGACCTTGGGCATCCGGATCAAGCGGGTGTACGCGGTGGTGGTCGACGTGATCGTCACCTTCGCCGGGGCCGCGTACTTCATGCTGGTCGCGGACAACTTCTACGGGCCGTTCATCGCGTTCATCAGCCTGCTCGCGGTGCCGATCACCGCGTGGGTCGGCGTGTTCGGCGTGGACATGCTGCGCCGCAGGCACTACGACCCGGCCGGGCTGATGGACCTGCGCCGCACCAGCGTGTACTGGTACCGGGCCGGCATCGAGCCGCGCGCGCTGCTGGCGTGGGCCGCGGGCATCGTCACCGGGTACCTGTTCACCACCGCGGGCACCGGCGAGGACGTGTGGTTCACCGGGCCGTTCGCGAACACCTGGCCGGGCCAGAACGGGCTGGGCTGGCTGATCACGCTCGTCGTGGCCGGCGGCCTGTACGGGCTGCTCGGCGGTGCGCGGACGGCGTCGCGGTGAGCAGGCTCGTCCATACCGGACAGGTGATCGTCGACCTGGTGCTGCGGGTGCCGGAGCTGCCGCGGCGCGGCGGTGACGTGCTGGCGGATGGGATGGACCTCACGCCCGGTGGCGGCTTCAACGTGATGGCCGCCGCGGCCCGCTCCGGCGCCGAAGTGGTCTACGCCGGCGCCCACGGAACGGGCCGGTTCGGCGACGCGGTCCGGGCGGCGCTGGCGGCGGAGGGAATCGGGGTGGCCCAGGCTCCGTTGTCCGATGTGGACACCGGGGTGTGCGTGGTCTTGGTCGATTCCGGTGGTGAGCGGACGTTCGTGACCGGGACCGGCGCCGAGGGGATGCTCGCGCCGGGGCGGCTGGACGACGTGCGGGTGGCGGCGGACGACTTGGTGTACGTCAGCGGGTACTCGCTGGCGCACGCGCCGAACCGCGCGGCGCTGGCGGCGTGGCTGCCGACCGTGCTGGCGCGGGTGCTGCTCGACCCCGGCCCGCTCGCCGCCGACCTGCCGCTGGACCTCGTGCTGCCGCACGTGGACATCCTGAGCTGCAACGCCGCCGAGGCTCGCGAACTGTCCGGAAAGGACTCGCTGACGGAGGCCGCGTTGGCGCTCGGCGGAACGGTCGTCGTCCGCGACGGCCCCGCCGGCTGCCTGCTGGCCGAGAACGGCGAGGTGCGGACGATCCCGGGTTTCCCGGTGGAGCCCGTGGACACCAACGGCGCGGGCGACGCGCACTGCGGAGTCCTCGCGGCGGAGCTGCTGGCCGGAGCGGACCTGGCCATGGCGGCCCATCGGGCGAATGCCGCCGCCGCGATGGCCGTGCTCCGCCCCGGCCCGGCCACTGCGCCTAACCGCCAGGAGATCGACGAGTTCCTGGCGGCTCGCGCGTAGTGCTGCGCCGCTCAGGACCGGCCCGCGGCGGCACGAAGGGCGCTCTGCGCGAGCCCGGCGTGCTCGCCGGCCGAGCCGGGCGGTTCCCCCGGCTCAGCGGTAGGCGCTCTGCCCGGCGGGGACCATGGGTCTTCTCGCGGCCTGGCGCGGTGTCGGCGCTCGGGGTGGCTGTCGTGGCGGGCGAACCGCGCTTGGGCACCGGGGGGGGGGGATCGCCGAGGGGGAGAGGGGGGTGGTGGGGGGGGGGGGGGGGGGCTGGGGAGTGTAGGTGGGTGGGGGGGGTTGG
>NZ_JBHZEN010000096.1:0-102470 GCF_050958625.1 Amycolatopsis sp. 3B14
GACCGCAGCAGCCAAACCACCTACCCCCCACCGCAATCACGACCCCGCCGCCACCCGCCCACCTGCCGCCCGCAGCCGCCCCAGCGGCCCGGCCACCTGCGGGCGGCATTCGGAGGGTCCCCCGTGCACCACCACCGCCCGCACCACCCCCCACCACGCCGCCTCCGGCAACAACCAACCCCCGCAATCAAGCCCCCGCCTCCACCGCCGCCACCCGCAGGGCCTCCGCCACCCGCCCGGCTGCCTCCGGCTGCGGCCCCGGCATCCGGGCCAGCTGCAGGCGGCGCTGTTCCGACGGTCCGCCGCGCACCGGCAGCACCCGCACGCCCGCCGGCGCCACCGGGGCGAGTGAGGCGGGCGCCGTCGTGATGCCGCATCCCGCCGCGACCAGCTGCAGCTTCGCCAGCCAGTCGCGCGCGGTGTGGGCGATTTCGGGGCGCTCGTCCAGCCCCGGCCAGACCCCCATCACCCGATCGTCGCCCGTGCCCGCGATCCATCGCTGCCCGTGCAGGTCCGCGATGTCCACGAACTCCCCGCGCGCCAGCGGGTGCGCCGCGGGCACGGCGACGCACAGGCCGCGCTCGACGAGCGTCCGCACCACCAGCGCCGGGGTTTCGCTGTCCGGCGGGCGGAACGGCGGCGCGGCCGCGATCACCGCGAGGTCCAGCGTCCCGGCGCGCAGCGCCCGCACCAGCGCCGGTGTGCTGCCCTCCCTGGTCACCACGCTGATCGCCGGGTGCGTCTCCCGCAACGCGGCCAGCGCCCGCGGCACCAGTCCGGCCCCGGCGCTGGCGAACCACCCCAGCCGCACCACGGCGTGCTCGTCCGGCAGTCCGGCCAGCTCGCGTGCGGTGGCGTCGATCTGGTCGATGACGCTCGCCGCGCGGCGCACCACCACCCGCCCGGCCGGGGTGAGCCGCACGCCGTCGTGGCGGCGCTCCAGCAGCGGCGCCCCCGCGGCGCGTTCGAGTGCCGCGATCTGCCGGGACACCGCGGACTGGGTGTAGCCGAGCGCGGTCGCCGCGGCGGTGAGCGTCCCCCGCTCGGCCACCTCGCGGAAGACCCGCAGCGCGGTGAGCGAAGCATCGGTGAAGGCCATGACGAACAGGAATACCCGTAGTGATCTTCTTTCGCTACCCGGATGGCCGCGGCGAGCCTAGCGTCGGGCCCATGAGCAGAGTCGCGGTAGTCACCGGAGCCACCCAGGGGCTCGGCCTCGCACTGGCCGAAGGCCTCGCCCAGCGTCTGTCCACAGCGGACACCGTGTACCTGACCGGTCGCGACGCCGACCGGGTCCGGCAGGCCGTGGACGCCATGCCGGCCGGCGGCGCGCGCGTCCGCGGCGAGATCTTCGACGTGGGCGAGCCGGATTCCGCCGCCCGCTTCGCCGGCCTGGTGCGGGAACGCCACGGCGGGGTCGACATCGTGTTCGGCAACGCCGTCATGCGCGTCGGCCCCGACGACGACCCGCGCGCGATCATCCGGCCCTACACCGAGGTGAACAACTTCGGCACGACGCGGCTGCTGCGGGCGTTCGCGCCGCTGGTGCGCGACCACGGCAGCCTCATCGTGGTCGCCAGTTCGCTGGGCACGCTGCACCACCTCGCCCCGGTGCTGCACCGCCGCTTCGACGGCCTCACCACGCTCGACGAGGTGGACGAGCAGGTCGCCGCGTGGCGGGACGCGGTCGAGGACGGCAGCGCCCGAGCCGGCGCGTGGCCGGGTTTCGTGAACATCCCGTCCAAGATCGCGCAGGTCGCGGCCGTGCGTGCCCTCGCCACACAACGCCGGGACACCGATCTCGCACGGGGGATCCTGCTGGCCGCGGTGTGCCCGGGGATGATCAACACCCCGACCTCCGCGCTGTGGTGGGACGTGCGCGACGCCCCGTCGCCCGCCCAGGCCGCGACGGCCCTGCTGGACCTCGTGCTGGAACCGGTGAAGCCCGAGCACTACGGCGAACTCGTGCGGTTCGGGCAGGTGGTGCCGTTCAATCCGGAAACTGGGCATCCCTAAAGTGCCCCGCATGAACGAGCACGTGCCGCTGGGCGGCTGACCACGGCCACGGCCCGGGACCGCGACGGGCGTGGCGAGCAGTACGCCGTCGTGTTCGCCGCGCCGGACGCGCAATGGCCGCAGGCGATGCTCGAAATCGCCTGGGCCCACCACTTCGCGCGGTTCTGGCGCTTCGACCAGACCGGCAGGCGGGACCGCGAGATCGAGTTCCGCCTCCTGCCTGACCGGCGGTTGTCCTGCCTGCGCTCCACCGCCTGGCACTACGCCGACCCGGACCAGGCCGAGTTCGACGAACGGCACGTCCACCACAGCGCGTCCGCGTTCCGCCCGGACGGCACGGTCCGCACCACCACCCGCATCCCCGGCGGCAGCACGAGCGAGACCATCGAGCGGAAACCGGCCGACGGCCTGCACATGCCCGCTCCCCCGTTCGGCGAGTGGGCGGACTTCCTCGGCCGGCCGGGACACGCGAGCACCACGGCCCGGACGAACCGGCCGACCCGCCATGGCGTCCCGCGGTCCCGCTCCGGCCGCGCCACGCGGACCTGCTCTTCCGGCCAGGACGCTGGTCGCTGCCGGACCGGGAGGTCGAGACCGAAGTACGCCGCGCCGGCACCGTCCGGCTGACCAGCGGCCGGGTGGTCGCCGCGGACCCGGGGTGGCTGGACGGCCGGGTCGAACCGTTCACCGCCACCGTCGCGCCGGGCGAGTACCCCGTGGACCTGGCGGTGGTGCGGTTCGCCGGCGATCCCGGCCACGAGCGCGTGGCCGCGGCCCGGCCGGCCGTCTCCGCGGAGCCCGTCGTGTCGTGGGAACCGGCGCTCGGACCGGGGCAGGATCCGCTGCTGCTCGGCGACGGGCGGTTCTACGGGTTCAGTGTGGACGCGGGCCTGGGGTGCTTCGTCGACGCCGACGCCCTCGGCGCGATGGAGGGCATCCTCCGGGAGTCGGTCAAGGACACCTTCGCCGGGCTCAGCGGCGGCTCGGCGGCGCAGGTGGCCGATCCGGCGTCGGGCGCCACGCTCGTCGGGTTCCCCAGCGGCTGGGGCGACGGCTCGTACCCGACCTGGATCGGCCGCACCGCCGGGGGCGCGATCGCCTGCTTCGTCGCGGACTTCCTCGTCCTGCGCGACGCGGAACCGGCCCCGGCGGCCGCCGTTCAGTAGCGGTAGGCGGTCGCCTTGCCGGTGGCGAAGGAGAACACGATGTAGCCGCCCTGGAAGTCGCTGCGCCGTCCGCCCGCGACGCCGTACTCGTCGCTCGTCGGGTAGCCCAGCCAGGACGTCTCCCAGCCCAGCGAGGCCCAGTGCGAGCGGATCACGCCGTAGATCGCGTGCGCGCCGGTGCCGGGCGACCAGTAGACGGATCCGCCGCCGCTGCCGTTGAAGTGGTTGTACCGCCCCACTCCGTCGGGGGTCACCAGCTCGTTCGTCGTCGGGTAGCCGAGCGGGCCCGCTTCCCATCCGAGCGCGCTCCACCGCGCCCGGATGGCGCCGTAGATCGCGCGGGCGCCGGTCCCCGGCGTCCAGTAGATCGAGCCGCCGCCGCTGCCGTTGAAGTGGTTGTACCGGCCCACTCCGTCCGGCGTGGCGCGCTCGTCGGTCGTCGGGTAGGCCAGCGGGCTGGTTTCCCACCCCAGCGCCGACCAGGTGTCGCGGATCGCGCCCTGGACCGCCTGCGCGCCGGTGTCCGCCGTCCAGTAGATCGACGAGTTCCCGGTGAAGTGGTTGTAGCGGCCCACGCCGTCGGGCGTCACCTTCTGGTCCGTGCGCGGATATCCGAGTCCGCTCTCCCAGCCGCGCGCGGCCCACTTGTCGCGGATCGGCCCGTGGATGCCGTGGGCGCCGGTGTCCGGGGTGAAGTAGATCGAGGCGTTGTCGCTGAAGTGGTTGTACCGGCCCACCCCGTCGGGCGTGCCGCGCTCGTCCGTCGTCGGGTAGCCGAACAGCGACGGCCCGCCCAGCGCGGTGAACGTGCCGTGGATCGCGCCGCGCACCCAGTACGCGCCCAGGTCCGAGCGCCACGCGATCGTCGAACCGCCGGCGCCGAAGGTCGTCGCCCGGCCGCCGCCCGGCCAGTCCGCCTCGACCGCGTACACCGGGCCCGCCGCGGCCGTGCCGACCGCGACCCACTTCTGGTGCACCGGGCTGGACCGCCAGTCCCCGGCCAGCTCCGTGGCGCGCGTGCGCAGCGCGGGCAGCTGGGCGTACCCGGCGTCGCCGGGGCACTCGGTGGCGCCGACGTCCCGGTGCCCGAACACGGTCGGCAGCGTCACCTCGGTGCCTGCCGGGTACTTCGACGTGCCGCCGCCCCGGCTGATCAGCGTGGTCGACCCGGACGGGTCGGTGTAGCCGTTGCCCAGCTTCCACGCCGTCAGGCGCGCCACCGCGTCCAGCGTCGCCTCGGTCGGTACGACCGTGGTGTACGTGCCGAGCATCGAGATACCGAAGGTGGAGGTGTTGAACCCGCCCGCGTGCGCGCCGATCGTGGGCAGGTTCAGCCCGCCCGCGCGGCCCTCGAACACGGTGCCGCACTTGTCCACCAGGGCGTTGTAGCCGATGTCGCCCCAGCCGTTGGTGACCGCGTGGTAGTAGTAGATGCCGCGCACCAGCTCCGCCGACTGGTCGCAGGTGTAGTCGTTGCTGTTGTCGGTGTGGTGCAGCGTCACCGCCTTGACGGTGGGCGCGTACTCCGGCGGCCAGGTCATCAGCGATTCGTCGGCGCCCCACTGCGCCCTGGTCACGACGGCCGGCATCGACGGCACGCCCGTGGCCTGCGCGACCATCGCGTCCGCCGGGGACGTCCCGGGGTCGACCAGCACGGCGGACAGCTCGGCGGTCACCGGGGCGCCGCCGCGTTCGGCGCGCACCTGCAGCCGGTCCGCCGGACCGGTCCAGATCGGCTCGGTGGTGGACGGCGCCGGTGCGCCGTCACGGCCGGAGTCCTGCCGGTCGACCGCGCGCCAGTCGCTCCACCCGCCCACCGCGGACCGCCACCGCACCGACACCGTGTCCGGCGCCGCGCCCCGCCAGGTGAGCCCGGCCAGCGAAAACTCCTCCTGCGCAGGCACTTCCCGCGCGCCCGGCGCCACCTCGGGCGCGTTCGCGAGCGCGACCGTCGACGCCTTCGGCGCGACCGGCCGGGCCGCGGGCTGCGCGGCGGCAGGCGCGGACAGCACGGCGACAGCCGCTGTCAGCACGCACAACAGGGATCCCCAGTGACGAGGGCGCACGCGAACTCCTTGGTGCAGGCCATCAACACAAACGCGAGGAGCCTACGCGACGAAACGGATCACCGGGACACAAAGATCCACGAATCTTTCACACCGGATCGCGCTGATCACGGTTGGGAAATCTCCGGCGTTTGTGTCCATAGTGGACAATTCCAGCCGGCCCGGGCGTCCCGCTCGCGACTCCCCGCCCTGACCGGGGTGCAGCCTGCCTGGGGACGCGGTGAGCGGTATGAACAATCACCCGAAGGGGCGGGAATCATTTCCGGGCCCCCGTTCCCGCAATTTCCCTACCCGCGCCCACCTGCGGAAACCTTCGCGTCCAGGCTAGCCTCACCTAATTCCGCCGAATTGCCGCGCGCACCGCCCGGTGGCATTGTCCTGGGTACCGAACGATATCCCACCACCTGTCGTGAGGAGCGGTAATGACCACCAGCACCGAGATGCCCGCCGTGGCCGAGTGCACCGTCACCGGGTGCTCGTACAACCACGACGGATGCCACGCCTACGCGATCACCGTCAGCGGCGAGAACGGCTCGGCGGACTGCGGCACCTTCGTGCCGCTCAACACCAAGGGCGGCCTGGACCGGGTCGTCGCGCAGGTCGGCGCGTGCTCGCGCGCGGACTGCACCTACAACTCCTCGCTCGAGTGCACGGCCTCGGGCGTCCGGGTGGGGCCCGGTTCCGGCGGTCACGCCGCGAACTGCCTGACCTACACCCCGCGCTGACCGCCCGGGGCGACGAGGGCACGGCCGCACGACGCGGCCGTGCCCTCGTGCATTTCCGGCGCACCAGGGCGAGAATCTCCCGGCGGGCTGTCGAGTCGCGGGCATCCCGTTCGTCATCCGGGAATGAGGACGACCGGGAGGACCGATGCGCTACCTGCTGATGATCTACAACTGCGAGCGGCCGGAACCGTCGGATCCGGGGTTCGCGGAGGCTCTGGCCAGGGTGAACGCCTTCGCCGACGAGTTGCGGCGGCGAGCGGTCCTGGTCGCGGGCGATCCGGTGCAGGACGTGCACACCGCCACGACGGTCGCCGTGCGGGACGGGCGGACGCTCATCACCGACGGGCCGTTCGTGGAGACCCACGAGCACCTCGGCGGGTACTACGTGCTGGACTGCCGCGACCTCGACGAGGCGCTGGAGCTCGCCGCGCTGTGCCCGCTGGCCGAGACCGGCACCATCGAGGTCCGGCCGCTGGCGCACGTGCCCGGCGTCGACCACAGCCCCGCCGGTGCCGTCTGACGTCGTCGGGCGCGTCTACCGGGAGCATCGCGCCCGGATGCTCGCCGCGCTCGTGCGGGTGCTCGGCGACTTCGAGCTGGCCGAGGACGCGCTGCAGGACGCGTGCGCGCTCGCGTTGCGCGCCTGGCGGGACACGGTCCCCGACGATCCGGTCGCGTGGCTGCTCACCGCCGCCCGCAACCGCGCCGTCGACCGGCTGCGGCGCGACCAGGTGGGCCGGGAGAAGGAAGAACGGGCCGGCTCGGGGCGGCCCGCGGTGAGCGAGCTGGGCGAAGACCGGCTGCTCGCCGTCGGCGACGAGCGGCTGAGCCTGATCTTCACCTGCTGCCACCCGGCGCTCGCCCCCGAGGCCAGGGTGGCGCTCACGTTGCAGGCGGTCGCCGGGCTGACCGCGGCGCAGATCGCGCGGATGTTCCTGGTGCCCGAGGCGACGATGGCGCAGCGGCTGGTGCGGGCGAAGCGGAAGATCCGCGACGCCGGGATCAGGTTCGCCGTGCCCGCCGACCACCTGCTGCCGGAGCGGCTGTCCGGGGTGCTGTCGGTGGTGTACCTGATCTTCACGCAGGGCTACACGGCGGGGCAGGCAGGCACGTTGCGGGCCGAGGCCATCCGGCTCGCCAAACTGGTCGCGGCCCTGATGCCGGACGAGCCGGAAGCGCTGGGACTGGTGGCGCTGCTCCTGCTGCACGACTCGCGGGCGGCCGCCCGCCACTCCCCCGCCGGCGAGGTGGTGCTGCTGGCCGACCAGGACCGAAGGCGCTGGGACCGGGCCGCGATCGCCGAGGGGGTCGGGGTGCTGGACCGCGCGCTGCGGCTCGGGGCGCCCGGCCCTTACCAGCTGCAGGCGGCGATCGCCGCGCTGCACGCGCAGGCGCCGTCCGCCGAGGACACCGACTGGCCGCGGATCGCCGCGTTGTACGCGGAGCTGCTGCGGATCGCGCCGTCGCCGGTGGTGGCGCTCAACCACGCGGTGGCCGTCGCCATGACCGACGGGCCCGCTGCCGGGCTGGCACTGCTGGACCGGATCGAGGGGCTCGACCACTACCACCTGCACCACGCCGCGCGGGCGGACCTGCTGCGGCGGCTCGGCCGCCCCGCGGAGGCCGCCGCGGCGTACCGGCGGGCGCACGACCTGGCGGCGAACCCGGCCGACCGGGCGTTCCTGGCCGCGCGGCTGACCGAGCTCGGCACGCTTCGATCCACAGAGGACTGACGCCGCCTGGATTGTCCCGCCGGGGAGGCGCCGCTACTCTCGCGGCCATGCATCCGTTCCGGGAAGCCGTGGAAGCACGCGACCAGACCCGCATGGCGGCCCTGCTCGCCGACGATGTCGTGTTCACCAGTCCGGTGGCCTTCAAGCCGTACCACGGCAAGACCGTCACCGCCGCGATCCTGCGCGCCGTGATGCGGGTGTTCGAGGACTTCCGCTACGTGCGGGAGATCGCGGGCGGGCGCGACCACGCGCTCGTCTTCGAGGCGACGGTCGACGGCAGGCAGCTCACCGGCTGCGACTTCCTGCACCTCGACGAGCAGGGCCGGATCGACGACTTCATGGTGATGGTGCGGCCGCTGTCGGCGGCCACCGCGCTGGCCGCCCGGATGGGCGAGCAGTTCGAGCGGATCAACGCGGAGGTCGCCGCCGAGCTCGGCGCCGGGTGAGCCCACCGGAGTGATGCGGGTGTGCGGTGGGACCGCCCGTACCGCCCCATGCGAGGTTCAGACCAAGTGCGGCAGCGTCAGCCGAGCCGGCGGGTCGTGATGTGCCCGCCGCGGTCGCGGCGAGGCAGGACCCGCTACTCGTAGGGCGCGCCGACGCTGAGCCGGATCACCTCCTCGGCCGGCGGCTCTTCGGCCGCCGCGCGCAGTTGCCTTTCTACCCGCTGGACAGCCTCGCGATCCACCACGGCGGGCCGGGCTGAGCCTGGTTGAACCGAGCCCAGCCGGGAAGCCCGAGTGGGAAACCCGATCGGGAGGCACCATGTCGCACACCCCCATCGCCGCCGGCACCGCCCGCACCGTCACCCAGACCGTCGCCGCGGTCGTCGCCGTCGTGTTCCTGCTCGCCGGGATCGCCGGGTTCATCCCGGGCCTGTCCACGCACTACGACCAGCTCACCGTCGCCGGCCACCACTCGGGCGCGATGCTGCTCGGCGTGTTCGCCGTGTCGGTGCTGCACAACCTGGTGCACCTCGCGTTCGGCATCGCGGGCCTGGCACTCGCCCGCACCGGGCGGGGCGCCCGCGCCTTCCTCGTCGGCGGCGGCGTCGTGTACCTGGTCCTGTGGCTGTACGGCCTGCTGGTCGACCACGGCTCGGGCGCCAACTTCGTGCCGGTCAACGACGCCGACAACTGGCTGCACCTCGGACTGGGGATCGGGATGATCGTGCTCGGGCTGCTCCCGCTGTCGGCGGGCCGCCCCCGCGCCGACACCCGCTGAGCCCCGGCCCGCCGCCGCCGACGGGTGGCAGGATGAACCCATGAGCAACGTCGAGGCGGACCCCGCCGAACTGGTGTGCGGCGACCTGCCCGCGCCCGCGCGCACCGTGACCGTGCTGACGCCCCGGGACGTCCCGCTGGGCGGACCGCGCGCGATGCGAGTGCGCCGCACCCTGCCGCAGCGGCAGCGATCCCTCATCGGCGCGTGGTGCTTCGCCGACCACTACGGCCCGGAGGACGTCGCCGCCACCGGCGGGATGGACGTCGCCCCGCATCCGCACACCGGGCTGCAGACCGCGAGCTGGCTGTTCACCGGCGAGGTCGAGCACCGGGACAGCCTCGGCACGCACGCCTTCGTCCGCCCCGGCGAGCTGAACCTGATGACCGGCGGGCACGGCATCGCGCACTCGGAGGTGTCCACACCGGACACCACCACGTTGCACGGTGTCCAGCTGTGGATCGCGCTGCCGGACGAGCACCGGCACACCGCGCGCGACTTCCGGCACTACGCGCCCCCAGTCGTCGAGGTGCCGGGCGCGACCGTCCGCGTCTTCCTGGGCAGCCTCGCCGGCAGCACCTCGCCGGTGCCGACCTTCACGCCGCTGCTCGGCGCCGAGCTGACCGTGGCGCCCGGCGCGCGCTTGGAGCTGGACGTGGACCCCGGCTTCGAGCACGGCGTGCTGCAGGATGCCGGCCGCGTGACCGTCGCGGGCACGAAGCTGACCAGTGGCGACCTCGCCTACCTCGCGCCCGGTGCGGCCGGCCTGGAACTGGTCAACGACGGCACCGGCCCGGCGCGGGTCCTCCTGCTCGGTGGCACGCCGTTCACCGAGGAGATCGTGATGTGGTGGAACTTCGTGGGCCGCACCCACGACGAGATCGCCGCCTACCGCGAGGCCTGGCAGGCAGGGTCCGACCAGTTCGGCCGCGTCGAGGGCTACCGGGGCGCGGTGTCCTGGCTGCCCGCGCCCGAGTTGCCGCACGCGCGCATCAAGCCGCGCCGGAACCCGACGGCGTAGCGCCGCTGCGGGTTTTCGGCTGGCCGCCGCAGGGTAGACAGCACCAGCCGCCTTGAGCACACAGGGCGGAGAGGGGTGGCGGCACGTGGACATGACGGATCCGGACCGCGCCGCGCTGGTGCTCGACTTCGAGCCCGACGCCGTGCCCCCGCTGGTCGCGGTGCGGCGCTGGGCGGCGTCGGCGCTGGCGGACCTGGGCGAAGACCACCTGACAGCGGTGCTCCTGGCCGCGACTGAGCTGGTCACCAACGCCTACGACCACGGCGGCGGTCCACGGCGGCTGCGGCTGCACCGGGACGAGGACCCCTGCCGGATCCACCTCGAGGTCGACGACGACTCCGCGCTGAAGCCGGTGCTGACGGACAGCACCCCGGGGGACCGGCGCGGGCGCGGCCTGCGCATCGTGAACGCGGTCGCCCACGACTGGGGCAGCAGGCACTCCCCGGACGGCGGGAAGACCGTGTGGGCGACCATCAACTGCGCCGTCTACGGCTGGGACCCCTGCCCCACCCCGCCGTCGCCCGAGGTGTGAGCAGCCCCGCTCGCGCCCGCCCGGATAACCTGGGTGCCATGACGGAAGCCGCGGTCACCCCGGACCCCGAGGTCGTCCGCGCGCTGCGGGCGCTGTCGAACCCGGTGCGCCTGCAGCTGCTGACCTGGCTGCGCGAGCCCGAGCGGCACTTCCCCGTCGACCAGGCGATCGCCGATCCGGCCGAGGTCGGCGTGTGCGTGAGCCACATCCAGGCCAAGGCCGGGCTGGCGCAGTCGACGGTGTCGGCGTACCTGGCCGAGCTGCAGCGCGCCGGCCTCGTGCGCGCCACCCGGGTCGGCAAGT
This sequence comes from Amycolatopsis sp. 3B14, assembly GCF_050958625.1. NCBI lineage: Bacteria > Bacillati > Actinomycetota > Actinomycetes > Pseudonocardiales > Pseudonocardiaceae > Amycolatopsis > Amycolatopsis sp. 3B14. The sequence goes on from NZ_JBHZEN010000096.1 coordinate 10,784, forward strand.
GGACCCACTACAAGCGCGACGAGCAGCGCATCGCCGAGCTGGTCGCCGTCCTCGGCGAGACCCTGTAGCGCTCCGCTGCTCCCTCGTGCCGGAGCCCACACGCGATCATATCGAGAATCTGCGATACTTCGATCCATGGATGATCTGGGCACATTCGGCATCTACACCTTCGACTTCGAACACCAGCCCGCCGGACTGATGCGCGAGTCGGTGCGAGAACTGGAAGAGCAGGGCTGGCGCGCGGTCTGGTTCCCCGAGGTGGGCGGGCGCGAGGCCTTCACGCAGGCTGCCGTCCTGCTCGCGGCCACCGAGCGACTGCGGGTCGTCAACGGCATCGCGCAGATCTGGTCGCACCCGGCCCACTCCGCGCACGGCGCGGCCGCTCTGCTGGCCGACGCCTACCCCGGCCGGCATGTCCTCGGCCTCGGGTTCGGCGGCGAGCCGCACCCCGGCGTCAAGCCCCTCACGGCCATGCGCGAGTACCTCGACGAGTTCGACGCGCGGAAGCCCGCGGCGCCGATCCGCCGCATCCTGGCCGCCTACGGCCCGAAGATGCTCGAACTCGCCCGGGACCGCACCGCGGGCGCGCAGACCTACCACGTCAACGTCGAGCACACCGCGCGCGCCCGTGAGACCCTCGGCCCGGACGCGTTCCTGGCCGTCGAGCACGCCGTGCTGTTCGAGACGGATCCCGCGGTCGCCCGCGCCGTCGCGCGGGAACACCTGCACACCTACCTGACCACGCCGTACAACATCGCGAAGTTCCGGCGCCTCGGCTACACCGAGGACGACCTCGCCCACGGCGGCAGCGACCGGATCGTCGACGACCTCGTCTTCTGGGGCGACCTGGAGACCGTCACGGGCAAGCTGCGCCGGCACGTCGAGGCGGGCGCGGACCACGTCGCCGTGCAGGTCATCGGCATCGAACCGGGCGCGACCGCGCGGCCGTTCTGGCGCGAACTCGGCGAGGCGCTCCTCCGTTAGCGCGATTCCTGTGGACTTCCTCAGGATGGATAGCGTAGCTTCCCGTAGTGGATAGTGGAGCTATCCGATTGGGAGGAGACACGATGACAACCCTGCTCGGCCGGGTCTCGGCCTGGCACCGCCCGATGACGTGGACCGCCGGGATCATGGCCGGCATGACCGTCGTGTCGCTGGGCGGCCTCGCCCTCGACGACCGGGTCCTGCTCGGCGCGCCGATCTGGCTCAAGCCGCTCAAGTTCGCCGTCTCGATCGCGCTGTACTGCGTGACGTGGGCGTGGATGCTCACGCTCCTGCGGCGCGGGCAGCGGCTGGCCGCGCGCGTGTCGACCGCGATCGCCGTGATCGTGCTGGTCGAGTACGCGATCATCGTGCTGCAGGTGGTCCGCGGCCGGGCGAGCCACTTCAACGCCGCCACCGCGTTCGACGCCACGCTGTTCACGGTCATGGGCATCTCGATCGCGGCGCTGTGGACGGGCACACTCGTGCTCACGATCCTGTTGCTGCGCACCGAGATCACCGATGCGGCCGCCCGCTGGGCCATCCGGCTCGGCGCGGTCGTGTCGCTGGCCGGGCTCGGCCTCGGCGGGCTGATGATCGGCCCCACGGACGAGCAGCTGCGCTCGATGCGGGACGGCACGTTCGAAGGTCTCGTCGGCGCGCACAGCGTGGGCGTCGCCGACGGCGGGCCGGGCATGCCGCTCACCGGCTGGAGCACGACCGGCGGCGACCTGCGGATCCCGCACTTCGTCGGCATGCACGCGCTGCAGGTGCTGCCGCTGTTCGCGCTCCTGCTGGCCGTGCTGGCCCGCCGGGTGGCGCGCCTGCGGTCCGAGGCCGTGCGGGCGCGGCTGGTGGCGGTGGCCGGGTTCGGCTACGCGGGCCTGGTCGCGCTCGTGACGTGGCAGGCCCTGCGCGGGCAGCCGCTGATCCACCCCGACGCCCGGACCCTGGCCGCGCTCGCCGGGATCGTGGTCGCCGTGGCGGCCGGCGCGGCCTGGTCGCTGGCCGGCGGTTCCCGTCGTCCGGAAGTGAGCGTGGCATGAGCACGACGACCCTGTTCCAGATCACGTTCTACCTGGCCGCGCCGTTCTGGGCGCTGATGATCCTCGCGCCGGGGTGGTCGTTGACGCGTCGGATCATCGCGTCTCCGTGGATCGTCCTCCCGCCCCTGGTGGTCTACACCGTGTTCGCGGTCGGCGACTTCGGCACGCTGTGGTCGCTGGTGAGCAGGCCGGACCTGGAGACGCTGCGGGCGTTCCTGGGCACGCCGGACGGCGCGGCGGCGATCTGGGCGCACCTGATCGCCTTCGACCTGTTCATCGGCCGGTGGATGTACTCCGACGCGCGGGAGCGCGGCGTACCCCACGCAGTCCTGGCGCCGATCCTGGTGCTGACGATTCTGTTGTCGCCCTTCGGGTTACTGACCTACCTGGCGGTTCGCGCGGTCGCCGCCCGGCGTGCCACGATCGGCTCGTGGCACGTGTCGTCGCCGTCGACTGGTCCGGGCGAGCCGGCCCCGCACAGCGGCGGGTGATCTGGGTCGCCGAGGTGGCCGGCGGTGAGCTGGTGCGGCTGGAGAACGGGCGCAGCCGCGAGGAGGTCGTCGACTGGCTGATCGGGACCGCGACGCCCGATCTCGTGGTGGGGTTGGACTTCGCGTTCTCGCTGCCCGCCTGGTACCTGCGGGAACGCGGGCTGACCGCGCGCGGGTTGTGGGCCGCCCTCGCGGAGGAGTCGCTGACGCCCCTGATGCGGGAGCGCGGCCTGGCGCGGTGGCTCGCCGCGCCGGAGTGGCCGTTCTGGACCACCGGCAAGGCGGGACTGCTGCCGTCGCAGGAGTTCCGGCGCACCGAGGAAGCCGCGCGCGCCGCCGGGTTCCCGGCGAAGTCGGTGTTCCAGCTCGTCGGCGCGGGGCAGGTGGGTCGCGGGTCGCTGCACGGGATGCGGGCGCTGCACCGGCTGGCGGACGCCGGGTTCCGAGTCTGGCCGTTCGACCCGCCGCGGCCGCCGTTCGTGGCCGAGGTGTACCCGCGGATGTTCACCGGCGGCGTCACCAAGAGCGACCCGGCGGCCCGCGCCCGCGCCGTCGCCGGGCTTCCCCCGGCGTTCCGGGAGATCGCAGCGTCCACAGAGGACGCTTTCGACGCGGCGATGACGGCGCTCGGCATGGCGGCGGGCCGTCCGGGCGGCGCCGGGGACGAGCTGGAAGGCGGCATCTGGGGCTGCTAGCTTCGCGGGAGTGGCCACGTTCGCGGAGATCACCCGGCACCACGACCCCGACCCGGACGAGAACCCGTGGGTGCACGGCCCGCCCGCGCCGGCGCCCGTGCGGATCGTGCCGTACGACCCGGACTGGCCGCGCCGCTACCGGGACCTGGCGGCGGGGATCCGCACGGCGCTGGGCTCGGCGGCGCTGGACCTGGAGCACGTCGGCTCGACCTCCGTGGCCGGCCTCGCCGCGAAGGACGTCATCGACATCGACCTGACCGTCGCCGACCCGCGGGCGGAGCACACGTACGTGCCACCGCTGGAGCGGCTGGGGTACGTGCTGACGATCCGGGAGCCGTCCTTCCACGAGCACCGGTGCCTGACACTGGCCGAGCCGCGGGTGAACCTGCACGTGTACGGGCCGGACTGCCCGGAGGCCATCCGGCACCGCCTCTTCCGCGACTGGCTGCGCACGCACCCGGACGACCGCGAGCGCTACCAGAAGGCGAAGCTGGCCGCGGTCCCCGGCGGCGGCACCGTGATGGACTACAACGCCCGCAAGCAGCAGACGATCCGCGACATCTACGACCGGATGTTCCGCGCGGCCGGCATGCTCTAGGCGCGGGCCGTCCGCGGGAGCGGACAAGTGAGCCGGAGCAACCGCATTTCACCCGACCGGCGCGCCGCCGAAGCCGATCTCGTTGCCGTCCGCGTCGCGGTAGGTGATCTTGCGGACGCCGTTGTCGTAGGTCTCCCGCTGGGCCGGTTCCAGGCCCCGGTCGGCGATTCCGGCGACCACCGCGTCCAGGTCCTCCACGAAGATCGTGTGCTGGGCGTGGCCCGCGTGCGCCGGGCGGTGCTCGATGTAGACGTACCGGTGCTCCGCCAGCTCCCACACCGCCTCGACGTCGTTCGGCTCGAAGGCGATGGGGCCGAACAACCGCTCGTACCACTCGCGGGCGGCCGGGTAGTCGCTGACCGGGATGCCGGCGAAGAGATCCATCGGCCCAGCGTAAAACCGGGTGCGCGGCGGCGGCGCGGTGGTGTCTGATCGACGGTGTGGGGACCATGCTGGACGAGGCCGTGCGCGCGCTGCGGACTTGGCAGCACGACGCGGCGCCGGTGCAGCTGCATCCGGGCGACCTCGGCTGGTTCTGGCGCTTCGGCGCGCACGCGACAGCGGAGGCGGTCCGGACGTGGAGCCGGGACGGGCGGATCGTCGCGGTGGGGCTGCTGGACGAGCCCGGCCTGCTGCGCCTCACGGTCGCGCCGGACCTCCGCCGGGACGAGGAACTGGCGCGTCGGCTGGCCGACGACCTGACGCGGCCCGAGCGCGGCGTCCTGCCCGCGGGCGAAGTGTTCCTGGAAACGCCGCCGGGCGCGCTGGTCCGGGACCTGCTGCGGGGCGACGGCTGGCACGACGGCGACGCCTGGACACCGCTGGTCCGCGACCTCGCCGCGCCGGTCGGCGACCCGGGCCTGCGGATCGAGGTGACCGGGCCGGAGCGGGCGCACGTGCGCGCCGCCGTGCAACGGGCCGCCTTCGACGGATCGGCGTTCACCACTGAGCAATGGCGCGACATGGCGTCCGCGCCGTCGTACGCCGACGCGCGGTGCCTCGTCGGCCACGACCAGGACACCCCGGTGGCGGCGGTGACCGTGTGGTCCGCCGGTCCCGGCAGGCCCGGCCTGCTGGAACCGATGGGCGTGCACCGGGACCACCGCGGCTGCGGTCACGGCAGAGCCATCACCCTCGCCGCGGCGGCCGCGCTGCGCGAACTCGGCTCCTCGTGTGCGTTCGTTTGCACCCCGAGCACCAACGCCGCCGCCGTCGCCACCTACCGCTCCGCCGGGTTCCGGCCGCTCCCCGAGCGCCTCGACCTGCGCCGGGCCGCCTAGGCCCGGCGCAGCCCCCAGGCCACGAGGTCCGCCGCCAGCGACAGGAGTTCCGCCAGCCCCTCCTCGTCCTCACGCAGTTCGTCGGGGCGCCAGGCGAGGCTGATGACGCCGTTCCAGCTCGCCCAGAGCACCTTCGCGGCCTTGCGTGCGTCCAGCGGCCGGATCAGCCCGGCCGCGATGCCCCGTTCGATCGCGTCGATCATGCGCGCGTTCTGTTCGTCCACCCGGTGCGCGAGCCGGGCGGCGGTCTCGGCGGCGGCGGAGTAGTTCCCCAGCGGCGCGGGGAAGGCGAGCATCCGGAAGAACTCCGGCTGCTCGAGGTAGAAGCGCAGGTACTGCTCGGCGGCGGCTTCGAGCTGCTCGACCGGCGAGCGGTCCGGCGTGTAGGCGCGGTCCATGTACTCGCGGTCCACGTCCAGCGCCCGCTCCACGACCGCGGCGTGCAGGCCTGCCTTGGACCCGAAGTTGTTGTAGATCGAGCCGACCGCGACCCCGGCGCGCTCGGCGATCTCCTCGACCGTCGCCTCGTCGACCGGGCGGCGGGCGAAGACCTGTTCGGCCGCCGCGAGCAGGGCGTCGATCGTCCGCTGCTTCCGCGGATCGCGCGCCTTGACGTCCCCGGTGGTCATGCCGGACACCCTACGCGTTCCTGCATTCGTTGTAAGAACTCCCCGGGCCTGCTACCGTGAACCCGCTCTTGCAACGATTGCAAGAACAGGGAGGCAACCCATGTCCCAGCGCGCTGAGATGCAGTCAGTGCGGGTCGACGGCGCCCGGATCGCCTACGTGGATCTCGGTGACCCCGCCGCCGAGCCCGTCGTGCTGCTGCACGGCTATCCCGCGAACCACCGCGCCTGGCGCCACCAGATCCCGGCGCTCGCCGAGCACCACCGCGTCCTCGCCCTCGACTGGCTCGGCTGGGGCGTCTCGGAACGGCCGACCGATCTGCGGTTCGACTACGACACCGAGGTCGCCCGCCTCCGGCGCGTCCTGGACGCCCTCGGGATCGGCGACGGCAACCTGTTCGGCCACGACTACGGCGGCTTCCTCGCCCTCGGCTTCGCCCAGCGCCACCCCGAGCGCGTGCGGCGGCTCGCGATCCTCAACAGCCGCGCCCACCGCACCTTCGTGCCCGCCTGGTACGCCGTGTTCTCCCTGGTGGGCCTGCTCGGCCGCAGCCCGCTCGCGAACGCGTTCGCGAAAGTCCTGCCAGTGGCCGGAATCAACTACGCGGCCCTGCGGAAACCGGTGCGGGACGGCGTCTTCGACCGCGAGACCCTGGACGACTACCTCGGCTGGATGCGCGATCCCGAAGGCGCCCGCTGGGTGCTGCACTACTTCAGCCAGTACCGCGTGTCCGCCCGCGCCGACCTCGCCGCGGGGCTGGGCGGCATCCCGTGCCCCACGGCGATCGTGTGGGGCACCGGCGACGACTACCTGCGCACCACGATCGCCGAGGAGCTCGCCGCCGGGATCCCCCGCGCCGAACTCACCCTGATCCCGGGCGGCGGGCATTTCGTCATGGAGAAGGCGCCCGACGAGGTCCTCACCGCCCTGCGCCGGCTCCTGGCCCGCGAGCGCACCGGCGCCCAGGTCTCCAGCGAGTGACCCCTAGGGTTCAGGGCAGCACCGCGACCACGTCGCCGACCGCGCGCTCCCCCGCCGCGTCCGATGGCTTGTTCACCACCGCTCCGGCGACGACCATCGCGCTGGAGCCGCCGCCGTCGAGGTTCAGCGCGTCCACCGCGCCGAGCGACCGCATCAGCCGCGCGCCCTCCACCAGCGTCACGCCCTCGCTCACCCCGGGCTGCCGCCCGTCGACGGTCACCAGGAGCAGACGGCCACGCGCGTCGATGCCGGCCATCGTGCGCGGCTGGCGCTGCTGCGACCACGCGTAGCCGAACGACAGGTCCCGCGGGTCGAGCACGCCTTCGGTCGCGGCGTCGACCGCGAGCCGGCCGTCGCGGAGCAGCAGCGGCGCGGCGCTGACCACCGAGCGCGGCGTCACCGTGGGGAAGCCCGAGGCCTCCCGCACCCGCGAGTCCACCAGCAGCCGCTGTCCCACCACGGCGTGCGCGGCCAGCCAGTCCGCCGACGCCCCGATGCCCTGCACCGCGGACTGCCCGGGCAGCAGCACGCCGCCCCGCGCCCCCGCCGAGACCACCACGCCCGAGGCGTCGAGCACGACCTGCGTGCCCGCCCCGGCAGGCAGGGCCGCGCCGAACGCGTCGGTGAACAGCACCAGCTCGTCCGCGCTGGTGCAGGTGAAGTCCTGGCGCGGCGCGGTCGTCGGCACCGCGCCGGGCCGCCCGCAGTTGCGCAGCACGCCGGGCTTGCGGTTGACGCCCTCCACGGCGTGCGCGGCCCCGCCGGACCGGACGGTGACCGTGGAGGTCAGGTTCGCGATCCGCGCCGGCCCCGGTCCCAGCACGAGCGCCGCCCGCGATCCCGCCGACAGTGACTCCAGCCGCCCGTCATAGGCCGCCAGCCCGGCAGGCACGCCCTGGTACCCGTCGGCGTCGGAGGTCACGAAGAACCCGCCGTTGACCGCCACCAGCGCACCGAGTTTCGAGGCCAGGGTGGAGGTCTTCTCCCGCGTCGCGACCGTTTCGCCGTGGGAGGCCTCGACCGAACCCCGGAACGCCCGCGGGTCGACGACGGCGACGTGCACCCGCTCGGCGTCCGCGGCCTGGTCCACGTCGTAACCGGTCCAGGCCGCCGTCGCGGTCGGGAAGCCCGCCGCCCGCAGCGCCGTCACCGTCGTCTGCGCCTCGGCCTGCGTGGCGAACTTCCCGGTCCGCACCCGCACGCCCGCGACCCCGCGGGGCGTGTCGGTGTAGGACGGCCAGCGCACGACCTCCTGCCGGGCCGGGAATCCCGCTGCCGCAAGGCGATCCGCCATCGCCGAAGCCCACTCCGCGCTGCCCACGTCGGCGACCGTCGCGGCGCCCGTGAGCACGTTCGTCGCGGGCGCGGAGACGGTGACAGTCCAGTACGGCGCGGTCGGCCGCTGCAGCACGCCCGAGCGCACCTCGACGCCCGGCGCGACCGCGGTCGTGGTCCAGGCCAGGCCGTCCCCGTCCCAGCCGGGTTCGGGCGCGGCCTGCGCCGGGGCGGGCAGGGTCGCGGCGACGAGCGCCAGGCAGGCCGCGGCCTTGATCTTCAACGCGAGCACGCGGGGCAGTCCAGCCGCGCCACCCGACCGGCAGCCGACCGCGAGCCGTAGCGCGGGTGAACGTCAGCGGAAGGATCAGCGCGCCGGAGTTGTCACACCCGTGATGGCCAGGATCGCGAAGTCTTGGCGCGACCGCACGAGGGAGCCGGAAAGCCCCTGTCCGGCGCCTTGACAAGCGTTTCGCGGATGCCGGACGATCGCTTACCTACTCGCCAGTAGATTACGGCACCCGCCAACGACGCCCGGGAGACCAGCCATGCCCCGCCGACTCGCCGCGACCCTCGCCGCGGCCACCGCGACCGCCACCCTCGCCGCCGCACCCGCCGCCCACGCAGATTCCCTCGACTACGTGGCGCTGGGCGACTCCTACAGCGCCGCCTCCGGCGTGCAACCGTCCGATCCGGACGCTTCCCCGCTGTGCCTGCGCTCGAGCCGCAACTACCCGCACGTCCTCGCGGACGAGATCGGCGCGAACCTCACCGACGTCACCTGCGGCGCCGCCGAGACCAGGCACTTCACCGCCGCCCAGTACCCGGGCGTGCCCCCGCAGCTGGACGCCGTCGACGCGGGCGCCGATCTGATCACGATGACCATCGGCGGCAACGACAGCGGCGTGTTCATCGGCGCGCTGCTGGCCTGCGGCTCGACCGGCATCCTCGCCGGCGGCAAGGGCAGCCCCTGCAAGGACACCTTCGGGACCAGCTTCGAGGACACCGTGCGGAACAAGACCTACCCGGCGCTCGTGGAGGCGCTGCGAGCCGTTCGGGACAAGGCTCCCGAGGCCGAGGTCGCGATCCTCGGCTACCCGTGGATCCTGCCGGCGACCGGCGGCTGCTTCGACAAGATGCCCGTCGCGGAGGGCGATGTGGCGTACCTGCGCAGCCTCCAGGCCACGCTCAACGACGCGGTCGGCCGCGCCGCCGAAGAAACCGGCGTGACCTACGTGGACTTCTCCGTCGCCTCCGAAGGGCACGACGCGTGCCGGCCCGCGGGCGTCCGCTGGATCGAGCCCTTCCTGCAGGGCACCAACCCGGTGGTGGTGCACCCGAACGCCCTCGGCGAGGCCGAAATGGCCGCCGAGACGCTCGAGGCGCTCGGACTCGACTGACCCGCGATCCGGCCACCCGGGCGCGGGCCCGGGTGGCCGTGGCGGATCAGGTCCGGCGGGCGCGCAGGCGACGGCGCCTGCGCTCGTCGCCGGTGCGCTCCTCGTGGATCTCGGCCAGCGAGCGCAGCATCTCGCGTTCCCGGATCACCATCGGATCGCTGCGCAGGTCCCGGTACAGGGACACGCACAGCCCGATCATCACGACGACGAACGGCACCGCGACCAGGATGGTGAGGTTCTGCAGGCCGGTCAGCCCGTCCTCGCCGCCGACGAGCAGCATCACCGCCGCGACCGCACCGGTCAGCACACCCCAGAAGATCACCGCGTTGCGGTGCGGGTTGACCGATCCCTTCTGCGACAACGTGCCCATCACCACCGACGCGGCGTCCGCGCCGGAGACGAAGAAGATCGACACCAGGATCATCACCAGGATCGCCATGGGCACGAACCACGGCAGGTGCTCGAGCAGCGTGAAGGTGGCGGACTCGGAACTGCCCGCGCCCGCGATGTCCACACCGGACCGTTGCTTCTGGATCGCCGCGCCGCCGAAGATCGCGAACCAGACGAGGCTGACCACGCTCGGCACCGCGATGACGCCGAGGACGAATTGGCGGATGGTGCGGCCGCGGGAGATCCGGGCGATGAACATGCCGACGAACGGGGTCCAGGAGATCCACCAGGCCCAGTAGAAGACCGTCCAGCCGGACAGCCAGGTCTGCATCTCCGCGCCGCCGGTCACGCCGGAGCGACCGGACATCTCGGCCAGCTCGCGGAAGTAGTCGCCGATCGCGCTGGGCACCAGGTTCAGGATCAGCACCGTCGGGCCGACGACGAGCACGAACACCGCGAGCAGCGCGGCCAGCACCATGTTGATGTTGGACAGCCACTGGATGCCCTTGGCGATGCCGGAAACCGCCGAGGCGATGAACGCGACGGTGAGGATCGCGATGATGCCGACCAGCAGGCCGGTGCCCGGGCTGTCGATCCAGCCGACCGACGCCATGCCGCCGCCGACCTGCAGCGCGCCGAGGCCCAGCGAGGCGGCCGAACCGAACAGGGTCGCGAAGATCGCCATCACGTCGATCGCCTTGCCCAGCGGCCCTTCGGTGCGGGGCTTGCCGAGCAGCGGCGCGAACACCGAGCTGATCAGCTGGCTGCGGCCGCGGCGGAACGTGCTGTAGGCGATGGCGAGGCCGACGACCGCGTAGATCGCCCACGGGTGGACGGTCCAGTGGAACAGGGTCGTGGCCATCGCGGTGTGCACGGCCTCGTCGGAACCGGCGGCCGCGGTGCCCGGCGGCGGGCTGGCCAGATGCGACACCGGTTCGTACACGCCGAAGAACATCAGGCCGATGCCCATGCCGGCGCTGAACATCATCGCGATCCACGACGCGGTGCGGAACTCGGGCTTCTCGTCGTCCCGGCCCAGCCGGATGCGCCCGTAGCGGCTGACCGCCAGCGCGACGACGAAGACCACGAAACCGCTCGCGGCGAGGACGAACGCCCAGCCGCCGTACGGGATGACCGCGTCGTTGAGCACGGTGTCCGCGATGTTCGCCAGGCTGCTCGGCGAGGCGACCCCCCAGACGATGATCGCCAGCGCCAGTGCCGCGGCGACCCCGAACACCGTGCGGTCGGTACGCGGCGGGCCCGCCGCGTCGCCGACCGGAGGCACGTGCTCGTCCGGGAGGTGCCCGGCGATACCGGTCTCCTCGGGAACTCTTGCGCGGGCCTCGGTTTCAGAGTCAGCAGACATACGCACGCGCCGTCGCGAGGGGCGCGGCCTCCTTTCGCAAGCGGTAACCCGAACGGGTCAAACCTAAATCATTGGTCGACCTACCGTTACCGATGGGGAGGAAATGGGCAACCTCAAGGCCCGGTTTCCGGGTGCTCTTTGGCGGCACTACCTGCGGAATGGCAGGTTCGACACAGTTCGGACACGACCGGGGTGGGAACGATGTTCAAGAGCACGCGAATGTGATCAATATCACGTTGCGAACGGTCGCTGCGCCGGACGGGTGACGGAGGCGTCGATCAGCACCGTCCGGTGTTGCGCGCCGGGCCCTCCGCCCGACATCGTGAACAACCTGGGGGCCTCCAGGAGAGGAGGAGCCGTTGACGCGCGACAGTTCACCCGCCGCTGATCGAACCCGCAACGCCCTCTCCGGCACCGTGCACAACGCCCTGCAGTTCCGCGACGTCCAGGGCAGCGTCTACATCAACACCGACGCCGCCGCCACTCCGGAAGCGGCGTCACACGGCGGGTTGCACGTGATGGCCGTCGACGACGAACCGCACGGGCTCGACGAACTGGTGCACCTGCTCCAGGAGGACCACCGGATCGCCAAGGTCACGCCCTTCACCGACACCGTGGACGCCGTGCGTTACCTGGGGCGCCCCGACGATGACGAGCCACTGGACGGCGTGTTCCTCGATGTGCGGATGCCCGGACTCGACGGCCTCCACCTGGCTCGCCTGGTCTCCCGGTTCGCCGTCCGGCCGGGCGTCGTCCTGGTCACGGCGTACGAAAGCCACGCGGTCGACGCGTTCGACTTCGAAGCCGCGCACTACCTCCTGAAGCCGGTGGCGCGGGCGAAGGTGGCCCAGGCCGTCGACCGCCTGCTCAAGTGGCGGCCGTCCCGCTGACGGCGCGATCGGCCTTCAAGATCCCTCCGCCGCCACCCCGTCGATCTCCGCCATGTGCGTCTCCGCCCAGTCGCGTACCACCGCGAGCGCCGACTCCAGTGACAGGCCCAGGTCGGTGAGCCGGTAGTGCACGCTGGGCGGCACTGTCGGCTCCACGCGCCGCTCCGCGAGGCCGTCCCGCACGAGGCTCTGCAGCGTCGCGGACAGCATCTTCTGCGACACCCCGGGCATGCGCCGCCGGAGTTCGGCGAAGCGCACCTCGCCCGGGGCGGCCTCGGCGAGGACCTTCACCGCCATCGACGTCCACTTCGTGCCGATCCGGTCCAGCAGCCTGCGCGTCGGGCAGGCCGGGTCGAACAGGTCACCCCTGGACCCCTTGGTCACCTCGAACTCACCACCTGTGCGAGAAGTGCCGTCTTCCCGGCTCACCACCGGTTACCTACGTTGACGTGGTCACCAATGGTAACCAACACGAGGAGCACCATGCCCGTCGCCCTGAGCAGGGTCCGCACCAACGGCATCGAGACCACCGTCGCCACCGCGGGCAGCGGCCCCGCCGTCCTGCTGCTGCACGGCTTCCCCCACACCTGGCAGCTGTGGCGCGAGGTGCTGCCCACACTGGCGCGCACCCACCGCGTCATCGCCCCGGACCAGCGCTGGACCGGCAGCGACGCCACCGGCGGCTACGACGCCGGAACGCTCGCCGCCGATGCGCTGGGCATCCTGGACGCCCTCGGCGAACCGTCGGCGACCGTCGTGGGCATCGACGCCGGCACCCCGCCCGCGGCCCTGCTCGCCCTGCGGCACCCCGGCCGGGTCCGCCGCCTGGTCGTGATGGAGTCGCTGCTGGGCACGCTGCCCGGCGGCGAGGACTTCCTCGCGGCCGGGCCGCCGTGGTGGTTCGGGTTCCACGCGGTGCCCGGCCTCGCCGAGGAGGTCCTCGCCGGTCACGAAGCCGCCTTCCTGGACTTCTTCCTCGCCGCGGGCACCCGAGGGCGGGGCGTCCCGGCCGGCGTCCGGGACGCCTTCGTCTCCGCCTACACCGGCACCGCCGCCCTGCGCCGCGCCTTTTCCTTCTACCGGGAGCTGCCGCGCACCGCCGGGCAGCTCGAGGCGACGGTGCGCGAGCACCGCCTGACCGTCCCCACCCTGGCGGTCGGCGCGCACCCCGTCGGCGACGCGCTCGCCCGCCAGCTGCGGCCGGTCACCGACGACCTGACCAGCCGGCTCATCCCGGACTGCGGGCACATCATCCCGCTCGACCGGCCCGCCGAGCTGCTGTCAGTGCTGGAGCCCTTCTTGCGCGGGTGACGCCGGCGCCACCGCAGCCGCCTCGCGCTTGCCCGAGCCCAGCAGCAGGATCGCGCACAGGCCGAGCGCCGCGACGACCGCGAAGAAGTAGAAGCCCCACGGGTAGGCCACGCCGGCGGTCACCAGCGCGCCGGTCACGAACGGGCCGAGGATCGACCCCAGCCGTCCGATAGCCGACGTCATCCCGAGCGCGGTGCCCCGCGCCTGCGCCGGGAAGGCGTGCGCGACGTAGCCGTAGATCAGCACCTGCGCGGAGAACACGAACACGCCGGTCAGCAGCACCAACGCGTTGAGCACGAAGCTGTTGCCGATCTTCAGGCTCAGCAGCGCCAGCAGCACCGCACCGGCGCCGAACCAGATCCGCGCGATCGGCCGGATCCCGAACCGGTCGGCGATCGTCCCGGCGAGCACCAGCCCGATGACCGCGCCGATGTTGAGGACCAGCAGCAGGGTGATCGACGTGGACAGCGGGTAGCCCGCGGTGCGCATCAGCTGCGGCAGCCAGGTGTTCAGGCCGTACACCAGCAGCAGGCCCATGAACGAGCCCGTCCACACGGCGATGCTGATGCGCCGGAACTTCGGCCCGATCAGGTCGCGGACGCTGAACTTCTGCGCGTCCTGCTTCGCCTCCAGGTAGGCGGCCGACTCCGGCAGCTTCCACCACATGATCGGCACCACGAGCAGGCCGGCGATGCCGCCGCCGTAGAACAGCACGTGCCAGTTCTCCACCGCGGCCAGCGCGAGCAGCGAGGTGAGCACCGCGCCGACGTGGTAGCCGGTCATCGTGAAAGTGGAGGCGCTGGCCCGGCGCCGCGCGGGCAGGTTCTCCGACATCACGGTCAGCGCGACCGGCATGCACGCGCCGAGGCCCAGCCCGGCGACGAAGCGGAACACGCCGAAGGTGGCGACGTTCGGCGCCAGCGGCAGCACCAGCGTGAACACCGAGAACAGCAGCACCGAGCCGATGAGCATGATGCGCCGTCCGAAGCGGTCGGTCAGCGGGCCGAGCGCGGCGGCGCCGACCGCGACGCCGATCAGCGACACGGTGGCCACGGCGGTCGCGCCGGCCGCGGTGAACCCGAGGTGCCCGGTCTTGAGCAGGGTCGGGATCGTGGCGCCGAGCGCGACCAGGTCGTAACCCTCGAGCAGGACGGTCAGCCAGCACAGCACCGCCGTCCAGGCCGAGCGGGTGGGAGACGTCGTCATTGCCGTTCTCCTTGTGGGGTGTGGGGACTAGGGCGTGGTCAGTTCGGTGTCCACCTGGATCAGGCGGGGTCCGGCGGGCGTGGTCTTCAGCTGGGCGCGCAGGTCGTCCACATCGGACACCGTGGTGGCAGGCACGCCGTAGCCGGCGGCGATCGCGGCGAAGTCCAGGCCGGGGATCTCGGTGCCCGGCACGTCCGTGGTGCCCAGCAGGTCCGCGAACCAGCGCAGCGCGCCGTAGGTGCCGTTGCGCAGGATCACGAACGTCACCGGCACCCGGTACCTGGCCGCGGTCCACAGCGCGGTGATGCCGTAGTTCGCGGAGCCGTCGCCGATGACGCCGACCACCGGGCGGCCGGGCAGGCCCATGGCGACCCCGACCGCGGCGGGCATGCCGAACCCGAGGCCGCCTGCGGCGGGCCAGAAGTAGGAGCCGGGGCGGCGCAGGTCCATCTGCCGCCACCACGCCGAGTTGGTCGACGTGGACTCCACCACGTAGGCGGTGTCGGCGGGCTGGGTCTCGCGCAGCGCGGCGAACACCTGCTCCGGGTGCAGCGCCCGCTCCCCGGTGGCCGCCGCCGGGTTCGGCACGAACGCCGTCTCCCCCGGCTCCCGGGCGGGCAGCCGGGCGAGCAGGCCGTCCAGGACCGCGCCCGCGCTCGCGACGAGCGACTCCCCCATCGGCGCGCGGGCCGCCTCGCCCGGGTCGTCGGTGACCTGGACCAGCGTGGCCCCCTCGGGCAGGAACGGGCCGGGCACGTGCTGGTGGTAGCGGAACACCGGCGCGCCCAGCACGAGGACCAGGTCGTGGCCGTCGAGTTCGGCCGACACCGAGCCGATCCCGGCGGGCAGGACGCCGCGGAACAGCGGGTGCCGGTTGGGGAACGGCAGCCGGTGCGGCGACGGCGCCACCCACACCGGCAGGGCGCGGTGCTCGGCGAAGGCCACCGCGCGGTCGAAGAGCCCGAGTGCGTCGATGTCGCCGCCGAGCACCAGCACCGGGTTGCGTGCGGTGTCGAGCCGTCGCGCGAGGTCGTCGAGCTGGCCGTCGTCCGGCGACAGGCCGCGGCGGACCGTGCGGTCGAGGACCGGGTTGTCGTCGATCTCGGCGGCCCAGTCGTCGTAGGGCACCGACAGGTAGGTGGGGCGGCGCTGCAGTTCGGCCTCGAACACGGCATGCGCCAGCGAGCGCGGCACGTCGCCGGGGCAGCTGGGCTCACCGGACCAGCCGACCAGCGGGCGCATCAGCTGGGTGGCGTCGACGTTGGCGAGCATCGCCTCCAGCCCGATCGCCGAGCGGACCTGCTGGCCCGCGGTCAGGACCAGCGGCGATCGGGAGTAGACGGCGTTGGTGAGGGCGCCCATCGCGTTGCCGGAGCCGGCGGCGGCGTGCAGGTTGACCAGCACCGGGCGGCCGGTGGCCTGGGCGTACCCGTCGGCCATCCCGACCACGACGCCCTCGTGCAGGCCGAGGACGTAGGTGAAGCCGTCCGGCAGCCCGGCCAGGAACGGCAGCTCGTTCGAGCCGGGGTTGCCGAAGATCGTGGTGAGGCCACGGCGTTCCAGGAACTCGTGGGCGACCTTCCGGACTGTCGGCATGCGCGGTGTCCTCCTCGGCACTGGGGTTGCCCCGAGGGTGGCAGATCATCCGCCCGTGCTCCAATCAATGTTGCCGACGGCCCTCATAGACGGGATCGATGATGCGCGACTTCGACCTCAACCTCGTGCGGACGTTCGTGCTGCTCTACGAGACGCGCAGCGTCACCGCGACCGCGGAGTCGTTGCACGTCACACAGCCGACGGTGAGCTACAGCCTGCAGAAGCTGCGCCGTCGCTTCTCCGACGAGCTGTTCCGGCGCACCGGCGGCGGCCTGGCCCCGACGACGACCGCGCAGGCCCTGTACCCGTCGCTGCACCACGCGCTGGCCGAGATCGAGTCCACGCTCAGCGGCGCGCACACGTTCGACCCGGCGACGGCGCGCGCCCGGTTCACGCTGTGCCTGTCGGACCTCGGCGAGGTGTCGCTGCTCCCCCGGCTGATGGCGGCACTGCCGTCGCGGGCGCCCGGGGTCACGCTGACCGTGCGGCCGCTGGACGTGGACAGCGCGGTGGACCAGCTCGGCCGCGGCGAGATCGACGCGTTCGTGGCGTCCCCGCTGATCAGCTCGCAGCGGGTGGCGCGGATCCCGCTGTTCGCGGAGGGCTACGTCGGCATGGTGGCCGCCGGCCACCCCCGGCTGCGCGGCACCTCGGCGACGCTCGCCGACCTGACGCGGGAGCAGCACATCGCGGTGTTCGGTCCCACCGGGCACCACGGCCCGCGCCGGGCGCTGGAGGCGCGTGGCCTGCTGGACCGGGTGGTGCTGGAGGTGACGCGGTTTTCGACGCTGCCGTACCTGGTGCAGGACAGCGAACTGGTCGCGATGGTCCCGCGTCTGGTCGCGGACGTCTTCGCGGCCGACCACCGCGTGCGGCTGCTGGAGCTGCCGTTCGACATCGAGCCCGCACAGGTCTCGGTGTACGCGCGGCACGGCCACGCCCGCACCCCGGCGCAGCACTGGCTGACCGGGTTCATGCACGAGGTCCTGTCCGAACCGGCCATCCGGGAATCACTCCGGTCGTGACCGCGTTGCCCGCGGAAAGCGATCTTGACCGGAAGGACCCCGCGGATGCCGCTGACAGGTGAGTACGAGCCCGGCACGATGACGATGTCCCGCAACCAGGTCGAGCAGATCGAGAGCTCGGGCGGCACGCAGGGCGTCGCGATGCACGGGATGCGGGTGATCGTGCTGACGACGATCGGCCGGAAGTCCGGGAAGCTGCGCAAGGCGCCGCTGATGCGCGTCGAACACGACGGGGTCTACGCGGCCGTCGCGTCGCTGGGCGGGGCGCCGAAGAACCCGGTCTGGTACCTCAACGCCCTGGCCGACCCGCGGGTCGAGGTGCGCGACGGCGAGCAGGTGCTCGACATGATCGCGCGCGAGGCGGCGGGCGCGGAACGCGAAGTGTGGTGGCAGCGCGCGGTCGAGGTGTTCCCGCAGTACGCCAAGTACCAGGAGTCGACGGAACGGCGGATCCCGGTGCTGCTGCTGGAACCCGCGGCCGCGCCGCACTGACGACAACCGGCACCGGATCACGTGCCGAAGGCGGTCAGGAACCGGTCCCGGAACGCGCTCATCGGCCACACCGGCGCGTCCGGGGCCGGGCGGAGCCCGTCCTGCCAGCCCCATCCGGTGATGCGATCGAGCACAGCGGGATCGCGCGCCACCAGCGTCACCGGCACGTCGCGGCTCGCGCCCTCGCCGGTCACCGAGGTGTTCGGCTGGTGGTCGCCGAGGAACACCAGGACCAGGTTGTCGTCGCCGAAGGTCTCCACGTAGGAGATCAGCGCGGACAACGAATACTCGACGGCGTCGCCGTAGGCGGCCCGCACACGCGCCGGATCGGACCACACCTCGTCCACCGACGGACCGGTGTGCGTGAACGTCGAGCCGTCGCCGACGGCGCCCCAGTCCACCATCCTCGGCAGCGGCGCCCACGGCCAGTGGCTGGACACCAGGTCGAGCTCCGCCATCAACGGCGCGTGCCCGGGCGTCATCTCGTCGCGGTGGAACGCCGACAGCGTGAACTGGTCGGGCATCGCCGCGTAGGAGTAGTTCGGGCCGCGGTAACCGATGTTGCGCCCGTCGTAGAGCCGGCCGAACCGGTAGACCGCGCCCTCCGGCCAGTCCGCGCCGTTCTCCGGCTGCACGTTGACCGTGCGCCAGCCCGCCCGCGCGAACGCGCCGGACAGGGTCAGCCGGTCGCTGCCCACGAAGGTGCGGTAGCGCTGCTGGTTGTCCACCCACAGCCCGGACTCCATCGTGGAGTGCGCGAGCCAGCTGCCCCCGCCGCTGGTCGAGGACGTGAGGAACGCGCTACGTGCGATGAACCCGGCGGCCCGCAACCGGTCGGAGCCGGAGTCGAGCAACGCGGCCACCCCGGGGTCGTCCAGCGCGACCCGGCCGTAGCTCTCCACGAAGGTGAGCAGGAAGTCCTTGCCCCGCAACGAGGTCAGCAACCGCTCCGGCGGCGTGTCGCGGAAGGCGTCGGTGGCCATCTCGGCCGCGAACTCCTGCTGGTCGGCCAGATCCGAAGCGACGGCGCGCACCTCGCGGTAGGCCAGCGCCGCGGTCGTGCGGGACGCCAGCGGCAACCCGGTCAGCGCGGCCGCGATCCAGACGACCGCCAGCACAGCGACCACCCGCGCCGACACCGTGCGGTGGTCCGCGGCGAGCCGCGCCAGCCGCGTCGCCGCCCACGTCGTCAGCAGCACCAGCGCGACGGCGGCCAGCACCGCGCCGGCCACTGCGGCGACTCGCGCGAACCCGCCGAGCAGGCTCAGCGCCGGACCGGCGAAGCTCCAGTCGAACACCAGGCTGAACGGGCGGTCGAACGCGCGGTGGAACCCGATGTCGGCGATCTTGAACAGCACCAGCACCCCGAGAACCGCACCGGCCACGGCGGCCACGATCCGCCGTCCCCGCGGCGGCAGGACCAGCACCAGCGCGACGCCGGCCACCGCCTCCACCGGGATCCGCAGCAGCGTGGCGGGCCCGAACAGCGCCAGGTTGTTCGGCACGACCAGGGCGGCGACGACGAGCACGCACGCGAGCACGTCCGCCGCCACCCGGCGCGCGGTCACCGGTTCCGCCACAGCGTCCCCACATCCCGGCCGAACGACCACACCAGCGCCGCCAGCGCGCCCCCGGCCACGACCACCGCCGCGGGCCGGGGCAGCACCCCGGCGACCACCACGACCAGGGCGATGCCCTGCGCCGCCGCGACCGCCTTGCGCGCCAGGTTCGGCGCCAGCGACCCGCGCATCCACGGCGCGAGCCACCCGGCCACCACGAACGCGTAGCGCATCGCGCCGATGAGCAGCACCCACGGCCCCAGCGCGAGCGCGACCGGCACGCACAGCACGAGGATCAGGAACGCGTCCACCTCCATGTCGAACCGCGCGCCCAGCGGCGACACGGTCCCGGTGCGGCGGGCGACCCGGCCGTCGACCGCGTCCAGCGCGAGCGCGACCGCCGCCAGCACGACCAGCACCGGCCCGGACAGCCCGGCGGCGACCAGCGCGACGACGCCGCCGACGAGCGTCGCGCGGGCCAGCGTGACCCGGTCCGCGGGCCCCAGCACCTGCCGGCCGGACCGGCGCAGCGCGGCGCCGAGCAGGCCGAGCAACGCCGCGCCGTAGGCGGCGCCGGCGAGCCAGCCCAGCACGCCCAGGCCGAGGGTCATCGCGAGCACGTTCAGCAGCACGATCAGGCCGCACGCCGCCAGGGCCTGTTCCTGGCCGGCGGCAACCGTGCCACGCTGGGTCTGGACGATCATGGTGATCGTGTCCCTTCGCCGGAGGTGTGCCCATGACACGTGCCGCACGGGCCTTCTGGTTCAACCCGCCGGGTCCGGGTGAGGTCCGGACGGTCCCGCTGCCCGCGCGCGGGCCGGACGAGGTCGAGGTCCGGACGCTGTTCTCGGGTGTGAGCCGGGGCACCGAGACGCTCGTCTTCCGCGGCGCGGTCCCGGCGAGCCAGCACGAGCTGATGCGTGCGCCGTTCCAGGAGGGCGGGTTCCCGGGACCGGTGAAGTACGGCTACCTCAACGTCGGCGTGGTCGAGGACGGGCCGCCGGAGCTGGCCGGCCGCACGGTGTTCACGCTCTACCCGCACCAGACCCGGTTCGTCGTCCCGGCGAGCGCGGTCACGCCGGTGCCGGACGCGGTGCCCGCGGGCCGGGCGATCCTGGCCGGCACGGTGGAGACGGCGGTGAACGCGCTGTGGGACGCCGCGCCGCTGCTCGGCGACCGGGTGGCCGTGGTCGGCGGCGGCATGGTCGGCTGCGCGGTCGCGGCGCTGCTGGCGCGGTTCCCGGCGGTGCGGGCGCAGTTGGTCGACGTGGATCCGGCGCGGGCCGCGGTGGGGGCGGCGCTGGGCGTCGAGTTCGCCCTGCCCGATGACGCCGCCGACGGCTGCGACCTCGTGGTGCACACGAGCGGAACGGACGCGGGCCTGGCCAGGGCGCTGGAGCTGGTCGCGCCGGAGGGTGAGGTCGTCGAGCTGAGCTGGTACGGCGACCGGCGGGTCAGCGTGCCGCTCGGCGAGTTCTTCCACTCGCGGCGGCTGACGATCCGCGGCAGCCAGGTCGGCATGGTGTCCCCGGCCCGGCGGTCGCGGCGCGGCTTCGGCGACCGGCTCGCGCTCGCGCTGGAGCTGCTCGCCGATCCCGTCTTCGACACCCTGATCACCGGGGAGTGCGCCTTCGAGGACCTGCCTTCGGTCATGCCGGAGCTGGCCTCGGGCACGATCCCCGCGCTGTGCCACCGCGTCGTCTACCCGTAGGAGGGCCCTTGTTCAGCGTCACCGTCCGCGACCACGTGATGGTCGCCCACAGCTTCCGCGGCGAGGTGTTCGGCCCCGCGCAGCGCCTGCACGGCGCGACGTTCGTGGTGGACGCGACGTTCCGCCGCGCCGAACTGGACGCGGACAACATCGTCGTCGACATCGGGCTGGCGGCCCAGCAGCTGGGCGCCGTGCTGGCCGACCTCAACTACCGCAACCTGGACGAGGTGCCGGAGTTCGCCGGGACCAACACGTCCACGGAGTTCCTGGCGAAGGTGATCGCCGACCGGCTCGCCGACCGCGTGCACTCGGGCGCGCTCGGCGCGGGCGCGCACGGGCTGGCGGGGATTACGGTGACACTGCGCGAATCGCACGTGGCGTGGGCGAGCTACGACCGTGATCTTCATCCTGCCGGGTGACGTCGACGATCCGGAGCTGCCCAGCGGCGGCGACGTCTACGACCGGCGGATCAGCCGCGAGCTGACCGCGCTGGGCAGGCCGGTCCGCGAGGTCGCGATCGCCGGGTCGTGGCCGCGCCCCTCCCCGGCGGCGCGCGCCGCGCTGGACCGCGCGCTGGCGGCCGCCGAGCCGGGGTCGCTCGTGGTGATCGACGGGCTGGTGGCGTGCGGCGTACCGGACGTCGTGGTGCCGCACGCCGCGCGGCTGCGGCTGGTGGTGCTGGTGCACATGCCGCTGGCCGACGAGACCGGGGCGCACGCGGAGCTGGACGCCTTGGAGCGGTCGACGTTGCGGGCGGCGTCGGCGGTGGTCACGCCCAGCGCGCGGACGGCCGCGCGGCTGGTGCGCCACCACGGGCTGCCCCGGGACCGGGTGCACGTGGTCACGCCCGGCACGGATCCCGCGCCGCTGTCGTCGGGTGAGGAACTGCTGTGTGTGGCGTCGCTGACCCCGCACAAGGGGCAGGACGTGCTGGTCGAGGCCTTGGCCGCGGTGGCGGACCTGGACTGGGTGTGCCGGCTGGTCGGGCCGGCGCACCGCTCCCCCGCCTTCGCCGCGCGGGTGCGGGACCTGGTGGCGCGGCACGGGCTGACGGCGCGCGTGACGATCACCGGGCCGCTGACCGGGACGGCGCTGGAGGACGCCTACGCGCGGGCCGGGCTGCTGGTGCTGCCGTCGCGGTCGGAGACCTACGGGATGGTGGTGACGGAGGCGCTGGCGCGCGGGATCCCGGTGCTGACGTCGGTGGAGACCGAGGCGCTCGGCCGGGCGGCGGACGGGTCGCCGCCCGGGATCGTGGTGCCGCCCGGTGACGTGGACGCCCTCGCCGGCGCCCTGCGCTCGTGGCTGACCTCGGCGGGAACGCGGTCGGCCCTGCGCCGGGCGGCGCGGTCCCGGCGCGACGGGTTGTTGCCATGGGGAACCACCGCGCGGGTGATGGACCGGATCCTGTTTGAACCGGAACCGGGTGCGCGCCCGTGACAAGGGTGTGGCACACGACCGATGGGACGGCGCCGGACCCGGCGCACCCGGCAGCACGGACCCGACCCGCTGCGCACCGGACTGGCTGGCGCTGCGCGAACCCGCCGACGCGGCCGCGCGGGCGCCGGAACTGCTCACCCCGCTGCGGCGGTGGCTGACCGGCCGTCCCGCCCCGCTGGTCGTCCGGGACATCGGCACCGGCACCGGGTCGATGGGCCGCTGGCTCGCGCCGCGGCTGGGCGTCCCGCAGCACTGGGTCCTGCACGACCGCGACCCCGCCCTGCTCGTCCGCGCCTCGGTCCGCGGGGCGACGTTCGAGACCCGCTGCGGGGAGCTCGCCGGCCTGGACCTGACCGGCACCTCGCTGCTCACCGCGTCCGCGCTGCTGGACCTGCTCACACCGTCCGATGTGGACACCATCGCCGACGCGTGCGCCGCGGCGGGCTGCGCGGCCCTGCTGACGTTGTCGGTCGCCGGGCGGGTCGAGCTGACCCCCGCGGACCCGCTCGACGCCGACCTCGCCGCGGCCTTCAACGCCCACCAGCGGCGCGGCGCGCTGCTCGGCCCGGACGCGGTCGCGGTGGCGACCTGGGCGTTCGAGCGGCGCGGCGCGACGGTGCACCGCGCGCCCAGCCCATGGCGGCTCGGGCCGGACCAGCGTGAGCTGACCGAGCAGTGGTTGCGGGGCTGGGTCGCCGCCGCCCGGCTGCAGGAACCGTGGCTGGACACCGAGGCCTACACCCGGCGGCGGCTGGCCGCCTGCGCCGCGGGCGAACTGGAGGTGGTCGTGCACCACACCGACCTGCTGGCGATCGGAGCCCGATGACGACCCGCACCCCCGGGATGGCGGCTGTGGCCGTGGCTACGCCCGCTCGCGCCGACGCTCGGAGCCCGATGACCACCCCCACCATCGGGACGGCGGCCCGCCTCTGGCGCCGCCACCACCCTCGCAGGGAAGACCGGCACCGCCGCATCCCTCACCGGGCCGCGGCCCATCGACACTCGGCCGATCGTGCCCACGCCGACGATCAGAGCCCGATGACCACCCGCACCGCCGGGACGGTGACCCGCCTGTGGCCGTGGCTGCGCCTGCTCGCCGCGGCCGGCATCCTCGCCACCCTGATCTGGAAAGTCGGCACCGGCGCGTTTGTCACCGGGCTGGGGCTCATCAACGCGGAATCGGTCGTGCTCGCGCTGGCGATCGGGCTGCTGACCACCGTCACCGCCGCCGGGCGATGGGTCCTCGTCACCCGCGGCCTCGGCCTGCCGCTGCGGCTGCCCGCCGCGGTCGCCGCCTACTACCGCTCCACCCTGCTCAACTCGGTGCTGCCCGCCGGGGTGCTCGGCGACGTCGACCGCGCGGTCAGCCACGGCCGCGACTCCGGCGACGTGGGCCGCGGCGTCCGCGCCGTGGTGCTCGAACGGTTCGCCGGGCAGGCCGTGCTGCTCGTCGCCGGCGTCACCGCGCTGACGCTCCACCCGGACCTGCTGCCGGGCCTGTCCACCGGCCCCGGGCTGCTGGTGCTGCTGGGCGCCGCGCTCGCGGTCGGCGGGCTGCTCGCCGCGAAACCGCCCTGGCGCGGCGCGGCCACCCGGACCCTCACCGACGCCCGCGGCCTGCTCGGCGGGCGTACCGCGGCGGGCATCGTGGCGCTGTCGGCGCTCACCATCGCCGGGCACGTCGCGATGTTCGTCCTCGCCGCCCGGCTGGCCGGGGTGACCGCGCCGGTGACCACCCTCGCCCCGCTGGTGGTGCTCGCGCTGGTCGTGATGGCGCTGCCGCTCAACATCGGCGGCTGGGGGCCGCGCGAGGGGTTCACCGCGGTCGCATTCGGAGCCACCGGCCTCGGCGCGGGCGCGGGCATCACCACCGCAGTCGTCTACGGGGTGCTCTCACTCGTCGCGGCGCTGCCGGGCGTCCTGGCGCTCAGGAGCCGAGAACCGGCAGGTGCGCCCGGAACGCGCGGGCCAGCGCGTCCAGCACCGCCCGGCCTTTTTCCGGCGAAGCCAGTGACGGATGACCGGCCACGCCCGATTCCGTGTAGGGGGCCAGTCCCAGTGAAAGGAGGTGGCGCAGATCGCCGGGTGCCGAGTCCGCCGTCTCGTAGCCCGGTCTGACCACCTCCGGGGCGGTGCAGAGCAGGATCGAGGTCTCCAGTTCGCCGGCGTGCATGTCCTCGTCGTTGGAGGTGCGCACGCCCGCCGCCGCGCGCGCCTCCTGCCACTCGCCGTAGGTGGGGAACAGGACCATCGAGCCGCCGGCCTGCTGCACGACGTTGGCCAGGACGTGGTTGCCGCCGTGCCCGTTGACCAGCACGAGCCTGCCGACCCCGGACGCCCGCAGCGACGCGGCGATGTCCTCGACCACCGCGACCAGCGTGGTGACCGAAATGCTCACCGTGCCCGGCCACGCGGCGTGCTCGTGCGAGCAGGACACCGTGACCGGCGGCAGCAGCCAGAAGCCGTGGTCCTGCGCGATCCGCGACGCGACCGCGCAGGCGATCAGGGTGTCGGTGGTCAGCGGCAGGTGCGGGCCGTGCTGTTCCAGGCTCCCGACGGGCAGCACCGCCACGGCGGCCCCGCGCACGTCGTCGGTGGTGTCCGGCGGCAGCGGATTCATCAGATCAGGTATACCGGGTAGGGCAAGTTCCCGGTCGACGACGAGGGGAACCCATGGAGATCGCCGAATCGACGCTGGTCACCCGGCGCGGCAAGTTCCGCAGCGTGGCGTTCCGGGACGGCGCCGAGCACCTGGCGCTCGCCCACGGACGGCTGCGCCGCGACGACGTGCTGGTGCGGGTGCATTCGGAGTGCCTCACCGGCGACGTGTTCGGCGCGGTGCGCTGCGAGTGCGGTGAACAGCTGGACGCCGCGCTGGACGCGATCGTGCGCGAGGGCAGCGGGGTGCTGGTGTACCTGCGCGGGCACGAGGGCCGCGGGATCGGGCTGGTGGCGAAGGTGCGCACGCACGTGCTGCAGGACGAAGGGCTGGACACGGTCGACTCGGCCACCAGCCTCGGGCTGCCGGTCGACGTGCGCGACTACAGCCCCGCCGCGCGGGTGCTGCGTCACCTGGGCGTGCGGTCGGTGCGGCTGATGTCCAACAACCCGGACAAGATCGCGGCGCTGGAGTCGAACGGGATCCGCGTGTCGGCGCGGGTCCCGCTGCTGGCGCCGGCCAGCCCGGACAACATCCGGTACCTGACCGCCAAGCGCGACCGCCTCGGGCACGTCCTGCCGCAGGTGGACGCCTTCGACGTCGCGGAGCACTGACGTGGACCACCTGAGCCTGCTGCCCGTCGCCAGGGAAGCCGTCGCCATCGGGCGGCGCATCGTCACCTCCCGCGCGCCGCGGTCGGTGACCGCGAAGAGCGAGCGCGACCTGGTGACCGACATCGACGTGGCGGTCGAGGAGGCGGTGCGGGAGTTCCTCGCGCGGGAGACGCCGGACATCGGGCTCGTCGGCGAGGAGCACGGCGGCGAGCGGGGCGCGCTGTGGTGGGTGCTGGACCCGGTCGACGGGACGGCGAACTTCGCCCGCGGCATCCCGCTCACCGGGATCTCGCTGGCCCTGGTGTCCGGCGAGCGCAGCGTCGTGGCGGCGATCGACCTGCCGTTCCTGGACACGGTCTACACCGCGGTCGAGGACTACGGCGCCTTCGCCGGGGACACGCGGATCGGGGTGTCCGGGGCGTCGGCGCTGGCCGAGGCGATGGTGTCGCTGGGCGACTTCGCCGTGGGCGCGGACGCCGGGCCGAAGAACCGGCTGCGGCTGGCGTTGCTGGAGCAGCTGGGCGCGCGGGCGGAGCGGGTGCGGATGATCGGCACCGCCGCGGCCGACCTGGCGTGGGTCGCGCACGGCCGCCTCGACGCGACGATCATCCTGTCGAACCTGCCGTGGGACACGATGGCGGGCGTGCTGCTGGTCCGGGAGGCCGGCGGGCTGGTCCTGGACGCCGACGGCAGCGACCACACGGTGTCCTCGGCGTCGACGATCGCACTGGCGCCGGGGCTGCGGGACGTGGTTCTGGAACTGCTGTGCTGACGACGCGCCTGGACACCGACCGGATCCGGGCCGTCCGCCGGGTGATCGACCCGGTGTTCCTCGATTCGCCGCTGTACCGCTGCGACGCGCTGGAACCCGTCCTCGGGTGCGCGGTCAGCGTCAAGCTCGAAACGGCCAACCCGGTGCGCTGCTTCAAGGGCCGCGGGACCGAGGTGATCGCCGACGGGCTCGGCTCGGGTGCGGTGGTGTGCGCGAGCGCGGGCAACCTCGGGCAGGCGCTGGCCTGGTCCGGCGGCCGGCGGGGGCTCGACGTCACCGTGGTGGCCGCGCGGTCCGCGCCGGCGGCGAAGCTCGACCGGATCCGGGCGCTGGGTGGGCGGCTGGAGCTGGTGGACGGCGACTTCGAGCAGGCGCGGGAGCGGGCGGCGGACATCGCGCGGCACGACGGCATCCGGCTGGTGGAGGACAGCCTGGACCTCGAAACGTGCGAGGGCGCGGCGACGATCGGATTGGAACTGGTGGAGCAGGCGCCGTCGGCCGACGCCGTCCTGATCGCCCTGGGCGGCGGGGCGATGGCAACCGGGGTGGGGCACGTGCTGAAGTCGCTCGCGCCCGGGGTCGAGGTGATCTGCGTGCAGCCGCTGGGCGCGCCCGCGATGACCTTGTCCTGGCGGCAGCGGCGGGTCGTGACGACGGAGTCGATGAACACGATCGCCGACGGAGTCGCCGGGCGCTTCCCGATCCCGGAGGTGCTGGACGACCTGCTGCAGGTGGCCGACGACGCGGTCCTGGTGCGCGAGGAGTCGATCACCACGGGGATGCGGCTGCTGCTCGACCACGCCGGCCTGGTGGCCGAGCCGTCGGCGGCGCTCGGGGTGGCCGCGGTGCTGGAGGACCGCGAGCGCTTCGCCGGGCGGCACGTGGTCACGATCATCTGCGGGAGCAACGTGGACCCGGAGGCGTATCGGCGCTGGACCAGCCGCTAACCGCACCGCCGAGGGGCCGGCCGCCGCATGAATTGCCCACCGGGGCGGCCGGCCACGGGCACCCCTTCGCCGGGCGGCGGTGATCACCATCTGCGGGGAGCAACCTGGCCCCGGACGCACCCACGCCGGACCAGCCGACAACCGCACCGACGAGCGGCCCGGCCCGGCGCGCGAACTGCCCACCGGCAGCTGGCCACGGGCGCCGCTTCGCCGGGCCGCAGTGATCGCGATCTGCCGGAGCAACGTGGACCCCGAGGCGTATCGCGCTGGACCAGCCGCCAACCACACCGGCGAGGGAGCCCTGGCCGCCGCACGAGCTGCCCACCGGCAGCCGGCCACGGGCACCCCTTCGCCGGGCCGCAGTGATCACCACCTGCGCAAGCAACCTAGACCCGGACACGCACCCACGCCGGACCAGCCGCCAACCGCACCGGCGAGCCTCCCTCCCCAGAGCGACGCCGTGAGTCACCAGACTTCGGCGCGGCCCCCTGATAGTCTCGCCAGGAATATTCTTCCGCGCGAGACGTTTTACCGGCCGAACACCAGATCAGCAGGAGGCTGTCATGCAGTTCGGGATCTTCTCCGTCAGCGACGTGACCACGGATCCGACGACCGGCGAAACTCCGGACGACACCCAGCGCGTGCGGTCGATGCTGACCATCGCCCAGCACGCCGACCAGGCCGGGCTCGACGTCTTCGCCACCGGCGAGCACCACAACCCGCCGTTCGTCGCGTCCTCGCCCACCACCATGCTCGGCTACCTGGCCGGCGTGACCAAGGACATCATCCTGTCCACCTCGACGACTCTCATCACCACCAACGACCCGGTGAAGATCGCCGAGGACTACGCCATGCTGCAGGTCATCTCGGGCGGCCGGATGGACCTGATGATGGGCCGCGGCAACACCGGCCCGGTCTACCCGTGGTTCGGCCAGGACATCCGCCAGGGCATCCCGCTGGCGATCGAGAACTACGCCCTGCTGCGCCGCCTCTGGGAGGAGGACGTGGTCGACTGGGAGGGCAACTTCCGCACCCCCCTGCGCGGCTTCACCGCCACCCCGCGCCCGCTCGACGGCGTCCCGCCGTTCGTCTGGCACGGCTCGATCCGCAGCCCGGAGATCGCCGAGCAGGCCGCCTACTACGGCGACGGCTTCTTCCACAACAACATCTTCTGGCCCATGTCGCACACCAAGCAGATGGTGCGCTTCTACCGCCAGCGCTTCGAGCACTACGGGCACGGCCCGGCCGACACCGCGATCGTCGGCCTCGGCGGGCAGGTCTTCATGCGCAAGAACTCGCAGGACGCGTGGAACGAGTTCCGCCCCTACTTCGACAACGCCCCGGTCTACGGCCACGGCCCGTCGATGGAGGACTTCACCGCGACGACCCCGCTGACGGTCGGCAGCCCGCAGCAGGTGATCGACCGGTACGCGAGCATGCGCGAGGACGTCGGCGACTACCAGCGCCAGCTGTTCCTCATCGACCACGCCGGCCTGCCCCTGAAGACGGTGCTGGAGCAGATCGACCTGCTCGCCGAGGAGGTCGTTCCGGTGCTGCGCAAGGAGATGGAGGCCAAGCGCCCCGAGCACGTGCCGGCGAACCCGCCCAGCCACGCCGAGCGGGTCGCGGCCGCGCGGGCCAAGGCCGCCGAGGACAAGACCGAGGCCACGGCCGTCAACTGACCCGCCGGGCAACCGGCCCCGGCGCGGCGACGCCCGCCGGGGCCGGTCCGGTCCTCACGAACTCGGCTGCGCCCGGTGGCGGGCCACGGCGGGCACGGCGTCCCGGCGCCCGGCCACCGGCTGGGCGGCCCACCGCCGCGCCGCCAGCTTGCCCAGCTCCCACAGCACCAGCAGCACCACCGGCGGCACCAGCGCCCAGCCGAACTGCAGCGCCGTCAGCTCGGTGGTGCCCAGCAGGCGCTGGAAGCCGTCCACCTGCGTGACCAGCACCGCGAGCACGAACTCGGCGAACACCGCCCAGTTCAGCTGCTTGCTGTCGAACGTCGAGGTGGTCAGCACCGACGCCGTCTCGTTGCGGCACTCCAGCCCGGCCACGATCAGGCACAACGCGAACGTGGTGAAGGCGATCGAGTTGGCCACCGCCGGGTCGAACCGGTCCGCACCCAGGTGCAGCACGGCCAGCAGCATCGCGCTGATCACCAGCCCGGAGAACCCGACGGTGACCACCACGCCACGGCTGAGCACCGACGAGCCCCGCGGTCGCGGCGTGCGGTTCATCAGCCCCGGGCTCTCCCGGTCGAAGCCCAGCGCGAAGCCGAACGCCGCGTTGACGAAGAAGTGGATCCACAGCACCTGCGCCGGGTTGAACGGCTCCCCGGCGGCGATGCCGAACAGCGCCGCGCCGAGGAAGGTCAGCACGAACACGACCAGCAGGACGAGCACGAACCGGATGTACTTGGTCAGGTTGTCGTAGATCTTGCGGCCCTGTTCGACCGCGAACACGATGGTGGCGAAGTTGTCGTCGGAGAGCACCATCCGGCCCGCGTTCTTCGCCACCTCGGTGCCGCTGCCCATCGCGATGCCGATGTCCGCGGCCTTGATGGCGGGCGCGTCGTTGACCCCGTCCCCGGTCATCGCCACCACGTCGCCCTTCTTCTTCAGGGTTTCGGCGAGCAGCACCTTGTGCTCGGGCGCGACCCGGCCCAGCACTCCGATGTCGTCGATGCGGCTCATCCGTTCCGCTTCGGGCAGCGCCGCGAAGTCCGCGCCCAGCATGGCCTGTCCGGGGATGCCGAGCCGCGCGGCGATCGCCGCGCCGGTGATCACGTCGTCACCGGTGACCATGCGCACCCGGATGTGGGCCGCCCGGGCGCTCGCGACCGCCTCCGCCGACGTGTCCCGCGGCGGGTCCACCATCCCGACCAGGCTCGTCACCTGCAGGCCGGTGACGTGGCCGAGCAGATCGCCGTGCGGGTCGAACCGGGCGGGGTCGATGTCCCGCGTCGCGGCGGCCATCACCCGCATGCCCTGGCCCTCCATCCGTTCCAGGTGCGCCTGCGCCCGCGCGGACAGGTCCGCGTCCCAGGCCAGCGGGCCCGAAGCGGACAGCGCGCTGCCGGCGCGGGACAGCACCGCGGGCGCGGCACCCTTGACGTAGCACCGGACCACCGGTTCGCCTGCCGCGTCGCGTGCCCGGTGGAAGGTCGCCATCAGCTTGTAGGCCGGGTCGAAGGGCAGCGTGGCCAGCCGGGGAAGCGCTTCCCGGGTGCCTTCCACGTCGATCCCCGCCTTGTGCCCCAGCACGAGCAGCGCGCCCTCGGTGGGATCGCCGACGACCTTGCCGTCGACCAGCCGCGCGTCGCTGGCGACCAGGTAGGGCAGGATGGCCTCGCCGATGCCGTCCGCGGCGCCCGCCACCCGGTGGATGCGGCCGTCCAGGTCGTACCCGCTGCCCGAGACGGTGTAGCGGTCGCCGGGGTCCACCACCTCCACCGCGGTCATCTGGTTCATCGTGAGCGTGCCGGTCTTGTCCGAGTTGATCGCCGAGGTGAAGCCCAGGGTCTCGACCGAGGGCAGGTCCTTCACGATCGCGTTGCGCTTGGCCAGGTCCACACCACCGAGCGACAGGATCGTCTGCGTCACCGTCGGCAGCGCCTCCGGGATCGCCGCGATCGCGAGCGACACCGCGCTGACGAACAACGCGTCCCACGCCTGCCCCCGGTTGTGCCCGAGCACGAACATCACGATCATGGTCAGCCCGGCGGCCCCGGCGATCCACAGCGTGAGCCGGTTCAGCTCCCTGGTCAGCGGCGACTGCTCCGGCGCGGTGGCCGACAGCATCCCGGAGATCCGGCCCAGCTCGGTGGCCGCGCCGGTCGCGGTCACCACCACGGTCCCGCTGCCGTGGGTCACCGGCGTGTGCATGAACGCCATGTTCGCCTGGTCCCCCGGTCCCAAGTGGTCACCGGCGAGCACCTCCGCGCTCTTCACCGCCGGCACGCTCTCCCCCGTCAGCGCGGACTCGTCGATCTGCAGCGCGGCGGCCCGCACGATCCGGCCGTCCGCGGGCACCTCGTCGCCCGCCGTGATCAGCACGACGTCGCCGACGACGAGTTCCTCGGCGGGCACGACCGCCTCCTGCCCGTCGCGGCGGACCCGGGCCGTCGCCTTCATCATCGACTTGAGCGCGTTCATCGCGCTGTCGGCCTTGCCCTGCTGCCGCAGCCCGACGACCGCGTTCAGCACGGTCAGGACCACCAGCAGGACCGCCGTCGTCCACTGCTGGATCGCCAGCGACACCGCCGCCGCGGCGACCAGGATCATCTGCATGTAGCTGCGGTACTCCGCGAGGAATCGCAGCCAACCCGGGCGGGGTTTCTCCTCGGGGAGCGCGTTGGGACCGTTCGCGCGCAGCAACTCCGCCGCGCGCGTGGCGCTCAGGCCGCGGTCCGGGTCGACGCCGAAGAACGCGGTGGTGTCCTCGGCCGTGCGGGTGTACCACGATCCGGCGGGCGCGGCCCGCGTGCCGGAGCTCTGCACCATGTCGCCACCTCCGTTCAGGCCCGGCCGGCCGCGGCACGCCCGTGCCGTGCCGGTGCCGGTTCGGTTTCGGCCACGAGTTTCGCCCGCGCGTCCCGCAGCTGGTCGCGGGCTTCGCTGCTCACCCGCGGGTACTGGGGATCGAGCTCGATCAGCGTGTGCGCCAGCACCGCGCCCGCGCACAGCCGCGCGAACCACTTGCGGTCCGCCGGGACGACGTACCACGGCGCCCACGTCGTGCTCGTCGCCGACAGCATCTCGGAGAACGCGTGCTGGTAGTCGGTCCAGTACGCCCGCTCCCGGATGTCGGCCGCGGAGAACTTCCAGTTCCGCTCGGGCACGTCGATGCGCTTGAGGAACCGCGCCCGTTGTTCGGACCAGGACAGGTTGAGGAAGAGCTTCACCACGGCGAACCCGTTGTCGCTCAGGTACCGCTCCCAGTCGTTGATCTCGCGGTAGCGCCGGGCCCAGAGGTCCTTGCCCAGCGACCTGGCGGGCAGGCGCTGCCGGTCCAGGTGCTCCGGGTGCACGCGCACCACGAGGACCTCCTCGTAGTGCGAGCGGTTGAAGATCCCGATCTCGCCGCGCGCGGGCAGACGGCAGGCGTAGCGCCACAGGTAGTCGTGCCCCAGTTCGGCCGCGGACGGCACCTTGAAGCTGCTCACCGCCACGCCCTGCGGGTTCACCCCGCTCATCACGTGCCGGATCGTGCCGTCCTTGCCGCCGGCGTCGAGAGCCTGCAGGCACAGCAGGACACCGTGCGTGCCCTGGGCCGCGAGCCTGCGCTGGTACTCGGCCAGCAGTTCGACACCGGTCCGCAACAGCTCGCGCCCCTCCCGCTTCTTCGTGACCCCGGCCTTGAACGCCGGGTCGAAGTCCCTGTCCAGCTTCACCTTCGAGCCCGGCTCGACGCGGAAGGGCTCGATGAACTTCGCGATCCGCTTCGCCCGTACGTCGTTCATGTCGGTGGCTCCTGTTCCGTCAAGGGTCTTTCGTCTCCTCCGGTGAGGACCGAGGCCCCGGTTCGCCGAACCCGTGTCCGGTTACCATCGGCCGGGGAAGGATTTCCGTCATGTCCCACTGGGTTCCCGGCCTGCGGCAGATCAGGTCGTACGAACGCCGCTGGCTGGCGAAGGATCTCGTCGCCGGTGTCGTTCTCACGACCCTGCTGGTGCCGCAGGGCATGGCGTACGCCGAACTGGCCGGCCTGCCCGCCATCACCGGGCTGTACACGTCGATCCTGTGCCTGCTCGGGTACGCCGTGTTCGGGCCGTCGCGGATCCTCGTGCTGGGGCCGGATTCCTCGCTGGGGCCGATGATCGCCGCGACGATCCTGCCGCTCGTCGCGGCCGACGGCGACCCCGGGCGTGCCGTCGCGCTCGCCTCGATGCTCGCGATCCTGGTCGCCGCCATCATGATCGTCGCATCGGTGGCCAAGCTGGGGTTCATCGCGGACCTCATCTCCAAGCCGACGATGATCGGCTACCTCAACGGGCTCGCGCTCACCATCGTCGTGGGGCAGCTGCCGAAGCTGTGCGGGTTCAGCGTCGACGCCGACGGCCTCGTCGCCGAGATCGGCGCCGTGGCGCGGGGGATCTCCGGCGGCGACGTCAACGGCGCCGCGGCCGCGGTCGGGATCTGCGGCGTCGCCGCGATCCTGGTGCTGCAACGCTGGCTGCCCAAGATCCCCGCCGTGCTGGTCGTGGTGGTGCTGGCGATCGCCGCGGTCCCGCTGTTCGACCTGGCCGCGCGCGGCGTGGACCTGGTCGGCGTGCTGCCGAAGGGCTTCCCGCCGCTGTCCATTCCGGACGTCGGCCTGTCCGACCTCGCTCCGCTGTTCGCCGGGGCGCTGGGCATCGCGCTGGTCTCGCTGGCCGACACGATCTCCACGGCGTCGGCGTTCGCCGCCCGCACCGGGCAGGAGGTCCACGGCAACCGGGAGATGGCGGGCATCGGCGTGGCGAACCTGGCGGCCGGGCTGTTCCAGGGGTTCCCCGTCAGCACCAGCGGATCCCGCACCGCGGTCGCCCAGCAGGCCGGCGCGCGCACCCAGCTGACCGGCGTCGTCGGCGCCGTCCTGATCACGGTCATGATCCTGGTCGCGCCCGGCCTGTTCCGGAACCTGCCGCAGCCGGTGCTCGCCGCGATCGTGATCACCGCGGCGTTGTCGCTCGCCGACGTCCGGGGCACCGTGCGGCTCTGGCGCCAACGGCGGACCGAGTTCCTCCTGTCGGCCGCGGCCCTGCTCGGCGTCGCGCTGCTGGGCGTGCTGCCCGGCATCGCGGTCGCGGTGGTGCTGTCGATCCTCAACGTGTTCCGGCACGCGTGGCTGCCGTACCAGACGGAACTGGGCAAGGCCGACGGGGTGCCCGGCTACCACGACGTCCGGTCCTACCCGGACGCGCGGCGGCCCGCCGGCCTGGTCATCTTCCGGTTCGACGCGCCGCTGATCTTCGCCAACGCCAAGACCTTCCGGGAGGCGGTGCGCCGTCTCGCGGCTCGCGACCCGGCGCCGCACTGGATCGTCGTCGCCGCCGAGCCGGTGACCGATGTGGACACCACGGCGGCGGACATGCTGCGGGACCTCGACGACGAGCTCAACGCACTCGGCACGCACCTCGTGCTCGCCGAGCTGAAGGACCCGGTGCGGCGCAAGATCGACCGCTACGAGCTGACCCGCACGCTGGATCCGGACCATTTCTACCCCACCGTCTCCTCCGCCGTGGACGCGTTCCGCCGCCGCACCGGGAACGGCTGGGTCCCGGTCAGTGCAGGTGCAGCAGAACCAGGTTCTTCATCACGATCATGACCACCCCGAGCAGTGCGGCCGCGCAGGTCGTCACCACGAGCGGAACCCCGCGCAGCCGCGCCGCCCGCGCCGCCGACCAGGCGTGGGCGACCAGGAGGACCACCGCGGTCACGAGCCCGACGTTCGCCGCCGTGAGCGGTGTGGCGCCGGCCAGCCGGGCCAGCAGGAGCGCGGCGAGCGGACCGTAGGAGGCGGTCACCATCGGCCAGGTGGCCCGCAGCTCCGCCCACACCTGGGCCCGGGTCGGCAGCCTCCCGCCGGAGGTCTGCTCCCCCAGGATCTCCGCGAATTCCTCGGCGGACCAGTAGACCAGGAGCGTGACCACGACGGCGACCGCCAGTGCCGCGGTGGGCAGCTGCTCGCCGACGGCGGTCAGGATCGCCGCGGTGACGATCGCCCCGTAGATGCCGGCCGCGCGCCGCCTGCCCGCCGTCCGGACGGTGGTCCGGTCAGCCGGTCCGCCGATCACCGTCCACCTCCGCCCGGTGTCCGAATCGGACGGACAACAGCAGGTCTTCGGTGCGCCGGACCGCCGCCGCCCGCTCCTCGCCGTTGTCGGCCAGCGCGCGCACGACGGGATCGTCCGGGCTGCGGCGCGCCCGCAGTTCCAGCAGCCGCGTGCGGTAGGACACCGGCAGGCCGTCCGGGCTGGTGGTCAGATCGCAGTACCACAGGGCGTCCCGGACCGGTCCGCGTTCGTCGGGGAACTCCGCGAGCCGCGGCCCGAGACCGACCAGCGCGGCCACCGCGTCCGCGCCGGAGTGGTGGGCCACGAGCGCGCACACGCGTGGCGGCACACCCAGACGGCGGAGGTAGCGCGCGCCGTCGAGCTGGTGGAACCCGACGCCCCCGACTGCCGCGGCGTACCCGATGTCGTGCAGCCAGGCCGCGGCGACCAGAACCGGACGGTCGGCGGGCGCCAGCGCGAGCGCCGTGCCTTCGGCCTTGCGCCCGACTCCCTGGCTGTGGGCCCACCGCCGCGGCTGTTCGTCGGCGAGCAGACGGCCTGCCGTGACCCGCGCCCACCGGTCCAGCGGGATGCCGTCGTGGTACCCGGCCACCACGCCGGATCCAGGCCCCATTGACACGCGCGCCATCGCTACTCCTTCCGTCCGGCTGCCGCGCGGTGCGGCCACCGCGAGAACAGCGCCTCCCGGCGCCGGGAATCCGGCGGCCTGCGCGGCCCGGACCGCAGCAGCACGTCCGCCCAGCGGGCGCGCGGATCGAGGTCCACCAGCAGCGCCTTGGCCAGCAGGGTCATCGGGATCGCCAGGATCGCGCCGAGCGGCCCCAGCAGCCACGCCCAGAAGACCAGCGCCACGAACGTCACGGTCACCGACAACCCGACCGCGTCGCCGACGAACCGCGGCTGGATCAGCGACTGCAGCACGAAGTTGATGACGCCGTAGCAGACGATCACCACCACCATCCGGTCGACGCCGCCGGTCAGCAGGCCGAGGATCGCGGGCGGGGCCAGCCCGATCAGGAACCCCACGTTCGGGATGTAGTTGGTGATGAACGACAGCAGCCCCCAGGTCAGGGCCAGCGGGATGCCGATCACCGCGAGCACCAGCGCGTCCAGGGCCGCCACGACCAGCCCGAACACCGTCGTGACCAGGAGGTAGCGCCGAGTGCCGCCGGTGAACCCGTGCAGCGCGGTGCTCACCGCCGGGCGGTCGGTGGCGATCGCGGCGAACCGCTGCCCCGCCCCGCCCGCTTCGACGCTCAGGAACAGCAGCAACGCGAGCAGGAACGCCAGGTTCGACACCAGGCCCGCGACGTCGGCGAGCAGGGCCGTCAGCAGGCCGCTGAGCTTGCCCAGATCGAGGGATTCGGCGGCGGCGCGCAGCTGGTCCGGGCCGATGCCGAGCCGGGACAGCCCCGCCGAGGCGTCGCCGACGACCTCGGCGGCCTGTTCCGTGTACTGCGGCACCAGGCCGGCCAGCCGCCCGAGGGAGACGACGATGCCCAGCGTCAGCAGCGCGAGGACCCCGTAGACCAGGACGACGAGCACGGTCGTCGTCAGCCAGGCGGGCCACCCCCGGCGGCGGAGCCAGTCCTGCACCGGCGACACGGCGATCACGATCACCAGCGCCGTGAACACCGGGGCGACCAGCCAGCCCGCGGCGCGGACCCCGGCGACGACCACGACCACCGCGGCCGCGCCGAGCAGCACCACCAGCGCCCGCGGCAGCAGATCGCGGGACGGCGCGAGGCCGTCGGGCGACAGCCGCGGGTTCCGCTCCTCCATCCGCCGGAGGCTAGAGCGGCGGCACCGGGTGCTGCTCATCCCGGCCGGGCGATCCGGCTCCCGGCGGAGCGGCGAGCCCGCCGGCTCGCGTGCCGCCGTCAGCGCCACCGCTGTGCCCGCCCGGACCGCTGGGGCGGCTGTCCTCACCCGCGCCGGGTGACCCGCCCGGCTGCTCCTCCGGGATGCGGCGGGTGAAGAACACCGCGACGACCGCGGCGAGCGCGAGCACCGCGATCGCGGCGCGCAGGCCCTGGATGCGGGCGTCCCGGTTGGACTCCACGATGCCCTGCGCCGTCGGGGCCGGAACCCCCGCCGCGGCCAGGTTCGCCTCGAGCGCCGCGTCCGAGACGAACGGCGCGCCACCGGCCAGCTGCACCTCGGCCTGCGCGGTCACCTGGGGCGGCACGGCCGGGTTGTCGCGGATGCCGTCGAGGAACGACGACGTGAGGACCGCGATGAGGACCGATCCGGCCAGCGCGGTGCCCAGCGAGGCGCCGAGGTTGGTGAAGGTGTTCTGCAGCCCGCCGACCTCGCTGCTGCGCTCGTCGGGCACCGCCGACACCGTCACGCTGCCCAGCTGGGAGGCCAGTGCGCCGATGCCCAGCCCGGCGAGCAGCATCGGGACGGTGGTGACCTCCGGCCCGGCGCCGGCGTCCAGGGCGGCGAAGAAGGCCACGAGCGCCACGAACAACGTCACCAGCCCGGCCCGCACCACCCGGCGCGGCGAGATGTGCGGCCACAGCCTCGGGATCCCGGCCGCCGCGGCCAGCAACGTGATCGACAGCGGCAGCAACCGCAATCCGGTCTCCACTGTGGACAGACCGAGCGAGATGGACAGGAACAGCGGGACGACGAAGAACAACCCGGCCTGGATCAGGTACTGGCCGGAGAAG
This sequence comes from Amycolatopsis sp. 3B14, assembly GCF_050958625.1. Lineage (NCBI taxonomy): Bacteria > Bacillati > Actinomycetota > Actinomycetes > Pseudonocardiales > Pseudonocardiaceae > Amycolatopsis > Amycolatopsis sp. 3B14. Next base: position 48,591 of record NZ_JBHZEN010000096.1, read on the forward strand.
ACCGTGAGGCCGGCGCGCAACCGCCGGTTGCCCAGCATCGCCGGGTCCACCAGCGGCTCCCGGCCGCGCGCGACCCGCCGGTGCTCCCACAGCAGGAACAACCACAGCACGATCCCGCCGGCCAGCACCAGCCACAGGACCAGGGACAGCCCGAGCAGCGCCGGCGCGCCCGGCCGGGGCAGGATCCAGCCCCACGTCCCCGACCGGAGCACGCCGAACACCACCAGGCCCAGTCCGAGAGCGGACAGGGCCGTCCCGGAGAGGTCGAGCGCGGGCCGTTCGCCGCGCTCGGGATCGGCCATCCGGCGCGCCAGCACCAGGATGACGAGCACGATCAGCACCTCGCCCGCGAACACCCAGCGCCAGGAGAAGTAGGTGGTCACCAGCCCGCCGACGAGCGGGCCGACGGCGACCGCGATCGCGCCGGCGGAGGCGACCAGCCCGTAGGCCCGCGGCCGTTGCGCCTGCTCGAAGTTCGACGCGACCAGGGCCACGATCGCGGGCATGATCAGCACGGCGCCGAGCCCCTCCAGCACCGACCAGCCCACGATGAGCACCCCCAGCCCGGGGGCGAGCGAGGTGGTCAGCGAGCCGCAGCCGTAGACCACGCACCCGATCGCGAACGCCCGGCGGCGCCCGATCAGCGCCCCGATCTTGCCGCCGGTGACCATCAGCATCGCCATCACCAGCGTGTACAGGGTGATCGCGGTCTGGATCCCGGTGACGGTCGTGCCCAGGTCGTTCGCGATGGTCGCGATCGACACGTTCATCACGGAGGTGTCCAGGGTCATCAGGAACTGCCCGGCCGCGAGGGTGAGCAGCACCGTGCCGCCGCGGCGCCGCGTCGCAGCCGTTGTCCGCATCCGGGGACGGTAACCGGGCCGCGGGCGGGTGCGCTCACCCGTCGCAGGCGAAGAGCGGCGTGACGCGAGGGCGCACTGTGGCCGGAGGTTCCCGCGGATCGGAGGCGGCCATGGCGGATCAGGCGTACCTGCGCGACCAGGCATACATGAGTTCCCAGCGGGCCACCGGGCTCGGCCGGGTGACGGAGGAACGCGGCAGCGGGTGGCTGCTGTTCGGCGCCGTGATGGTGGTCCTGGCCGGGCTCTTCACCACGGTGATGGGCATCGTCGCGCTCGCCGCGGACGACCACTACGTCGTCGGCCCCGAGGGCACCCTGGTCGTCGACCTCACCGGCTGGGGCTGGATCCACCTCGTGGTCGGCGTGCTCGCGGTCGCCACCGGGGTCGCCCTCGGGTTCGGGGCGATGTGGGCCCGCGTGGTCGCGGTGCTGCTGGCCGGGTTCAACGCCCTGTCGCACCTGGCGTTCCTCAACGTCGCACCGGTGCAGTCCACCATCGTCATCGCCATCGACGTGCTCGTGATCTGGGCGGTCGTCGCGCACGGCCGGGAGTGAGGACCACCGCCGCGCGTGAGGGGTTCGCCTCGGCGGCGGGCCGGTTCCCCGCGGTGCGGCTCACCGGTCGTCTGCTCCGGCGGGACCTGGAGATCGCCGGCCCGCTGCTGGCGGCCGCGCTGGCCTTCCGGCTCTTCGTGTGGCTGCTGCCGTGCGTCCTGATCCTCGTCGCGCTCCTCGGGTTCTGGTGGTCCGGGACGGCCCTGGGCGAGTTCGTGCGGACCACCGGGCTCAGCCCGCTCACCGCGAGCCTGCTGGAGAACGTGGGGCGGCAGGCGGAACAGAGCAGGCTGATCGCACTCGGGGTGGGCATCGGCTCGCTCGCGATCGCGTCGTTCACGCTCGGGCGGGCGCTGGACGGCGTCGCGAACCGCGTCCGCCCCGGCAGCTGCCCGCGCGACTTCACCGCACTGGCCCGGGCGGGCCGCTACACGGCCGTCCTGCTCGGGATCCTGGTGGCGTGCCTGGGCGGGCCACTGCTGGAAGCCGTCCTGCACATCCCCACGGCGGTGATGTCGGTCGTGATGATCGGCGTGTTCGTCCTGCTGGGGCTGCCGCTGCTGCGCGCGGGACAGCCCGGGCCCTACCGCGCGTACCTGCCCGGGGCCGTCCTGTTCGGGCTCGGGCTGGAAGGCCTGCGTGCCGTCGCCGTCCACTTCCTGCCGGGCAAGCTGTCCCGGGCCTCCGAACTGTACGGAACGCTCGGCGTGGCGGCGGCCGCGCTCGTCTGGCTCATGCTGATAGCACGGTTCGTCGTGCTGGCCCACCTGCTCAACCTCCTGCTGTCGGAGCAGGAGGACCTACTGCCGAGGAGTTCCGATGACAGCACGTCCTGACGGCGCCCCCAAGGCGGCGCCGGCCAAGCGGAAGGTCCCGGTCAAGCTGATCGCCGCGGCGGTGCTGGTGGCGCTCGGCGTGACGTTCGTCCTGCAGAACCGCCAGACCGTGGACATCCGCGTGTTCACCACGACCATCACCGGCCCGCTGTGGGCGGCGCTGGCGGGTGTCCTGGTGCTCGGCCTGCTCGCCGGGCTGCTGCTGGGCCGCGGCGCGCGCCGCGCTAAGCGAGGGCCCGGTCCAAAGTGAGGGCCGCGTCGATCAGCGCGAGGTGCGTGAAGGCCTGCGGGAAGTTGCCGATCTGCTCGCCGGTGAGCGCGATCTCCTCGGAGAACAGGCCGAGGTGGTTGGCGTAGGTGAGCATCTTCTCGAACGCGCCGCGGGCCTCCCGCACGCGCCCGGCCCGCGCCAGCGCGTCGGCCCACGTGAAGGTGCACAGCGAGAAGGTGCCCTCCGACCCCCGCAGCCCGTCGGGTGAGGCGGCCGGATCGTAGCGGTAGACCAGGCTGTCGGTGACCAGCTCGTCCGCCATCGCGTCCAGTGTGGACAGCCACTGTGGATCGCGCCCCGCGACGAACCCCAGCCGCGGCATGCGCAGCAGCGAGGAGTCGAGCACGTCGGTGTCGTAATGCTGGACGAACGCGCGCCGCCCCGGGTGCCACCCGCGGTCGTGCACCTGCTCGTAGATGCGGTCCCGTTCCGCCGCCCACCGCCGCCAGTCGGCCGGCCTGCCGTGCTCGGCGGCCAGCCGGATGCCCCGGTCCAGCGCCACCCAGCACATCAGCCTGCCGTAGGTGAACGGACGCCGCCCGCCGCGCGTCTCCCAGATGCCCTCCTCGGGCTGGTCCCAGTTGGCGCACACCCAGTCGAGCACGTCGCGCACGGCCCGCCAGCCCTGGTGCGGGATCGGCAGCCCGGCCCGGTCGCCCGCGAACAGGCTGTCCATCGCCTCGCCGTAGATGTCGAGCTGCAGCTGTTCGGCGGCGCCGTTGCCGACCCGGACCGGACGCGAACCCCGGTAGCCCGACCAGTGGTCCAGCACGTCCTCCTTGAGATCGCTGGAACCGTCGACCCGGTACATGATGTTCAGCGGCCCGGACGACCCGCCCGCCCGCTCGCGCACGCGGTCGCCGAGCCAGCGGCCGAACCGCTCCGCCTCGCCGTCGAACCCCAGCCCCAGCAGCGCGGACACCGAGAACGACGCGTCGCGCACCCAGGTGTAGCGGTAGTCCCAGTTGCGCTCGCCACCCACCTGCTCGGGCAGCCCCGCGGTGGGCGCGGCGACGATCCCGCCGGTCGGCGCGTAGGTGAGCAGCTTCAGCGTGATCGCCGACCGCTCCACCGCCTCGCGCCACCGGCCGCGGTAGGACGAGCCGGCGAGCCAGTTCTGCCAGAACGTGGTCGTCTCCTCGAACAGCCGCCGGACGTCGGCCACCCGGATCTCCCGCGGCGGCCCGTCGGCGCCCGATTCGAGCACGACCCCGCGGACCTGCCCGGCGGACAGGTCGAGCGACATCTCCAGATCGGAACCCGCCGCCCGCACCTCGGCCAGCCGCTCGTCACCGGGTTCCCGCACCGGGTGGACGGTGAGCACCACCGGACCCCCGTCGAGGACCGCGCCCCCGCCGGCCAGTTCCGTCCGATGTGGACGACGGCCGTAGTCGAACCGGGGCGCCAGCTCGACCTCGAACCGCATCCGGCCGCGCACGCACCGGATCAGCCGCACGATCCGGTGGTTGCCGGTCGCGTGCTCCCCCGCGGGCGGCATGAAGTCGCCGACCTCGCCGACCCCCTCCGCGGTGAAGAACCGCGTGATCAGCACCGCGCTGTCCGGGTAGTACATCTGGCGGCTGGTGAAATCGCCCGCCGGGCGCACCCGGAACCGGCCGCCGCGCTCGTCGTCGAGCAGCGCGCCGAACACGCTCGGCGAGTCGAACCGCGGACAGCAGAACCAGTCGATCGACCCGTCCGTCGTCACCAGTGCGACCGTGTGCAGGTCACCGATCATCCCGTGCTCGGAGATCGCGGTCTCGGTCATCGTCTCCTCCGGTTTTCTCCGCCCGGTCGCGGCCGTGCCGCACGGCGGTGAGGATCACCCGCAGGCCGAGGCCCAGCAGGAGCAGATCACCGAGCATCTGCACGGTGACCAGGATCCGCGCCGCCTCCGCGACCGGGGTGATGTCGCCGAAGCCCACCGTGGCGAACACCGTCACCACGAAGTAGAGGGCGTCGGTCTTGCTGAGCGCGCCGGTGAAACTGCCCGGCCGCACCTGCTCGATGCTGTGGTAGGCCCCGGCGAACAGGAGCAGGAACAACGGGACCACCAGGGCCAGTGCCTGCACACCCTGCAGGAGCGGGTATGGCGACCGCAGGATCGCGCGGACCTCCCACACGACCACCGCCGTCACCACCGCCAGCCCGGCGGCCAGGAACACCGCGCCGCCGCCGCGCACCCGGTCCCCCAGCGGGAGCACGTAGTACGCGGTGACCAGCAGCGCGACGGTCAGCGAGGGGCGGAGCACACCGAGGACGAGGAACCGTCCCCGGTGCGCCCGTACCCGCTCCCCCACACCGGGCGCCATCCCGGACCGCCCCGGTCATCCGGGCGCCGGTCTCACCGGGCCAGTGCCTTCGCCTTGAGGTCCTGGTACTCCTTGTCGTCGATGGCCCCGCTGTCCAGCAGCTTCTTGGCCTCGGCGATCTGGCTCGCCGCGCCGTTCCCGCCGCCGTTGTGGGCGACGTTGCGGACGTAGTCGTCGAACTGGTTCTGCGCGGCGACCGCTTCGGCCCGCCTGCGCTCGCCCATGTGCTTGCCCTGCGCGACGAGGTAGATCAGCACCCCGAGGAAGGGCAGCACCAGCACGAGCACGGTCCAGCCCGCCTTGCCCCACCCGGAGACGTCCGAGCGCCGGAAGAGATCGCCGAAGATGACGACGAGGAGCCAGAACCAGATCACCCAGCCGAAGAACACCAGCATGGTCCAGACCAGGTCCAGGAACGGGTACTCCGATTGTGCCAGTGTCATGACGCCTCCGTTGCTCGACACCCGCTGGGGATCACGCGCCGCGGACGGCGCATCCCGTGGGGCCGGCGTCCCGTCGGCTTCCCCGGGCGCGCCGCCCGCACGTGGTGCCCGCGCCTCGATGCGCACGTCCCGCGCGTGGTCACCCCGGCAGCGTCACTCCGGGTGACCGGTGCGGCATCACCCGGCCGGGGTGAGTTCCCCGCTCCCGCGCGGGAGGACGCTGCCGCCAGGACACGACCGAGGAGGCGCGATGACCGCGAACACCAGCCCGCGACGCGGGACCGTCCACTCACTCGCCAGCGCGGCAGGCTCGTCCGGGGCCGTCATGGCGATCGGCGTCGGGACCATCGCCGCCGGCGCGGTGGTCCTCGCCTGGCCGGAAGCCACGCTGAAGGTCATCGCCGTGGTCTTCGGGATCTCCGCGATCGTCGACGGCGTCGTCCGGCTCGTCTCGGCGGTGTCCGCCGGGGACCGGTCCGCGGCGCAGCGCACGCTGCCCGTGCTGGCCGGCGTGCTGTCGATCCTGGTGGGCATCGTCTTCGTGCGGTACCCGTTCCCGACGCTGGCGGCGCTGACGCTGCTGCTCGGGATGTTCTGGGTGGTCGCGGGCCTGGTCCAGATCGTGCACGGGCTGGCGGAACGGGAGACCGGCAGCGCCTGGCGGGTCGCCAGCGGAGCGCTCGCGCTGGTCACCGGCATCCTCGTGCTCGCCTACACCTCGGCGAGCCTGGTCGTGCTGGTCTGGATCCTCGGGCTGCAACTGGTGCTGGGCGGCGCGCTGCTCTTCGGCTGGGGCTTGGAGGTGCGCCGCGAGGAGCACGGCACGATGCCGCGCCACGGTCACCGCTCAGCCGAGGCCTAGCTCCCGCGCCGCGACCACGGCCGCCCGCCGGTTGTTCACGCCCAGCTTGGCGTAGATGGCCCGCACGTGGGTCTTCACCGTGTTCACCGACACCCGCAGTTCCGAGGCCACCTCGTCGAGGGGCTGCGGTGAGGTCAGGCGGGTCAGCACGACCAGTTCCCGGTTCGTCAGCACCGCCGCGGTCGCCGCGCCGTCCTCGGTCAGGACCCGCCGGAGCCGCGCGGCGAAGGTCTCGGCCGCGCCGAACCCGCCCATCTGGTCCAGCAGCAGCACTTTCACGTCCGGGTCGGCGTAGGCGAACGGGCGGACGATCCCGGCCGGCACGGCGGAGACGAGCGCCTCCTCGAGAGCTCCCCTGGCCTTGGTGCGGCAGCCGAGCCGCAGAGCCGTCGCGGCGTCGAGCAGCGCCAGTTCGGTGTCCGTGCCTGCGGCCAGCCGGGGCATGCCCGGCTCCCGCGAAGCCCGCAGGGCGCGGACGGATCCGTCCACGTCGCCGCGCGCGAACCGGGCTCGCGCCACGGTGAGGTGCACCTCGGCCGCGTGGCCGAGCCGCCGCGCGCCCCACTCGGCGGCGTCGCGGGCGTGCGGGGCCTGCGCCAGGACGAGCGCGCACTGGTGCTCCAGGGCCATCGCCATCGCGGCCAGCGGTCGCGGCACCGGCGCGTCGGCGAGGGCGCTCCGGCTGTCCTGCAGCAGTTTCAGGCCGGCCGTGCGGTCGCCGCCGTCGAACCGGGCGGCGCCTTCGATGACCCCGCCCGCGAAGCGCAGCGCGCTCGGCTCGGCACCGTCCAGGCCGGCCGCGAGATCCAGGGCGCCACGCAGATCGGTCCGCAGCAACCGGGCGAAGCCGAGGATCGCGCGGCACACCGCGAGCCACGGAGAGCGCTTCCAGGTGCCCTGCCCGGCGAGGGTGAGGGCGAGCTCGCTCGCCTCCGCGGCCGCGACGTCGTCGCCCGCGGCCACCGCCAGCAGGGCGTGCGCCGCCTTCGTGTGCACTTCCAGGTAGTGCAGGTCCTGCTCGTCGCTGAGCCGGTCGGCGGCCGCGAGCTCGCCGGCCGCGCCGCCGTGGTCGCCCGCCGCGAGGAGTGCGACACCGTGGTCCAGCCGTGCCCACGCCTCCGCCGCGGCCGACCGGCACACCCCGGCGCCGCCGGGCGCCGGGACCCGGCCGCAGGCCAGCCCGTGCGCGGACACCACGAGCCGCCGGAACGCGACGAGCCGGTCGTCCGGCCGCTCGGGCCACACCCGGCAGCTGCGCGCGATGTCCGACTCGGCCGCGGACAGCTCGCCGAGCTCGAGGTGGGCCAGCGCGGCGAAAAGCAGGAGCCGGGCGTCCCGCGCGACGATGCTCCCCGCGGCGTCCAGCGCGCGCAGCACGAGCCCGGGCCCGCCGTCGAGCAGCACGTCCATCCCCTTCGCGTGCAACAGTTCGGCGGCAGCGCCCTCGTCGCCGGTCTGCTCGGCGTGCAACAGCGCCTCCCGGGGCCGGTCCTGGCCGGCGAACCACCGCGCGGCCCGCTGGTGCAGCATGGTGACCAGGTCCGGCTGGTGCCGCGCGAGCTCGGTCCGCAGATAGGCCCGCAGCAGGGGGTGCAGCTGGTACCACGGCGGCTCGCCCTCGACCGCGGTGACCAGCACGCCCTCCCGTTCGAGCCCGGCCAGCAGACCGCCGACGTCGTCGCGCCCGGTCAGCGCCGCGGCCAGTCGCGGCGTCACCCGGTCGCTCACGCTCAGCATGGCCAGGATCTCCCGCGCGTCTCCGGGCAGGTGCGCGAGCACCTCGCCGGTGAGGAAGTCGGCCATGGCGTGGTCGTGGCCGGCGAAGTACGGCACGAACCGGTCCGGGTCCTGGGTGGTGCGCAGCGAACGCGCGGCCAGGCGCAGCCCGGCGGCCCAGCCGTCGGTCTGGCTCACCAGGCGCAGCAACTGGTCTTCGGGGAGCCGGACACCGCAACCGTCGAGCAGCGCACGCGCCTCGGCCGGCCCGAACCGCAACGCGTCCGCGCGGAACTCCGTCAGGCGGCCCTGCACGCGCAGCTTCGCCAGCGGCAGCAGCGGATCCGACCGCGCGGCCAGCACCAGGCGGAGGTTGCGGGGCTGGTGCCGGATCACCGCGGCCAGCACCCGCAGGACGTCCCGGCCGGGGATCTCCTGGACGTTGTCCAGCACCACGACGAGCCTGCCGGGCAGCGCCTCGATCGCCTGGAGCAGTTCGGCGACCGTCACCGCGGCGTCGCCGGGCGGCGCGGACCGGTGGCGCAGCGCGGGTTCCGCCGTCGCGGGCGCGTGCTCGGCGATCGCGAACCGCAGCGACGTCAGGAAGTGCTGCGCGGTGTCGTCGTCGTGGTCGAGCGAAACCCACACCGCCTCCCGTGCCAGTGTGGACATCCATTCGGCCAGCAGCAACGTCTTCCCGCACCCCGCGGGCGCGCAGACGAGCGTGACCGGGCTGGTGGCCACCGCGTGGGCGAGTTTTTCGCACAACCCCGGGCGATGCACGAAATTTCCCGGCAACCGCGGTGGCACGACCTTCGTGTGCGGGACACCCCACCGCCGCCCGCCGGCGGGATTCGCCGCCTTCTCCTCCATGACTAAGGAAACTATGGGCGGACCGCGAGGCCGGGTAGGGCCAAGGGTCCTCACAGGACGGGTCCTCGTTCCCCTGGTTCCGCGCCGTGCACGTCGAGCAGCCCGCGCGCGATCGCCACCGCGACGGCGTCCCGCCGCCGGTGCACGCCCAGTTTCGCGTAGATCCCGCGCACGTGCGTCTTCACCGTGTTGGGCGACACGGTCAGGTCCTGGGCGATCTCCTCGACGGACCGCAACGTGGGCAGCAGCCGCAGCACGCTGCGCTCCCGTTCGGTGAGCGGCTCGGGCATCGCGCTGCCGCCCAGGCTCCGCCTGCGTTCCAGGAGTTTCGCGGCGAAGGCCTCCCGCCCGCCGAGCCTGCCGAGCAGTCCGATCAGCACGGAGATCACCTCCTCCGGCGCGAACACGAAGGGCCGCCAGACGTCGAGGCGTTCCGCATCGGCCAGCGCCTCGGCCACCAGCCGCCGTGCGGCGTCGAGGTCGCCGTGGTGCAGCACGATCCGGGTGCGGAGCAGGCGCGCCTCGATGCCCGACCACGGCAGCACGGCCGTGACGCTGCCGTCGACGACGGGCTGCAGGGCCTTGGCCGCGGGCCCGTGCCTGCCCAGCGCGATCTGCGCGCGCGCCCGCATCAGCAGGAGCTCGGCGGTCCGCCCGATCTCGTTCAGGCACCAGCCCACCACTTCCCTGGCGTGGTCGGCCGCGCCGGCCAGCAGGGCCGCCCGGTGCTCGAGCACAGCCGAGACCGCGGCGTACTCCGGCTGCAGCGTGCGGCCGCCGAGCCCGAGCCGCACCCGGCGCATCCGCCGCAGGCCGCCCTGCCAGTCGCCGGTGTCGAACTGCGCGGCGCCGCCGAGCATCTCCGCGGCCACCAGCAGGTTCCCCCCGATCCGCGCGGCCACGCCGTCGACCGCGCGGGTGGTCTGCATGACGAGCCGCACGCACTCCTCGGGTTCCGCCCGCAGCAGGGCGCGGTAAGCGCGGACCACACCGGTGGTCGCGCTTTCGATCGTGCCCCGGGCGCTCGCCCCCACGGAGTCGAGACGTTCGCCGATCCGGTCCACGGCCGGGAAATCCCCGTCCAGGACGGCGAGTTCGCCGAGCATCGTCAGCGCGCGGACCTCGACGTGGCGCTGGCCGGTCGCCCCGGCCCGGCTCGCGACCGCGCCGACGTGGTCGCGCGCGCCGCGGCGCTCGCCGGTCAGCAGCACCTCCGTTTCGCGCTGCAGCCCGGCCAGGGTCTCCAGATCCGTGCCGCGGGCGAGTTCCGGGTCCACCTCGCGCGCGGCGCTCGCCATTTCGGCCAGGTCGCCGTCCAGCTGGGCCCGGCGGGACCGGGCGAGCTGCCGGAGCACCACGAGTTCCGGCTGCGGCTCCGCGGGCCACGCGTCCTCGGCGTGGCGCAGGTGCAGCTCCGCCGTGCCGGTCTCACCGGCCTCGAGGCTGAGCGCCGCCGCGAGCAGCGCCAGCCTCGGCTCCCGCGCCACCGGCGTTTCGCCGAGGACCCCGAGCGCCTCCCGCAGCACGGTGTGCTCACCGGCGAGGAACAGCGGCACCGCGTCGGTCCGCAGCAGGGCGGCCGTGCGGGCGGGGTCGGGGGCGCGGGCGGAGTGCAGCAGCGCCTGCGCGGCGTCGCCCCGGCCCTCGAACCACGCCGCCGCGAGCCGGTGCTGGCCCGCCAGCCGGTCCGGGTCGCGCCGCGCGAGATCGGCGAGCAGGTAGGTGCGCAGCAGCGGCAGGATCCGGTAACCGTCCTCCGCGCCCGTTTCCCGCACGACGACACCGGCCCCGGCGAGGTCGTGCAGCACGGCCGCGGCGTCGGACCGGCCGGCCAGCGCGGCGGCCAGCGCGGGTGAGGTGTCCGCGCACACGCTGATCAGCCGCAGGAACTCCCGCACGCCCTCGTCGAACCCGGCCAGCACCTCCTGGTCCAGGTACTCCTCCAGCGCCCGGTCGTGCCCGGCGAAGAACTCGTCGAGACCGCCCTCGCGCACGGCCGCGGCGGCGGCCAGCCGCAGCGCGACCGCCCAGCCCTCGGCCTCCTCGTCCAGCCTGCCGAGAACCGCCGCAGGCACGTCACCGCCGCTGACGGCGAACAACGACCGCATCTCGGCCGACGTGAACCGCAGGTCGTCGGGGCCGATCTCGAAGAGCTGGTCCGACAGCCGCAGGCGGGCCAGCGGCAGCGGGGGTTCGCGACGCCCGGACAGCACCAGCCGCAGGCCGGCCGGCTGGTGCCGCACCAGTGCGTCCAGCGCGGTCCGCTGCCCCGCGCCGACGAGCGCCTCCACGTCGTCCAGGATCAGCAGCGCCTGCCGGGGCAGGTCGTCCAGCGCGTCGAGGACCTCGGCGAGGAAACCCGGGTCGGCGCCGGGGTCCCGGGGCACGCTCAACGTGCGCAACGGGCTGCCGGGCGGGACTCCCGGTCCGGCGGCGAAGGCGTCGAGGACCGCCGACCAGAACCGGTGGTCGTCGCGGTCGTCCGGATCGAGCGACACCATCGCCGCCGGGCCGGCCCCGTAGCCGCGCGCCCATTCGGCGAGCAGCAGGGTCTTGCCCGCGCCCGCCGGCGCGCGGACGACGGTGACCGGAGCGGTGGCGCGGTCGAGCAGGGCCAGCAACCGGGGACGGGATACGAAGTGCGCGGGAAGATCGGGCGCGGTGATCTTGCTCCTCGGCACGCGCCCGCGTTCCTCCCCGCTCCCCGGGTCCTGCATCACACTCCCTCTCGCCGGTTCCCAGTGTGGGCATCCAGCGCGGCCCTTTCCAGCGGCCAGTCGCATCTCACCCAGGGCAGGCGAGGAAAGCGGCCCGCCCGGCACGGAGTGTGGCGCTGCCGGGCCGCGGCCGGATGCCGTCGCCCCACCTGCTCGAGGAGGCGGAGTCGTGCCGGAGATGAACTACGAGTTCCGTGTCCACGGGCGGTGCTCACCGCAGCTGCGGCAGGCGGTGGGCGAGTTCAGCGAGGTGCGCGTCGTCCCCGCTCCGCCGGAGACCATCATCTACGGCGCGGTCTCCGACCAGGCGCACCTGCACGGGTTGCTGTTGCTGCTGGAGGACTTCGGCCTGCAGATCGTGTCGGTGCACCGGATCCCCGAGCTGCCCAGAACGGAGGCCGGTGATGACTGACACCTCGAGCCGCGCCACGCCGCTGACCGACGGCGAGCGCGCGGAACTGGACCGGTTGCGGGCGGAAGTCGCCGCGCTGCGGGAGCGCCCGCCGCGACGGCGGATCCGCTGGCGTTCGCTGGGCGCGGGCGTGATCCTGACGCTGGGGTGCCTGCTGATGCCGGTCGCCCTGCTGACCGTCTGGGTGCACAACCAGGTGGCCAACACCGACCGCTTCGTCGAAACGACCAGCCCCATCATCCGGGAACCGTCGGTGCAGACCGCGATCACCGACCGGGTCACCGCGACCGTGTTCGAGTACGTCAACGTGCCCGAGCTGACCTCCGACGCGCTCGGTGTGCTCAGCGCCCAGGGCGTCCCGCCCGCGGTCACCGACCGGTTGCAGGGGCTCGCCGGGCCGCTGGAGTCGAGCCTGCGCGGGTTCGTGCACGACCGGGTCGCGGGCATCGTGTCCGGCCCCCGGGTCGCCGAACTGTGGGACCGCTCGCTGCGCACGGCCAGCGAGCAGATGAACGCGGTGCTGTCCGGCCAGAGCGAGGCGGTGGTGGTGTCCGACGGCCAGGTGCGGCTGGACCTCGCGCCGTTCATCACCGAGGCCAAGAACCAGCTGGTGCAGTCCGGGTTCGGCGTGGCGAGCCGGATTCCCGACGTCCACCCGACGATCGCGATCACCGACGCCACCACCCTGGAACGGGCGAAGAACGGCTACTCGCTGCTGGACAAGGCGGCCACCTGGCTGCCGTGGGTCGCGCTCGCGCTGATCGCCCTGGGCGTCTACGTCGCCCGGCACCACCGGCGCGCCCTGATCGGCGCGGGCCTGGGCGTGTCGCTGGGGATGCTGGTGATCGCCGCGGCGCTGCTGATCACCCGCGGTGTGCTGGTCGGCGCCGTGCCGCCGCGCGCGACCGTGGCCGCCGGGGTCTCCTACGACCTGATCGTCCGGTTCCTGCGCGACGGCCTGCGGCTGGTGTTCGCCATCGGCCTGGTGGTCGCGCTGGGCGCGTTCCTGGCCGGACCGTCGGCCACGGCCGTGGGCGTCCGCCGGGGCGCGGTGAAGGCGATCGGCTGGCTGCGCCGCGGCGGGGCCAAGGCCGGGTTGCGCACCGGCCCGGTCGGCCCGTGGGTGCACGCGCACCTCACCGCGCTCCGGTTCGGCCTGCTCGGCGTCGCCGTGCTGGTCTTCGTGTCGCTGAGCAGCCCCAGCGGGCTCACCGTGCTGGTGATCGCGCTGGTGCTGGTGTTCGCCCTCGGCGTGCTGCAGTTCCTGGACCAGCCCCGGCCCGCCGACGACGGGCCACCGTCGGCAGACGGCGGGCAGCGGCCCGCCGCGACGGTGTGATCAGCGGCTCGGCGTGCTCGCCTGGCACAGGGTGACGGCCTCGCGCAGGGCCGCGAGCGCGTCGTTCGCCGCGGCCCGCACCTGCGGCAGGTCCGGCGGCTGCGCCGTCAGCGCGGACTGCAGGCGCCCCAGCGCGGCCTTCGCCTCGTCCAGGCGGGCGGCGGTGTCCGCCCCGACCACCGTGCGCACGACCTCGACCGAGGCCACCAGCTCCTGGGCAGCCACGTGCACCTGTTCGCCGGTCGCCTGTCCGTTGGCGAACTGCGTGACCGTGTCGACGAGCGCCTGCCCGGTGGACACGAGAGCGGCGCATTCGGGACGGCTCGTGGGGGTCGCCGAGGCGGTCGTGCCGGCAGCGGTGGTCGTGGCCGGTTGCGAGCCGGACGAGCCGCTGTCCCCACCGCAGGCCGAGGCGAACAGGAGGGCCGCGGCGCCCAGTGCCAGCCCCGCGGACCGCACGCGAGCATCCACCGCGATCGCCTCCCCTCGTCCGGAAACCCCGCCACGATGACTACGCCGGGCTGTCCCCGGCGTCACTCGTTCCGGGTGAGACCGGCCGGAGCCGCGGGTTCCAGTCGTAGACGACCGACGTGCCCAGCAGGAGGTCCTGCAGCGACCGGCGGCGGCCGCCTGCCACCACCCACAGCAGGCCGACCGGGACGAACACGCACGCGACCGCCCGCGCCAGCGCCCGCACGGGGCGGGGCGGGCGGCCGCGGCGGTCCACCACGCGCAACGCGAGCAGCTGGTCGCCGAAGCTGCGGCCGGTCGCGCTCCAGCACACGGCGAGGTAGAGCACCGCGGCCCCGGTGGCCACGGCGACCGTCACGAGCCGGGTCGGCGCGGGGAAGGTGAACCGCACCGGGTCGAGCGAGTAGTCCAGCGCCGCCCACCCGAGGTAGAGGCCGGCGAGCACCAGTGCCAGCACCACGCAGTCCAGGACCGCGGCGAGGGTGCGGCTGACCAGTCCGGCCGGCCTGCCCTGGTGGGCACGCGCGGGTGCGGGCAGCGCGGCGAACCAGGCCGCGCCGGGCCCGCCGTCAGGTGGCGGCGTCATGCCCGGCCGGCAGCGGCCGCCGCCGTGCGGCGAAGATCCGCCCCGCCCATCGGGCCACCGCGTCGTCCGCGGCCATCGCCTGGATCCGCGCGTCGCGCACCGACTCGTTCGCGACCGACCCGGTCGAGGTGCGGATGATCTCCGGCAGGTCGATCTCCTCGATCACGCCGCGCACGATCCCGGCCAGATCCAGTTCGTCGAGCACGGTCACCACCACGGCGGGTGCGACCCGGCGGAACAGGCGCACGCCGTGCGCGACGGCCTCCTGCCGCCGCCGCTGCCCGTCCTCGGCCAGCTCGCGCAGCGGGGGCGGCCAGTTCTCCGTCCGCACGACCGGCGCGAGCACGGGCCGCACGGGCGCGAGGGCCGTGCGCGCCAGCCGCCGCAGCGCGGTGACGGCCAGTGCGCCGCCGCCGAGCACCAGATCCGCGGCGGCCGGACCAGGCCGTGGGCCCTCCGCTGCCACCATGCGGGGATCATGCCGCGGCCCGCGCGCGCCGACCTCACCCGTCCCGGGTGGTGATGCGCCCCTCGTCGATCGCCGCGCGCAGCGCGCCGTGGTCCCGCTCGTTCTGGTCGGCGGCCGCGACGGCGAAGTCGCGCACCGCGTGGTCGAAGACGGGCGAGGACCCCAGGTAGGCGGCGATCGCCACGCAGTCGCCGGACCGCGCGTGCGCCCTGGCCAGCGTCCAGCCGCACAACCGCGCGTAGGCGGCGAGCCCCTCCGGCCGCATGACCGACACGTCCGCCGAGCCCTTCCAGTCCCGCAGCTGGCGCAGGTAGAAGTCCCGGGTGCGGTCGTCGAACCCGCGCACCCGCACCCAGCCGAGGAAGATGTTGCTCACGGTCTGCATCAGGCGCTGGCCGACGACGACGCGCTGCCCGGCGTTGCCGAACCGGCTCGGCCCGGCGAACCGTTCCAGCACCGATTCGCCCGCCTCCTTGGCCTGCAGGAACAGCGGGTCGTGTTCGTCGTTGCCGAGCAGCAGGATCATCCAGCAGCGGGTGCCGACGCTGCCGACGCCCACGACCTTGAGCGCCATGTCCGCGACCGAGTACCGGTCCAGCAGCGCGCGCCGTTCCGGCTCCAGCGAGCGCCGGTACGCCTGCACGATCTCGTCCAGCCGTTCCGCCGTCTCGGCCGGATCCACCCCGCCGCCCGTGACGCGGTCCAGCGGGATGATCCGCGGCTCGTCCGGGACGATCCGCATCCGCCCGCCGTCGGCCGCGGCGAAGCGCCGCAACGAGCCGGTGTGGTCGGCGCTGCGGGCCTTGGCGACGGTCCGGTCCAGGCGGCGGCGCCGCCCGGCCGTCAGTTCGCCGGCGTACACCTCGCGCACGGTCTCGACGTCGGCGTGGGCGTACCAGACCTCCAGCGCGGTGCTCGCGGCGAACTCGCGCAGCGCGCGCCGGTACTCGCCGACCGCCGCGAGCACGGCGGTCGTCCGCTGCCTGCCGGTGTGGCCGTTGTCCCGCCCGGCGACCTCGACGCTCGCCGCCAGCCGCTTGACGTCCCACTCCCACGGCCCGGGCAGCGTTTCGTCGAAGTCGTTGATGTCGAAGACCAGGCGCCGTTCCGGCGAGGCGTAGAGACCGAAGTTCATCAGGTGGGCGTCGCCGCAGGCCTGGACGGTGAACCCGGTGACCGGGGTGCCTGCCAGGTCGGCGGCCATCGGCAGCGCGGCGCCGCGGAAGTAGGTGAACGGCGTGACCGCCATCCGCCCGTAGCGGATGGGCACCAGCTCGGGCACGCGGGAGGCGTCCTGGCCGGCGAGCAGTTCCAGCGGCCCGGGCCCGTCGCGGGTCCAGGCGGCGTGACCGGACCGCGGAACCCGGGTCCGCGCGGCCTTTCCCCGTTCGGCCCGCTCGGCGCGGGTCAGGCCGGCGCCGTCCACGGCGGCCAGTGGCGTCGTCGTGCGTGTCGTCGTGCGTGTCATCCGGGCACGGTCCGCGCCGCCGCCGCCGGACGCCTCCTCCGGGCCGGGTGAGGCCGGTCCCCGGCCCCACGGGGACAGTGGTGGCCCTGCTACGGGAGGCGGTGTGTGGCGATGACCGGGCATGCGGTTCGCTCCCCCGCGGCGCGGCGCTGGTTCGCGCTCGCCGCTCTGCTCGCGGGCGCCGCGGCGCTCGCCGTCACGGTCCTGGTGCTGCTGCGGGACCCGCTCGAACTCGTGCTCGCGGCGGTGCTCGTGGGGATCGCCGTGGCGGCCGCCTGGGCGGCGCTGGTGCGGCGGGGACCGCGGCGCGTCCTGGCCACCGCGGTCGCGCTGCTCGCGCTGGCCGCGACGGTGGCGCTCCCGGACCTGCGCGCCTACCTGTGGTTCCTGGTGGTGGTCGTGCTGGTCGCACTGTCCGGGGCCGCGACACGGGCCGCACTCGGGCACCCCCCGTCCACCGACGGCACGCCCGTCGGCCCCGCCCGGCACGGGGTGCTGATCCTGAACCCCCGGTCGGGCGGCGGGAAGGCGGCCCGGTTCGGGCTGGCGGAGCGGGCCCGCGCGCTCGGCGTGGAGCCGATCGAGCTGCGCCCCGGCGACGACCTGCGGTCACTGGCCGAACAGGCGGCCGCCGGCGGCGCGGACGTGCTCGGCATGGCGGGCGGCGACGGGTCGCAGGCGCTGGTCGCCGACGTGGCCAGGCAGCACGGCCTGGCGTTCGTCTGCGTCCCGGCGGGCACCCGCAACCACCTCGCGCTCGACCTGGGGCTGGACCGGGAGGACGTGCCCGCGGCGCTGGCCGCGTTCGGCGACGCGCTGGAACGCCGCATCGACCTCGCCGAGCTCAACGGACGGGTGTTCGTCAACAACGTCTCGCTCGGCGTCTACGCCTCGGTCGTCCAGTCGCCCGACTACCGCGACGCGAAGGCGGCGACGGTCGCCCGGCAGCTACCCGGCCTGCTCGGCCCGGACGCGCCGCGGCCCGACCTCAGGTTCGGCCTGCCGGACGGGACCCGCAGCGAGTCGGCCGACGTCGTGCTGGTGTCCAACGGCCCCTACCGGCTGGAGCACCTGAGCGGGTTCGGCACGCGGGAACGCCTGGACCGCGGATCGCTCGGCGTCGTCACCGTGACGGTCGACCGGGCCGCCGAGGTCCCGCGGCTGGTCTCGGCCGAGATGGCGGGCCGGATCTCCCGGTTCCCCGGGTACCGGTCGTGGTCGGCGCCGGAGTTCGTGGTCGAGTCGGGGCTGCCCGCGGTCGAGGCGGGCGTCGACGGTGAGGCGGTGCGGCTGGCGCCGCCGCTGCGGTTCCGGATCCTGCCGGGCGCGCTCCGGGTGCGGGTGCCGCGCGACGCGCCCGGAGCGTCCCCGGCGGCGATGCTGCCACCGGGGACGCGGGCCGTGGTCGTGGCCCTGGTCCGGGTGCTGGCCGGCCGGACCACCTGACGGTCACACCCGCTGCGTCTCCTCCGACTCGGCGAAGGCCTCACGCAGCCGGGTCTCCTGCTCGGCGGAGAGGTTGGTGGTGATCAGGGTCGCGCCGGTCTCCTTGAACGGCTCGAGCACCCGGTCGGCCACCACCTCGCTGGTGACGACGAACAGCGCCGACGTCCCCGGCGTCACCTGGCGCTGCACCTCGCGGATGAAGTCCTCGTCGATGCCGCCGTGCCGCATCGACCCGGCCAGCGCGCCCATCGCGGCGCCCACCGCCATGCCCAGCAACGGGATGAAGAAGATCAGCCCGAACAGGAAGCCCCAGAAACTGCCGCCGAGCGCGCCCGCACCGGTCAGCTTGCCCAGTTCCTTGGTCTTCGGCCTCTTCCGCCCCTCGGGCCAGCTGACGTACGCCGCGTCCTGGATCCTGATCAGCTGTTCCTTCTGCAGCCTGGTCAGCAGGCCGAGTGCGTTCTCGGCCCCCTGCGGCGACTCGAACTTCCACACGCTCAACGTGCCCATTCCGTCCTCCTGTTCACCCGGTTCGGGTTTCGACGCCGGGGACTGTGCGCGGCACGCGGCCCGGTGCCATCACCCGCGGGGAATGAGGCGTCCGCGCGGGCGGCGGTGCACCGTGGAACGTCCGGACCCCGGCTTCCGCGGGAGGCGACATGACCGACAGCTACACCTCATCCACCCCACCCCGGACGGCGACCGGCTGGACCGGATGGGTCTCCTTCGGCGGGATCATGCTGGTCCTGCTCGGCCTGTTCCACGCGGTGGAGGGCCTGGTCGCCGTCTTCGACGAGGACTACTTCGCGGTGCCCTCGTCGGGCCTCGTCGTCGAGGTCTCCTACGACGTGTGGGGCTGGGTGCACTTCGGGCTCGGGGTCACCGCCGTCGTCATCGGCTGCGGCGTCCTCGCCGGCAACCGGGTCGCCCAGTACCTCGGCGCGATACTGGCCGGCGCGAGCGCGATCATCCACCTCGCCTTCGTGCCCGCGTACCCGGTGTGGTCGCTCATCGTCATCACGCTCGACGTCTTCGTGATCTACGCGCTCGTCGCGCATGGGCGGGAGATGCGGCTCACCGACTGATCCGCTCAAGCAGGAGGAACAAATGACACAGCAGCATGCGCAGCCCCACGTCGAGCCCCTGGGCGGCACCCGTCCCCCGGAGCAGGCGCCGGCGCCGTACGAGTCACGCTCGGCCTGGCTGGGCTGGGTGTGGTTCGGCGGCGCGATGATGGTGCTGCTCGGGATCTTCAACGTCATCGAGGGACTGGTCGCGCTGTTCAACGACGAGTACTACCTCGTCGGGGCCGCGGGCACGCTGGTGTTCGACCTGACCGGCTGGGGCTGGGTACACCTGATCATCGGGGTGCTCGCCGTCGCCGCGGGCATCGGGCTGTTCACCGGCGCCGCGTGGGCCCGCGTCACGGCGGTCGTCCTGGCCACGGTGAACGCGGTCGCCCAGCTGACGTTCCTGTCGGCCTACCCGGTGTGGGCCACGCTCGTGATCGCGCTCGACGTGGTGGTCATCTGGGCGGTGGTCGTCCACGGCAGCGAGGCGCGACGGTCCCAGCGGTGACGTCCGCGGCCAGTGCGGTGGCGGGGATCCGCGCCCGCCGCCGTGCGGCTGCCTGCCCGGCGACAGTTCTGGAGGAGCCGTGACCGTCCGCCACGCCTCCCGGACCGCCGCGAACCCCAGCCTGTGGCGGCAGGGGTAACTCGTCGCCAAGCACGGCCTGTTCGGCGCCGCTCTGCCGCGGTGCGCTGTGCATGGCCGCAACGGCGTCCTCGTGCAGGCGGAGTCGATCACCGCCGCGGGGGAAGCCGACGCCGCGATCACGACGACCAGGAGCGCGCCCCGGAGACCCGGACGAACGTCACATCCGCACCCTACGCGAAGGTAACCTACGCTCCCGTAACCTGACGGGATGGCAGAGCTCGTGTACCCGCCCGTCGTCCTGTTCGCCAAGACCATGTTCCGGGTCCTGGACCTGAAGCTGCGGGTCGAGGGCAGCGAGCACGTGCCCGGGCGCGGTGGCGCGGTCATCGCCTGCAACCACGTCTCCTACCTGGACTTCGTCTTCTGCGGGCTGGGCGCGCAGCCGGCCAAGCGGCTGGTGCGGTTCATGGCCAAGAAGGAGGTCTTCGACCACCGGATCTCCGGCCCGCTGATGCGCGGGATGGGCCACATCCCGGTCGACCGCAAGGCCGGCCGCGGCGCCTACGACGAGGCGGTCGCCCGGCTGCGCGCCGGCGAGGTCGTCGGCGTCTTCCCGGAGGCCACGATCAGCCCGTCGTTCACCGTCGAGGACGTCAAGTCGGGCGCGGCGCGGATGGCGGCGCAGGCCGGGGTGCCGCTGATTCCGATGGCGGTGTGGGGCTCGCAGCGCCTGTGGACGAAGGGCAGGCCGCGGAACCTGACGCAGCGGCATGTGCCCGTCTCGATCCTCCTGGGCGAGCCGCTGCGCCCTGGCCCGGACGAGGACGCCGACGCGGTCACCGGCGAGCTGCGCGAGCGGATGAGCCTGCTGCTCGACAAGGCGCAGGCGGAGTACCCGGACAAGCCCGCGGGCCCCGGGGACCTGTGGTGGCTGCCCGCCCACCTCGGCGGCACCGCGCCCGCGCCCTGAGTCAGACGTCGATCAGCGCGGTGGCCAGCCACCGGCCGTCACTGGCCGGCTCGCAGCGCAGCCCCGTCGCGGAGACGCGTTTGGGGAGCGCGCCGCGCGGCAGGACCGCGCCCGCGTCGACCGTCGCGCACTCCACCGACAGCCCGGTGGCCGTGGGGACGACCGTGACGGACACCGGGATGCGGTTCAGCACGCGGATGCAGTCGATCGCCCTGGTGAGCAGGGCGCGGAGCAGGTCGGTGTCGCTGCCGCCGGACACGCTGAACCGCACGTCGGAGGACGGCCGCGGCACCCGGCCCAGGAAGCTGCGGACCATCGCCTCCACGGCCTCGGCCAGGCAGGCCTCGCGGCAGGCGGCCCACGCCCGGATCCGCAGATCCGCGGCGTGGACCGGACGGCGACCGTCCCGGTCGGCCAGTGCCCGCGAGCCCACCCGGTCCACGCTGCACCCGCCCCCGGGCCGGCGCACCACCCGCCGGGGATGAACCGTGGTCAACCGGGCACGAGGCGGACGTCCACGGTGATCTCGACGTGACGGCCGATCACGAACCGCGGGACGCGCATCCGCAGCGGGGCCCGGTCGAGGACGCCGGTCGCGATCAGATGCGGAGCCTCCGGGCGGTCGTCCGGGGCGGGCTGGACTGCCAGCGTGACCGGGCAGGTGGTGCCCCGGAGCTCGAGCGCGCCGTCGACGCGCCCGGCGTCGGCGGCGGTGCCGCGGAACCGCAGCACCGGCCGGGCCGCGCTGTCGAGCAGGCCCGGTTTGCGCAGGTCGGCGTCCCGTTTCGGGTGGCCGGTGTCCAGGCCCGCGAGGTCGAGCTCGGCCCGCACGTCCGTGCCCTGCACCGAGCCGCCCCGCACCGGGATGGTGCCGGTGACCCGCTTGAACCCGAGGTCCCGGACGGTGAACCGCGCGGAAGTGGCCGCGGCGACGACGGTCCAGTTCCCGCTGCGCACGGCGGTCATCGGGGATCACCCACCGGCGTGGGCAGGTTCGCCTGGAGCACACGGTGCAGGTCGACGCGGTCCGGGCCGGGGAGCAGGGCCTCGTCCTCCCCCGGCAACAGCTCGCTCGTCATCACGGCTCGCTGCACCGCCTCGATCGTCTCGACGCTGTCCGCGAAGCCCAGCACCAGGCACGCGTTGTCCTCCCCCACCAGCGCGTAGCAGTTGCCGGCCCCGCGCAGCTCGCGGACGGCGGGCCAGATCCGGTCGCGCCCCGCGCGCGCCCCGGCGTCGGCGACCTCCTGCCTGCGCGGCCCGGCGAACCAGGTGGCCTGCGCGAACCGCGGCTCTCCCGGCGCGGCGCCGGTGAACGCGACCTGGTAGACGGCCGAACCGCCGCAGGCCGCGGCGCTGTCGCGGTCCGGCCAGAAAGTGATCTCGGCGCCGGCCGCGCCTGCGATCTCGGCGAGCACGCACCCGCCAAGAGAGCCGGGCCGGGACGTGCCCCAGTCCTCGCCTCCGTCGCGGAACGAGCGCCGGAACTGGTGAACGGTGGCGTACATCGGGTTCTCCTTCCCCGTTGTGGTGACCGCACGACTGTCCGCCCGCCGGCGGGGCCGCCACATCAGTGCCGGCACGGATGCGCGGCACTGAATCGCGTCACGGAGACGGCCGCGCGGGCGATACTCCTGGCGTGGGCACCGAGCCGTTCGTGGGGCGCGCCGCAGCGCGGGGCGAGGTCGCACGCCTGCTCGGCGACGCCGCCGCGGGCGCCGGCGGCCTGCTGCTCGTCGCGGGCCCGGCCGGGATCGGCAAGACCCGGCTCTGCGAGGAAGCCACCGGGGGCGGCCCGGCGCCGGTGCGGTGGGGCAGGTGCGTCGACGATCCGGGTGCGCCGCCGCTGTGGCCGTGGCGCCGCGTCCTGGCGGGACTGGACGTGCCGGAACCGGACCACGCGGGCGACCTCGCCGCCGCACGGTTCCGCTTCGCCGCGGCCGCCACCGACGCGCTGGTGGCCGCCGCCGAGCCGGACGGCCTGGTGCTCGTCCTGGAAGACCTGCACTGGGCGGACGAAACGTCGCTGCGGCTGCTGCGGCACCTGGCCGGCGAGCTGCACCGGTCCCGGCTCGCCGTCCTCGCGACCTACCGGGACACCGAGCCGGGGCGTCTCGACGCGGCGCTGCCGGATCTCCTCTCCCGTCCGGGAGCGCACGGCGTCACCCTGCCGCCGCTGTCCGAAGCGGAGGTGCGGGAGTTCCTGGCGCACCACGGTTCCGGCCTCGACGCCCGGCACGCGTTGCGGCGCTCCGGCGGCAACCCGCTGTACCTGCGGGCGATCGCGCGGTCCGGCGACGGCGTGCCGCTCGGGCACCTGGTGCGCACGACGGTCGCGGCGCTGCCGGCGCAGGCGCGGGAACTGCTGGAGATCGCCGCCGTGCTCGGCGAGGAGGTCGACAGCGCCGTCCTCGCCGAAGTGTCCGGAGTGGACGATGTGGCTCGCGTGCTCGATCCCGCGGTGCGGGCGGCGGTGCTGGTGCCGGTCGGCCCCGGGCTGCGCCGTTTCGCGCACGCCGTCGTGCGGGACGCGATCTACGCCGGCCTCGAACCCAGCGTCCGCGAGTCCCTGCACGGCCGCGCCGCGCGGGCGCTGGAAGACCGGGCGCGGCGGGATCCGGCGCTGGCCGGGTTGGTCGCCGGGCACTGGCTGCGGTCCGCCGCCGACGCATCCGCCCTGTCGCGCGCGGCGGACTGGGCCCGGCGAGCGGCCGCGGAGGCGACGCGGTCGCTCGCCTTCGCCGAAGCGGCCCGGTTCCTGGGATTCGCGCACGACGCGCTGCGCCGGGCGGGCGAGGTGTCCCGCCTGCCCGGGCTGCTGATCGAGCTCGCCACCGCCGAGTACCGCGCGGGCCGCTTCCGGCAGGCCTACGAGCACGCCAGGGAGGCCGCGCGGGGCCGCCCCGACCTCGCGGCCGCGGCGGCACTGGTGGTGCGGGACATCGCCGCCCCGGATCTGGTGCCCGGCCTCGCCGAGTTGGCCACGGCCGCGCTCGGGGTGGTGCACGAACCCGCGCTGCGATCCCGGCTGCTGGCGCAGTCCGCGTCACTGGCGGCCGAGGCCGGGAGCACCGCGGAGGCCACCCGGCTCGCCGCCGACGCGCTCGCGCTCGCCGAGTCCAGTGGTGACCCGGAAGCGCTCGTGGACGCGGTGCGGGCGCGGTTCAAGGTGTGGCCGATCGAGCTGCCGCTGCCGGAACGGCTCCGGCTCGCCACACTGGCGATCGACCTCGCCGCCCGCACCGGCCAGCCGCTGCTGGCGTTGTGGGGGCACAAGTGGCGGCTGGACGCGGCCTTCGAGGTCGGCACGATGACCGCCGTCGACGTCGAACTGGCCGCGATCTCCGAGCTGGCGCGCGCCACCCGGCTCCCCCTGGTGCGCTGGCACGAGCTGCGGCTGCGCGCGTCGGTGCTGGCCTACCGCGGATCGTTCGCCGAGGCGCGGCAGCTGGACGAGCTGGCCACCGAAGTCGCCACCGCCGACCTCGCCGAGGACGGAACCACGGCCGGGCTGTCGTTCGCGTTCCGCCAGCAGCTGGCCATCGTCACCGGCGACCCGGGTGAGGTCCCCGACGCCGCCGACGCGGTGCTGGAGCAGACCCCGGCGCTCGCGATCGCCGTGGTCTCGGGCCCGGTCGTCGCGCTCGCACGCGGGCAGCGGGCGGAAGCGGCCGCCCGGTACGAGTCGGTCCGGCCGAAAGTGGACACCGCGTTCCTCGCCCAGAACCCCGCGACCGCGTTCCAGCTGCTGTTGCTCGCGGACGAGTTCGGCGACCGCGAGGTCGCCGCGCTGGTGGCCGATCACCTCGCCACACTGCCGCCGATGGTCTCCGGCGGCGCCGGGGTGTTCTGCTCGGACACGTTCGTGGCGTGGCGGGCGCGTGCCGCGGCGCTGCTGGGGCGGGACGACGACGCGCGGCGCTGGTTCGCCGAGGCCATCACGATCGACACCCGCACCGGCGCGCGCCCGTACGTCGTGCTGAACCGGCTCGCGCTGGCCGAGCTGACCGGCGACGAACCGCTCGCGCGGGACGCGCTGGCGGAAGCACGGCGCTTGCGGATGCCCGGCGCCGTCCGGCGCGCGTCGGAGCTGCTGGACCGGCTGCGGGCGGCTGATCCGCTGACCGCGCGAGAACGGGAGATCGCCGGCCTGCTGGCCGCGGCGCTGTCCAACCGGGCCATCGCCGAGCGGCTGGTGCTCTCGGAGCGGACCGTGGAGAGCCACGTGCGCAGCATCCTGAACAAGCTGGACCTGGCCAACCGCACGCAGATCGCGGAGTGGGCGCGGACGGCGGGCGTCGGCTGACTGCCCGGCGGACCGGTCACGTCCGGTCCGCCAGGCGGGTGGTCAGGCCTTCCGGCGGGCGCGGACCACGAACACCAGCGCCGCGCCGCCGAGGACCAGCGCCGCGCCGAGGGCGATCAGCCAGCCGCCGTCGAAACCGGTGTAGGCCAGGTCCTCGGCGTTCTGCGTGGTGGCCTTCGGGCCGCCGCTGGTGGTCGCGACGGCGCCGCCGGCCGCGGAGCTGCTGCTGGTGCCCACGCTGGACTGCGACGTCGTGCTCACCACGGTCGAGGAGGTGGCCGAGGACGCGGTCGTGGTGGTGGTCTCCGTCCCCGTCGTGCTGGTCGCGGTCGTGGTGGTGGTGGTCGTCTTCTCGGTGCCGCAGACGAACCAGTGGCTCAGCTGCGGGATGTTGTCGTTCTGACCGGTCACCGGGGCGCGCAGGTCCGTCCACGGCGGACTGTCCGGCAGGCCGAGCTTGCCGGGCTCGTAGACGTTGTAGGCGTTGCCGCCCTTGACGACGATGCCGGTCACCGTGATGTCCGGGGAGACGGTGAGGATGTCGAGGTACTGGTCGTCCTCGAGCTTGCCGCGCGTGTAGGTGTAGTCGTCCGGCGAAGTGAGGATCGAGCCGGCGAGCTTGGCATCGGCGCAGGTGCTGGCATTGCCCTCGTGCCGCGTGGCGCGGGGGTCTTCGGCGGCCGCGTGGGCCGTCACGGTGCCGAGAACGAAACCGGTGGCCAGCAGGGCCCCGGCGACGGCCGCACGCAGCGACCGGCGTCCGATGAACGTCATCGTGGGAACTCCAGGGAGGTCGGGGATTCCGCGCGCCGGTGCCCGGCGCGACGAGCAGGCGCACGCTACCCCGGATGGCGGAACCTGATCACGCCGGAATGCGCACGGTGACCGTTTCGAGTCCGTTCGGTGCCCGTTCCGAAGTAGAACACCGGTAAACGCGAGTGTGTTTCAACCACGGTGTAGAGCAGTGGTGGGTGATTCTTTGACTGAACGCCGCGAAACGACTTCCACCGGCGGTGCGATTCCTCCACCGTGGATCCGGGGGAAACCGTGCTGTGGACCGGCGAGGCGGGTCCGGTGCCGCCCTGGTACCGCCGCCGGAACGCCGTCATCGCAGTCTGCGTCTACGCGACACTGGCGGCCGTGATCGTCGGGCCGTCGATCCTGGTGTCCGGTTGGAACGGTCTGCTCAACGCGGCGGTACTGGCGCTGCTGAGCGTCCTCACCCGGCCGCTGTGGGCGCGGTGGTCGCTGACCCTCGGCCACTACACGGTGACCTCGCGGCGGATCATCGTCGAGCGGCGGGTCAACGGTTTCCGGGTGCGGCGCAGTGAACTGCTCACCGACCTCACCACGCCCAAGCTCCTGGAGGACGGCTCGATCGCCTTCGGCGACCCGCGCGAGCAGGAGAACCCCGGGCACCGCGCCAGCGGCCTGCTCGTCCCGCCGCTGGTGCTGCACAAGGTGCCCGACGCAGAGCACGTCCTCGACCTCATCCGCCAGGCACAGCGGGACGCCCGGGGCTAGGACGCACGGCGAACCCGCCCGATCCGTCGACCTCCACTTCGTACAGTTCGTGTCGCGAACAGGCCCATCTCCGGCACGCGACGGGCGCGGAAAGCATTGCGCCGAAGGATCGCGGTCCGGCGGGAACCAAGAACGTCGTCTTGCCGGCCGGCACGGCGAGCCGGGTCAGCGCGGCGCCTCCCGGCGGTGCAGCGCCGACACCGCGGCCGTCAGCAGCTCCCCCGGTCGCGGCAGGCGCCCGACCGCCCGGCTGAACGCGCTGCCCCGGAAGACCCGTCCGGGCTCGCTGCCGTGCACGCTCCCGGTCTCCGCCACCGGACTGTCCACATTGTCCACGCCGTTGTCCGGTCGCTCGTTGCGGAACGCCCGGGCTCCCAGCCGCCGCACCGAGAGGACCGCGTCGGTGAACGCGGGTGACAGCCGCTGGCCCAGGAAGAACGCCAGCGCCGCCCCGCCGACCGGGATCTCCCGCCGCGGGTGCTCCGCGGCGAACACGACACTGTCGGCCACGCTTTCCGGCGCGTACACCGGCGGCGGCGGCTTCGGCAGGGCGCCCATCTTGCTGCGCGAGTGCTCGAAGAACGGGGTGTCGACCCCAGCGGGCAGGATCGTGGACACCGCGATCAGGTCGCCGCGCTGGGCCAGTTCCATCCGCAGGCAGTCGTAGAACCCGCGCAGCGCGAACTTGCTCGCCGTGTACGGCGCGTGCAGCGGCACCGCGCGGACGCCCTCCACCGAGGCGATCCCGACGACGACCCCGCCACCGGCCCGCCGCAACGCGGGCAGCGCCGCTTTCGCGCCGTGCACGTGGCCCAGGAAGTTCACCCGCATCACGCGCTCGAACTCCGCGTCGCTGATCTCCTCGACGTACCCGAACACGGCCACCGCCGCGGCGTTCACCCAGGTTTCGATCCGCCCGAACTCGCGCTCGGCCTCGTCGGCCAGCCGCCGGACCGCGGCCGGGTCGGCGACGTCGGCCGACACCGCCATGGCCTGGCCACCGCCGTCGCGGATCCCCCGCACCAGCGACTCCAGCGCCTCCGCACCGCGCGCCGCGCACACCACCCGCGCGCCCCGCGCCGCGAAGGCGAGCGCGCTCGCCCGCCCGATCCCGCTGGAGGCCCCCGCGATGACGACCACCTGCTCGGACACCGGTTTCGGCATGGCTTCTCCTTCCGTCCCCGGGGCGGTACCCGCTCGGCCGGGGCGGCAACCGAACGCCACCGGCGCGCGTCGAAGCCGTGACGGCGACGAGGAGGACCGGCATGACGACGAGCACGCGGAGCCGCTGGACCGGCTGGTGGTACCTGCCGGTGACGATCCTGTCGCTCGGCCTCCTGGCGTGGGTGCCGTTCGTGCACGCCGCCGTGCGGTTGCGCCGGCCGCGGATCCACCTGTGGGCGGTCCTGTACTTCGCGCTGATGGTGTTCGTGCTGGTCGTCCTGCCGCCCTACACCGAGACACCGACCCCGGCCGAGGACGCCCGCGCGAACATCGGTGTCGCGGTGATCCTGGCGGTCGCCGGCGTGGCTTCGGTGCAGCAGTTCTTCCTGCGGCGCACCCGCACGGCACCGCCTCCCGCGGAGGACCCGGCGGTGGCCCGGGTGAAGGCGGCCCGCGAACGCCGCGGGCAGGCCCGCGAGCTCGCGGCGAACGATCCGGCGATGGCGCGCGAGCTGCGCATCGGACGGCCCGACCTGCCCCGCGACTACGACGACGGCGGCCTGGTCGACCTCAACGCCGCCCCGGCCTCGGCGATCGCCCAGACCTGCGCCCTCGACCCCGCGGTCGCGCAGCAGATCGTCGACGCCCGCGCCGGCGCCCGCTTCTCGGCCGTCGACGACGTCTTCGCCCTCACCGAGCTGCCGCTGGACACGTGGGACGCGATCCGGGAACGGGGCATCGTCATCTGAGCTACCAGGTGCGCGCCTCGCGAAGGAGGAGGTCGCGCACGCGCTCGACCGCGGGATTCACTTCGGCGCCGGGCCGCTGCGCCAGGAACACCGTGTTGAACGGCGCCTCCTCCGGCTCGTGCAGCTGGACGAGGGCGCCGGCCGCGAGCTCGGCGGCACACAGGTACCGCGGCAACACGCTGTACCCGGCGCCGGCGGCCACCGCGGCCACCACCCCGCGCAGGTCGGGCATGGTCACCGCCGCCTCGGCGGTCAGCCGCTTGCCGAACACGTCCCGCCAGTACCGGCGCGCGATCGGCAGGTCCTCGGCGTAGGTCACCAGCGGCAGGCCCGCCACCGCGCCGCACGGGTCGTCACCGGCCCGCGCGGCCCACGACGGCGCGGCGACGAGCACGTAGTCCTCGTCCATCAGCGGGTACGCCACCAGCGCACGGCCGCGGGGACGTCGGGTCGAGATCACCAGGTCGTGGTGCCCGGCGCGCAACTGCTCCAGCAGCGGATCGGTCAGCCCGGTCGCCACCCGCAGCCGCACGCCCCCGGCGACCAGCGGCGCGAGCGCGGGCATCACACGCACGCAGAGCAGCTCGGCCGGGCCGGCCAGGTACACCGGCTCCGGCGGTCCGGAGTGGACGGCGGCCGTCGTGGCGACGGCGGCCAGCGCGTCGACCGGCCCCGCGACCCGGCCCGCCAGCTCGTGCGCCAGATGGGTGGGTTCGGCGCCGCGCGGGAGGCGGGTGAACAAGGCGCGGCCCAGCTGCTGCTCGAGGGTGCGCACCTGCGCGGTCACCGTCGGCTGGGACAGGCCCAGCAGGGGCGCGGCCGCGGTGAACGAGCCCGACCGGTAGACGGCGAGGAAGGTGCGCAGCAGGTTCAGGTCCACACCGGCCAAGGTATCGGAAAACCGATCGCACCAATTGCCCTTTCTATTCGATTTCCGATGGCTTCCCGCCTACCGTCGCAGGCATGGCGAACATTCTTTTCGTGATGACCGGCGCCGACCGCTGGACACTGGCGGACGGCACCCAGCACCCGACGGGCTTCTGGGCCGAGGAGGCCGTGGTCCCGTTCGAGGCCTTCACCGCGGCCGGGCACCAGGTCACCGTGGCCACGCCCGGCGGTGTGGTGCCGCCCGTCGACGAGGCCAGCCTGAGCCCGGAGGCCACCGGTGGCGCCGAGACCGCCGCCCACCTGCGCGAGGCGGCCGCCTCCGCCTTCGCCGACCCGGTCGCGCTGGCCGACGTCGATCTGGACGGGTTCGACGCGGTGTACGTGCCCGGCGGGCACGGCCCGATGGAGGACCTCGCCGCCGACGCCGACTCCGGTCGGCTCCTCGCCCGCGCCCTGCGGGAGGGCAAGCCGCTCGGCGTGGTCTGCCACGGGCCGGCCGCACTGCTGGCCGCCACCACCGACGAGGGCGGCAACGCCTTCGCCGGGTACCGGATCACGGCGTTCAGCAACGCCGAGGAGGAGCTGGCCGGCAACGCCGCCAAGGCGCGCTGGCTGCTGCAGGACCGGCTCACGGAGGCGGGCCTGAAGGTGGAGACGGGTGAGCCGTTCGCGCCGCACGTGGTGACCGACCGCACCGTGGTGACCGGGCAGAACCCCGCCTCGTCCGCACCGCTCGCCGCGGAACTGCTGAAACTGCTGTCCGCCGGGCGCGCGTCCTGACGCAGGAGCCGATGCGCACCAGCCACCAGGACCGGCTGGTGCGCGCGGAGTCCACAGCGGACCGTGGCAGCATGGGGTGGTGACCGAATCCCGCGCCGAGGACGCCCCGCTGACCCTCTACCTGGTCAAGCGGCTGGAGCTGGTGATCCGCTCG
The DNA here is from genome assembly GCF_050958625.1 of Amycolatopsis sp. 3B14. NCBI lineage: Bacteria > Bacillati > Actinomycetota > Actinomycetes > Pseudonocardiales > Pseudonocardiaceae > Amycolatopsis > Amycolatopsis sp. 3B14. The sequence goes on from NZ_JBHZEN010000096.1 coordinate 78,423, forward strand.
CTGATGGACGACGCGCTGCGCCCGTTCGGGCTGACCACCCTGCAGTACACCGCGCTGACCGCGTTGCGGCACCGCAACGGGCTGTCGTCCGCGCAGCTCGCGCGCCGCTCGTTCGTCCGGCCGCAGACCATGCACACCATGGTGCTCACGCTGGAGAAGTACGGGCTCATCGAGCGCGCGGAGGACCCGGCCAACCGCCGGGTCCTGCTCGCCACCCTCACCGAGCGCGGCAAGCAGGTCCTCGACGAGTGCACGCCGCTGGTCCGGGAGCTCGAGGACAGGATGCTGTCCGGCATGGACGACGACCGCCGCGCCGGGTTCCGCCGCGACCTGGAGGACGGCTACGGCATTCTCGCCTCGCACGCCAACGCTCAGCGCGCGTTGACGAACGGCGGCGGCGAGTAACGCGCGAACGCCGCGTCCCCGATCGTCGAAGCCACCTCCTGCAGCCGTTCCGGCCGCGCCGCGTCGGACCACGCGCCGGTGCGGATGCGCTGCTGCACCGCGAACAGCCCGGCGAGGTACTCGGCCGGGGTGAACGCACAGTGCCCCACCCGCTGCACATACGCCTGCCGCAACAGGGCGCTCTCCCCCGCGCGGGCCACGCGCCGCGCGTAGTCCGCTTGGTACTCCACCGGCGCGAGCTGGTCGGCGATCGTGTGCAGGGTCAGCTCCGGCACCCGCAACTCCCCCGTCGGCGTCGACGTGCGCCGCATCCAGGCCAGCGCCCCGGCGTCCGGGGCGATGTCCGCGGCGCGGGTGAGCGTGTCCAGGTCGGCGTGCAGGTCCAGGCCGGCCACCCGGTATAGCGCGGCGACCTGCGGCATCTGCGCCGACCGGTGCACCAGCCGCGCGTAGTCCACGCCGGTGTTCCAGCCGCTGTCGCCGCCGGCCACCGAGACGATGCTGACGCGCGACGGGATCACGAACGGCAGCGTCTGCGACAGCCACGTGTACTGGGCCTGTTGCTGCTGGGCGAAGTCCGTGGGCGGCCGCGGCCCCGTGTCCCACGTCGGCATGTTCATCAGCGATGCCGCGAGCGCGATCCGCGCGCGGCCGTCGGAGGTGGCCTGCGCCTGCCGCACCGCGGTGGTGAGGGCGGTGACGGTGGCGGCCGCCTGCGCCGGCGTGGTGAACCCGGTGAGCTGGAGGTCCTGGCCGGGCAGCAGCAGCTCGGCCAGGGCGTGCATGCCGTCGAGCTGGTAGTTGTTCAGGTTGACCCCGCCGCCGACGAGACCGCACGTGGTCAGCGCCCCGTCGACGCGACCGCCCTCGGCGAGCAGCGCCGACACCAGGCCGCCCATCGACTGCCCCAGCGCGACCACCTCGCGCGCCGCCCCGATGCGTTCCTCGACCGCGGCGAGCGTGCCGAGCTGGTCGGCCACCGCCGTGTCGAGTGCCCAGCCCGCGTGGGCGTAGGACGATCCGGCGAGCGCGTAGCCGCGGTCCAGCAGCGCCTGCGCGGTCGCCGCGTCGGGCGCGTCGGCGGGCGGGTTCTCCGGGCCGGGGCGGAAACCGTGGCTGAACAACACGAGCGTGCCGTTCCAGCGGGCGGGCACGTCGGCGATCCAGGTGGCGCCGTTCGGCAGCGTCCCGGTGAGCCGGGTCGCGGCGCTCGCCGGCGCCGCGGGCAGGACGACGGCCAGCGCCAGCGCGAGCAGGAGGACCCCGAGACGGCGGGTCAAGGTCACGCCGCACCCCGCGGGGTCAGTGCGACGGCGACCAGCGCCAGCAGGGCCATCCCGGCCAGGTAGACGCCCACCAGCAGCGAACTGCCGGAGGCGGTGAAGATCGCGGTCGCCACCACCGGCGCGAGGCCGCCGCCGACCACGTTGCCCAGCTGGTAGCCCAGCGACACGCCGCTGTAGCGGATGCGGGTCGGGAACTGGTCGGACAGCAGCGCGGGCAGCGGCCCGTACTGGGCGGACACGGTGATCACCGTGACCACGCACGCCACCAGAGCCAGCACGAACACGCCGGTGTCGAACACGAGGAAGAACAGCAGCGCCGCGACGGCCTGCGCGATCGCGCCCGCGGCGATCACCTTGCGGCGGCCGAAGCGGTCGGCCAGCCCGGACAGCCCGTAGATCGCGCCGAGCTGCACCACGCTGGTGAGGATCACGACGATCAGCAGCTCATTGCGCGAGTAGCCGACTTCGGCGGTGCCGTAGGACAGGATGTAGGTGAGGATGATGTAGCCCATCGCGGTCGACGCGCCGGTCACGAACACCGCGCGCAGCACGGCCAGCGGGTGGTCGCGCAGCACCTCCAGCAGCGGCACGCGCGCCGGGCGGTGCCGCGCCGCCTCCTCGAACAGCGGGCTCTCGGTGAGGCGGCGCCGGATCACCAGACCGAAGATCACCAGCACGAAGCTGATCAGGAAACCCAGCCGCCAGCCCCACTCGACGAACGCCTCGCGCGTGGAGGTCGAGGCCACCAGCAGCACCAGGTTCGCGACGATCGCGCCCGCCGGGACGCCGAGCTGCGGCGCGGCGCCGTAGAGCCCCCGGCGGGACGGCGGTGCGTGCTCGACGGCCATCAGCGCCGCGCCACCCCACTCGGCGCCGACGCCGACGCCCTGCGCCAGCCGCAGGACCACGAGCAGGATCGGCGCGGCCACGCCGATCTGGGCGTAGGTGGGCAGCAGCCCGACCAGCACGGTGGCCATGCCCATGATCAGCAGCGAGATCACCAGCATCCGCTTCCGGCCGATCCGGTCGCCGAAGTGGCCCGCCACGATCCCGCCGACCGGGCGCGCCAGGAACCCGACCGCGAACGTGGTCAGCGACGCGAGCTGGCTGACCGCGGGGTTGCTGGAGGGGAAGAACTGCGGCCCGAAGACGAGCGCGGCGGCCGCGCCGTAGAGGAAGAAGTCGTACCACTCGATGGCGGTGCCCACGAAACTCGCGACGGCGACCCGCCGGGCTTCGCGGGTGCCCGAGGCCTGCACGGAGACGGCTGGCTGGTGCGTCATCGAACCACCAATCATCAGAGACCCTGATATGGAGAGGAAGGATGGCATCGGGGCACGAACCCGTCAAGGCTCTTGACTGAGTACTCACTCAGGGGCAGTGTCGGCGGAGACCCGCGACGGCGCGGGAGACGAGGAGACTCACCATGGCGGGACGGGTTGCGGGCAAGGTCGCGTTGATCACCGGCGCGGCACGGGGTCAGGGCCGGGCGGACGCGGTGCGGCTGGCGCAGGAGGGCGCCGACGTGATCGTGGTGGACATCGCCGCCACGCTGCCCAGCGTCACCTACGCCTCCCCCACGCCCGCCGACCTGGACGAAACCGTGAGCCTGGTGGAGAAGACCGGGCGGCGGGCGGTCCGGGTGCAGGCGGACGTGCGGGACCTGGCGGCGCTGCGGGCGGGCGTGGACGCGGGCGTCGCGGAGCTGGGCGGGCTCGACATCGTGGTCGCCAACGCCGGGATCTGCGTGCCCGCGCCGTGGGACGACGTCACCGAGGAAATCTTCGACGACACGATCGGCGTGAACGTGCGCGGCGTGTGGAACACGGTGATGGCGGGCGCGCCGCACCTGATCCAGCGGGGCGGCGGGTCGATCATCCTGATCAGCTCGGCGGCCGCAATGAAGGTCCAGCCGTTCCTGGTGCCGTACACGACGAGCAAGTGGGCGGTGCGCGGCATGGCGAAGGCCTTCGCGACCGAGCTGGCGCGGCACGACATCCGGGTCAACAGCGTGCACCCGACGGGCGTGAACACCGGGATGACCGGCGAGGGCCTGCAGGCCGCGTTCGCCAAGGGGTTCGAGCGCGACCCGAAGCTCGCCGGGATGCTGACGAACCTGCTGCCGGTGGCGATCACCGAACCCGAGGACGTCGCCGACATGGTGCTGTTCCTCGCCTCGGACGAGTCGAAGTACGTCACCGCGCACGAGCTCGCCCCGGACGCGGGGGTGACCGAGTTCTGACCGCCGTGGACGAACCCGCCGGCTCCGGCCGCGACCGGATCCTGGCCGCGGCGGAGGAGCTGTTCGCCGAGCGCGGGTACGCCCGCACGTCGACCGCGCGGCTGGCGACCGCGGCCGGGGTGCCGCAGGGGCTGATCTTCTACCACTTCGGCACGAAGGAAGGCCTGCTGCTGGCGCTGATCCGGGAGCGGTCGACGCGCACGCTCGCGGACCTGGTGCCGGCCACCGTCCCGCCCGACGCGCACGCCGCGGTGGCCGAGCTGTGGCGGCGGCTGGCGCGGCACCTCGGCGAGCAGACGCCGATGCACCGGATCGTGTTCCGGGAGAGCGAGCACCACCCCGAGCTGCAGGACCGCGCCCGCGAAATCCACGACTCCATCGTCACCGCGGTGAGCGCCTACCTGGCACGGGTGACCGGGGACGCCAGGCCGGCGCCCCGCCACCAGGCCGCCGCGCGGATGCTGGTGGCGACCTCGTCGGCGGCCTCGGTGACCCCGGGGGCACCACCCCTGGCCGCGAAGGTGGTGGCGGACCTGCTGCTGAACGGGCTCGGCTGAGCTTCGGCTCGCGTAGGGCGGCGGGACGGCGGGACAGTAGTCACCATGACCGACAACACACTGCGGCGGATGGACAACATCGCCATCGTCGTCGACGACCTCGCCGTCGCCAAGGCGTTCTTCACCGAACTCGGCATGGAGCTGGAAGGCGAGGCGACGCTGGAAGGCGGCCTGGTGGACCGCCTCATCCGGCTCGACGGCGTCCGGACGGACATCGCGATGATGCGGACCCCCGACGGCCACGGACGGGTCGAGCTGACCAAGTACCACTCGCCGGCCAGCCCGGACGGCGCCCAGCCCGTGCACGCGCTGGGCGCGCACCGCATCATGTTCGCCGTCCACGACATCGACGACGTGCTCGACCGCCTCCGGGCACACGGCGCGGAACCGGTCGGCGAAGTGGTGCGGTACGGGGACAGCTACCGGCTCTGCTACGTCCGCGGTCCCGCCGGGATCTTCGTCGCGCTCGCCGAGGAAATCGGCTGAGCGGCGACCCGCGCCAGCACGTCGACCGCGCGCGCCCAGCGTTCCTCGTCCAGCCCGGCGTGCGTCGTGACCCGCAGGCGGGAGATCCCGTCGGGCACGGACGGCGGCCGGAAACAGCCCACCCGCACCCCCGCCGCGAGAGCCTCGGCCTGGGCGGCGACCGCGACGTGCGGCGAGGGCATCGGCACCGACAGCACCGCGCCCGCCGAGCGCGGCACGTGGAGCCGCTCGGCCAGTGCCGCGCCGCGCTCGTGGATCCGGGCCGGCAGGTCCGGCCGGGCGCGCAACGTGCGCAACGCCGCCAGAGCGCCGGCGGTGGGCGCGGGCGCCAGACCGGTGTCGAAGATGAACGGGCGCGCCCGGTTGACCAGGTGGTCGATCAGCGCGGCCGAACCGAGGACCGCGCCGCCCATCGCGCCCAGCGACTTGGACAGCGTCGCGGTCATCACCACGTGCGGGTGACCGGACAGGCCGAGGCCGTGCAGCAGACCCCGCCCACCGTCACCGGCCACGCCGAGCCCGTGCGCCTCGTCCACGACGAGCAGCGCGTCGTGCTCGGCGCACACCCCGGCCAGCTCGGCGAGCGGCGCGGCGTCGCCGAGGACCGAGAAGACCGACTCGGTCAGCACGAGCGCCCGCCGTCCACCGGCGGCCGCCAGCGCGGCCCGGACGGCGGCGACGTCGTTGTGCGGGACCACCCGGACGGCGGCGCGGGACAGGCGTGCGGCGTCGATCAGCGACGCGTGGACGTGGGCGTCCGAGACGATCACCGCGTCCCGGTCCGCCAGCGCGGTCACCGCGGACAGGTTGGCGTGGTAGCCGGTGGAGAACACCAGCGCCGCCTCGCGGCCGGTGAACTCGGCCAGTTCCCGCTCCAGCTCGGCATGCAGCGTGGTCGTGCCGGTCACCAGGCGGGACGCGCCGGCGCCTGCGCCCCAGACGAGCGCTGCTTCGGCCGCCGCGCGGCGGACGCCGGGGTCACCGCTCAGCCCGAGGTAGTCGTTGCTGGCCAGGTCGATGAGGTCATCGCCGGCCGCCCGCGGGCGCAGGATGCGCTGCAGGCCCGCGGCCTCGCGCGCGGCGCGCTGCGTGGCGAACCACTCCGCCCAGCTCATGCGACCGCCGCCGCGGCCGCGATGCCACGGCAGATCGTGGCGATGTCGTCGTCGGTGCACACGTACGGCGGCATGGTGTAGATCAGGTCGCGGAACGGCCGCAGCCACACGCCCTCCGCCAGCGCCGCCTCGGTCGCCTTGGCCACGTCGACCGGGTGGTCGAGCTGGACCACGCCGACCGCGCCGAGCACGCGCACGTCGGCGGCCTCGATCCGGTGCAGCGCCTGCAGTCCCGCGTTGATCCGGCGCACGTCGGCCGCCCAGTCCACACTGGACAGCAGGTCGAGGCCGGCGGTGGCGATCGCGCAGGCCAGCGGGTTGGCCATGAACGTGGGCCCGTGCATGAGCACCCCGGAGTCGCTGGCCGACAGTCCCCTGGCGACCTCGGTCGTGCACAGGGTGGCGGCCAGCGACAGGTAACCGCCGGTGAGGGCCTTGCCGACGCACATCACGTCCGGCGCCACGCCCGCGGCGTCGGCGGCGAAGAGCGTGCCGGTGCGGCCGAAGCCGGTGGCGATCTCGTCGAAGATCAGCACCAGCCCGTGCTCGTCGGCCACCTCCCGGAAGACCGGCAGGCAGCTCGCCGGGTAGGGGTGCATGCCGCCGGCGCCCTGCAGCAGGGGCTCCACGATCAGCCCGGCCAGCAGGCCGGCGTGCTCGGCCGCGAGCGCGCGGAAGCCCGCCGCCCACGCGGCGACGTCCACTTCGGACCGGGGCGGGCGGTCGCCGAACACCTGCTCCGGCAGCATCCCCGACCACATGGCGTGCATGCCGCCGTCCGGGTCGCACACGCTCATGCAGTCGAAGGTGTCGCCGTGGTAGCCGCCGCGGACGGTGAGGAACCGGGTCCGCTCCGGGTGGCCGGTACCGCGCTGGTACTGCAGCGCCATCTTCATCGCCACCTCGACGCTCACCGAGCCGGAGTCGGCGAGGAACACGTGCTCCAGCCCGGCGGGGGTGAGGTCGACCAGCCGCGCCGCCAGCTCGACGGCGGGTTCGTGGGTGAGACCGCCGAACATCACGTGGGACATCTTCGCCAGCTGGCGCCGCGCCGCCTCGTCGAGCACCGGGTGCCGGTAGCCGTGGATCGCCGACCACCACGACGCCATCCCGTCGACCACGTCCCCGGCGCCGTCCACGGTGATCCGGCTGCCGGACGCCCCGGTGACCAGCCGCACCGGGGCCGGGTCGGTCATCGACGTGTACGGGTGCCACAGGTGCCCGCGGTCGAACGCGAGCAGTTCCGCGGGTGTCATCACGCGTTGGGGACCACGGCGGTGCCCGCGCCGCGCCGACGGATCGCCGGGTCGGCGGGTTCCCGTGCCGCACTGTCCTCTTCGGAGCCAAGCACGACGAACCCGTTGTCCCGGATCATCTCCAGGTCCGCCTCCGCGGCCTGCCCCTCGGAGGTGAGGTAGTCGCCGAGGAAGATCGAGTTGGCGACGTGCAGCGCGAGCGGCTGCAGCGAGCGCAGGTGCATCTCGCGGCCACCGGCGATGCGGATCTCCTTGTCCGGGCAGACGAACCGCGCCATGGCCAGGATCTTCAGGCACCGCGACGGGGACAGCTCCCAGGTGTCCGCGAGCGGGGTGCCGTCGAAGGGCATCAGGAAGTTGACCGGGATCGAGTCGGCGTCCAGCTCCTTGAGCGCGAACAGGGCTTCGACCAGCTGCTCGTCGGTCTCCCCCAGCCCGGCGATGAGACCCGAGCAGGGCGACAGCCCGCCGCGCTTCGCCTTCTCCACGGTGTCCACCCGGTCGGCGTAGGTGTGGGTCTGGACGATGTTGTGGTGGTGGCTCTCGGCCGTGTTGATGTTGTGGTTGTAGGCGTCCACCCCGGCGTCTTTGAGGCGCTCGGCCTGTCCGTCGGAGAGCAGCCCGAGGCAGGCGCAGACCTCGACGTCCGGGTGCTCGGCCTTCAGCGCGCCGACCATCTCGGTGACGCGGTCGATGTCCCGGTTGGACGGTCCCCGCCCGGAGGAGACCAGGCACACCCGGCCGGCGCCACCGGAGATCCCCGCGCCCGCCTGCTTCAGGGCCTCCTCCGTGGACAGCCAGGAGTACTTGAGGATGGGCGCCGCCGAGCCGAGCGCCTGGGAGCAGTAGTTGCAGTTCTCCGGGCACAGACCCGACTTCAGGTTCACCAGGTAGTTCACCTTGACGGTGTTGCCGAAGTGCGCGCGGCGCAGCCTGCCCGCCGCGGCGACGACGGACAGCACCTCGGCGTCGTCGGCGCCCAGCACGGCGAGTGCGTCGCCGGGTCCGGCGGGAACCCCGGCGAGGACCGCGTCGGCGAGCTGCTCGAACCTGGAGTCCATCCACTTTCTCCTGACTCAGAGTGACTAGTTGATTACAACCTGAACGGTGTTCGGGTGAGCGGCGCTGACGGTACACTGGGCGCGCCGAACAGGTCAACGGGAGGAGTCCGGCGTGCGCTACCAGCGGCGCGATGTCGTCGAGCGCGCGATCGAGGTCCTCGACGAGTACGGCCTGGAGTCGCTCACCATGCGCAGGCTGGCCGCCGAACTCGGGCTGCAACCGAGCGCGCTGTACCACCACGTGCCGAACAAGCAGACGCTGCTGGCCGCGGTCGCCGACGAGATCCTGGCACGCGGCCGGCGTGAGCGCCGCGCCGCCGAGTGGGACCGGCGGGCGGTGGAGATCTGCGCCGAACTGCGCGATTCGATGCTGGCCTACCGGGACGGCGCCGAGGTGGTCGCCACCGCGCACACCTTCGGCCTCGGCGCGGGCGAACCGGCCGCGCAGTTGCGGGAAGCCCTGCGCGACGGCGGCCTGCCGGACGACCTCGTCGACGTCGGCACGCGCGCGCTGCTGCACCTCGTCTTCGGCCACACCGCGGACGAGCAGGCCGCGCTGCAGGCCTCCAGCGCCGGGGCGATCGACCGGGAACCCGGCGGCCCAGGCGACTTCGAGCGGGGCATCGAACTCCTCCTGGACGGCATCCGCTCCCGCGTGCGCAGCTGACCGCCCGGACGCGTCCGCGCCGCACTGGGGCGGCACTGCTCCCCGGCGGCCGATCCGGCATCCTGATCAGCGAACCGCACGAGGGATCGGGAAGGACGGCCATGGCCGAGCTGCCGGAGTTCGTGGTGCCGCAACGGGTCGACAGCCCGGTCCGGCCGACAGCGCCGTCGACCCGGCTGGGCCGGTGGCTGCTGCAGCACCGCGTCCAGCCGGTCGGCCCGGAGAGCGGCGAGCAGCACACCGAGCCGCAGGCCTGGTGGAAGGTCATGTGCCTGACCGGCGTGGACTACTTCTCCACGCTGTCCTACCTGCCGGGCATCGCCGCGCTGGCCGCCGGCGCCCTGTCGCCGCTGGCCACCCTGCTGATCGTCGCGCTGACCCTGCTGGGCATGCTGCCGATGTACCGGCGGGTGGCGAAGGAGAGCCCGCACGGCCAGGGGTCGGTCGCGATGCTGGAGGACCTGCTGCCGTTCTGGCGCGGCAAGATCTTCGTGCTGGTGCTGCTCGGGTTCGTGGCCACGTCGTGGATCATCACGATCACCCTGTCCTCGGCCGACGCCACCGTGCACGCGCTGGAGAACCCGCACGTCCCGGCCTTCCTGCACGGTCACGAGGTGCTGGTCACCGTGGTGCTGCTGCTGATCCTGGGCGGGGTGTTCCTGCTCGGGTTCTCCGAGGCCGTCGGGGTCGCCATCCCGCTGGTCGCGGTGTTCCTGCTGCTCAACGCCGTGGTCGTGGCCGCGGGGGTGGCCGAGGTGCTGACCACGCCCGCCGCGCTGGACCGCTGGGTGGACGCGCTCACCTCCGGTGGCGGCGGGATCACCGGTGTGATCGGCCCCGCGGTCCTGGCGTTCCCGCTGCTGGTGCTGGGCCTGTCCGGGTTCGAGACCGGCGTGAGCATGATGCCGCTGGTCGCCGCCGACGGCGAGACCGCCGAGCAGCGGCTGGCGAACCGGATCCGCAACACCCGCAAGCTGCTCACGGTCGCCGCGCTCATCATGTCCGTGTACCTGATCGCGACCAGTTTCGTCACCACGGTGCTCATCCCGGAGGACCAGTTCGAGGCCGGCGGGGAAGCCAACGGCCGCGCCCTGGCCTACCTGGCCCACGAACTGCTCGGGGAATGGGTCGGCACGGCCTACGACATCAGCAGCATCCTGATCCTGTGGTTCGCCGGCGCCTCGGCGATGGCTGGGCTGATCAACATCGTGCCCCGCTACCTGCCCTCCTACGGCATGGCCCCGGAGTGGACGCGCGCGGTGCGGCCGGTGGTGCTCGTCTACACCGGGATCTGCGTCCTGGTCACGATCATCTTCGGCGCCGACGTCGACGCGCAGGCCGGCGCCTACGCCACCGGCATCCTGGCGATGATGGTCTCCGCCTCGGTGGCCGTGGCCATCTCCGCGGCGCGCGCCCGCCGCCGCCCGGCCGCCACCGGGTTCACGATCCTGACCCTCATCCTGCTCTACGCCCTGGTGGAGAACGTGATCGAGAAGCCGGACGGCCTCACGATCTCGGCGTTCTTCATCCTCGGCATCATCGCGGTCTCCCTGGTCTCCCGCGTCAGCCGGACCACCGAGCTGCGCGTGGAGCACATCGAGTTCGACGAGGAAGCCCGGCGGTTCGTCACCGACTCGATCGCCTACGACGGCGCACTGACCATCATCGCCAACCGCAGGCAGGCCGGCGACATCGCCGAGTACCGGGCCAAGGAGAGCGAGCAGCGCGGCATGAACCCCGTGCCCGGCTCGGCCGACGTGCTGTTCCTGGAGATCGAGGTCGTCGACCCCTCCGACTTCAGCGACGTGCTGCATGTGCGCGGCGTCGACGTCGACGGTGTCCGCGTCCTGCGCGCGGAAAGCCCCGCCGCGCCCAACGCCATCGCCGCGATCCTGCTGGCCCTGCGCGACACCACCGGGGTCCGGCCGCACTGCCACTTCGAGTGGAGCGAGGGCAACCCGCTGGGGCACCTGTTCCGCTACCTGATCCTCGGCCGCGGCGACACCGCACCGGTGGTGCGCGAGATCATCCGCACCAGCGAACCCGACCCGGCGCGCCGCCCCGGCATCCACGTCGGCGGCTGAGCGCGCCGCCGCGGACCGCGGGCCGGGCGGCTCTCGAGCGACGGCCCCGCCGAGGGCGCCGCCTGCGCGCTGCTGGTCAGGGTCGAGCAGCGCGGCTACGTCGACGTGGAAAGGTCCCGTCCGCCTCGGAAAACTGGAGGACCTGTTCCTCGCGCTCGTCGACACCGGCAGCGCGGAAGGGACGATCAACACGCACTTCACCGGCGACGCCGCAGTCCTGTTTGGACGGTCGTTGCGGCACATCACGCGCAGCCTGGACACGATCATCACCACCGCGATCATGCCAATCGCCTTCACGCTCCTGTTCGCCCACGTGTTCGGCCGCGCGATCCGGTCCGGCTCGGACTCCTACGTGAACTACCTGCCGCCTGACCTACGACCGGCACGGCCTCGTCCTCGGCTACCCGGGCATCGCCACCCGGGTTCAGTGACGTCCCGGCCCGCGTGACCGGCTGATCCGCCCGTCGCGCCGGCGGCGGCCAGCCGTTCCACTGTGGAGACGATCTCCGCCCAGTCGTTTGACTACGGTACCCCCCTAGGGTATAAATCTCGGTGTCGGCGCCACCGGGGCCGACGTAAGGAGAAGGAACGATGCGGGGTTACACCAGCGACAAGGACGGCTACCTCACCCGGCTGCGCCGGATCGAAGGGCAGATCCGGGGCCTGCAGCGGATGGTCGAGAACGACGAGTACTGCATCGACGTGCTCACCCAGATCGCCGCGGCCACGAAGGCCCTGCAGTCGGTGTCGCTGGGCCTGATGGACGAGCACCTCAAGCACTGCGTGGCCGAAGCGATCGCCGTGGGCGGCGACACGGCCGACGCGAAGGTGCGCGAGGCCAGCGAAGCCATCGCCCGGCTGGTCCGTTCCTGACCAGGAGAAGGGAAGAGACAGATGACTCAGCAGACCTACACCGTGACTGGCATGACCTGCGGGCACTGCGTGGCTTCGGTGACCGAGGAGGTCGGCGAGATCGACGGCGTCACCGACGTGGCCGTCGACCTGCCCACCGGCCGGGTCACCGTCACCAGCGAGAAGGAGCTCACCACCGACGCGGTGCGCGCCGCCGTCGAAGAAGCCGGTTACCAGCTGACCGCGTAGCGGCCGGCCCGAGGACAGGAATGTCATGAACACTGCAGGGAAGCTCTCCGCCTACGGTGCGGCGCTCGTCCTGGTCGCCGGTGGCGCCTGGGCGATCGGCACCGCTGTCGGTCCCGTCACCAGCGAAGCTGGCACGCGTGGCGCCGAGGACGCCGCGCACGGGGACAGCCACAGCGGCACTGTCGCGGAGACCACGCAACCCGACCAGCCCGCGGGGCTGGCGTCGTCCAGGGGCGGTTACACCCTCACGCCCACCCGCATGACGCTGACCACCGGGACCACCAACCAGTTCGCCTTCCGGATCACCGGACCCGACGGCAACGCGGTCACCGCGTTCGACGTCGAGCACGACAAGCGCATGCACCTGATCGTGGTGCGCCGCGACACCGCCGGGTTCCAGCACGTGCACCCGGAAATGGCCGCCGACGGCACCTGGACGGTACCGCTGGCCGTCGCCGACGCCGGCAGCTACCGCGCCTTCGCCGACTTCACGCCCACCGGCGGCCAGGCCACCACCCTCGGCGTCGACCTCGCCGCGGCCGGCGACTTCCAGCCACGGGCCTACGCGCCCTCGCGGGTGGCGGAAGTGGACGGCTACCAGGTCCGGCTCGACGGCGAACTGACCCCAGGACAGACGTCGAAGGTGACGGCCACCGTCACCAAGGACGGCCACGACGTCACCGACCTGCAGCCCTACCTCGGCGCCTACGGGCACCTCGTGGCCCTGCGCGAAGGCGACCTCGCCTACCTGCACGTCCACCCGGACGGCAGCCCGGGCGACGGGACGACGAAGCCGGGGCCGGGCGTCACGTTCCACGCCGAAGTCCCCTCCGCCGGCACCTACCGGCTCTTCCTCGACTTCCAGCACGCGGGCCAGGTCCGCACGGCCGAGTTCACCGTGCCGACCGCGGGCAGCGCGCCCACCGCACCGCCCGCCACCGGCCACGGCCACAGCCACGGTTGATCGAGGGGAACGACGATGACTTCGGATGTGCAGAACCTCCCGCAGGCCGCGGCCCAGGACATCGAGCTGGCGATCGGTGGCATGACCTGCGCCTCGTGCGCGATGCGGATCGAACGCAAGCTCAACAAGCTCGACGGCGTCACCGCGACCGTCAACTACGCCACCGAGAAGGCGAAGGTCAGTTACCCCGCCGGCCTGGACCCGGCCACGCTGGTCGCCCAGGTCGAGGCCGCCGGCTACACGGCCACCGTCCCCCAGCCCGAGACGGCGGAACCGGAGGCCGCCGAGGAGGACCCGACCCGGCCGCTGCGGCAGCGGCTGATCGGCTCGCTGGTGCTGTCGGTGCCGGTGATCGTGCTGGCGATGGTCCCGGCGCTGCAGTTCACCTACTGGCAGTGGATCTCGCTCACGCTGGCCGCGCCGGTGATCGTGTGGGGCGCGTGGCCGTTCCACCGCGCCGCGTGGGCGAACCTGCGCCACGGCGCGGCCACCATGGACACGCTCGTCTCGATGGGCACGCTCGCCGCGTTCGCCTGGTCGCTCTACGCGCTGCTGTTCGGCAGCGCCGGAACACCCGGCATGACGCACCCGTTCGAGCTGACCATCCAACGGATCAGCGGAGACGGCAACATCTACCTCGAGGTCGCGGCCGGGGTGACCACGTTCATCCTCGCCGGCCGCTACTTCGAGGCCCGCTCCAAGCGACGGGCCGGGGCCGCGCTGCGGGCGCTGCTCGAACTCGGCGCCAAGGACGTGGCCGTGCTGCGAAACGGCCGGGAGGAACGCATCCCGGTCGAGCAGCTCGCCGTAGGCGACCGCTTCGTGGTCCGGCCCGGCGAGAAGATCGCCACCGACGGTGTGATCACCGAGGGCAGCTCCGCGGTCGACGCGAGCATGCTCACGGGCGAGTCCGTGCCGGTCGAGGTCGGGCCCGGCGACCCGGTCACCGGCGCGACCGTGAACTCCGGCGGCAGGCTGGTCGTGCGGGCCACCCGCGTCGGCGCGGACACCCAGCTGGCGCAGATGGCGAAGCTGGTCGAACAGGCCCAGACCGGCAAGGCCGCCGTGCAGCGGCTGGCCGACCGGATCTCCGCGGTGTTCGTGCCAATCGTCATCGCCCTCGCCACCGGCACCCTGGCGTTCTGGCTCGGCGCCGGCGGCACCGTGTCCGCGGCGTTCACGGCGGCGGTGGCGGTGCTGATCATCGCCTGCCCCTGCGCGCTGGGCCTGGCCACCCCGACCGCGCTGCTGGTCGGCACCGGCCGGGGCGCCCAGCTCGGCATCCTGATCAAGGGCCCGGAAGTGCTGGAATCCACCCGCCGCGTCGACACCGTCGTGCTCGACAAGACCGGCACCGTCACCACCGGCAAGATGGCCCTGACCGACGTGCACACCGACGGCGCCGACACCGCCGAGGTGCTGCGCCTGGCCGGAGCGCTGGAAAGCGCCTCCGAGCACCCGATCGCCCAGGCGATCGCCACCGGAGCACGCGATCGCGTCGGTGACCTGCCCGGCGTCGAAGGCTTCACCAACATCGAAGGCCTCGGCGTGCAAGGCATCGTCGACGGCAAGGCCGTGCTCGTCGGCCGCACCGCGCTGCTGGCCGACTGGAGCCAGCACCTCTCCCCCGACCTCGCCGATGCCAAGGCCGCGGCCGAACGGCAGGGCAAGACCGCGGTCGCCGTCGGCTGGGACGGCCGGGCGCGGGCGGTGCTGGTGGTCGCCGACACCGTCAAACCCACCTCCGCCGAGGCAATCCGGCAACTGCGCGGGCTCGGGCTCACCCCGATCCTGCTCACCGGCGACAACCGGGCCGCCGCCGAGGCAGTCGCCGCCGAGGTCGGCATCGACCAGGTGATCGCCGAGGTCCTGCCGAAGGACAAGGTCGACGTGGTCAAGCGCCTGCAGGGCGAGGGCAAGGTCGTGGCCATGGTCGGCGACGGGGTCAACGACGCCGCCGCCCTCGCCCAGGCCGACCTCGGCCTCGCCATGGGCACCGGCACCGACGTCGCCATCGAAGCCAGCGACCTCACCCTCGTCCGCGGCGACCTCCGGGTGGCGGCGGACGCGATCCGGTTGTCCCGGCGCACGCTGCGCACGATCAAGGGCAACCTGTTCTGGGCCTTCGCCTACAACATCGCCGCCCTCCCCCTGGCCGCGGCGGGCCTGCTCAACCCGATGATCGCCGGCGCCGCCATGGCATTCAGCTCGGTCTTCGTGGTGAGCAACAGCCTCCGGCTGCGCGCCTTCCGCAGCTCGATCACCGAAGCCGGCCCGGGCGAGGACATCGCGCGGCGAGCGGCGGAGGAACCGGTCGCGGTCGGCTGAATCGTGACGAAGACCGCGGCCGGCGCCCGCCGGCCGCGGTCTTTCGCTGCGCCACCTCCGGTTTCCTGGATCGCGAAGATCCCCGCAGCGGTACGCACGCGGCCGGCGAACCGGAGCAGGGCCCGGTCGCCCGTGGCGATCTCGATACCCCCGGGGGTACCGTGGATGCCAGCGGAACCAAGGAGGTTCACCGATGTGTCGTCGTGTGACGTGTGCCCGGTGCGGCAAGGCCACCTACGCCGGGTGCGGCCAGCACGTGGAAGAAGTGCTCGCGGACGTGCCCGCCGGGCAGCGCTGCCAGTGCGAGCCCGAGAAGCGGGGCGGGGCGTTGCGGCGCCTGTTCGGGCGATGAGCGTGCGGAAGGCGGAGGTGGCCTGATGGAGATGGGACCCGAACTGACCGGCGACGCCCTGGTGCGGCTGCGCCGCGCGCAGGGCCAGCTGGCCGCGGTGATCAGCATGATGGAGAACGGCGGGGACTGCCAGGAGGTGCTGACCCAGCTGGCCGCGGTGTCCCGCGCCCTGGACCGCGCCGGGTTCAAGATCGTCGCCAGCGGCATGCGGCACTGCCAGGCCGCACGCGACCGCGGGGAAGAGCCACCCATGACCGAAGCCGAGCTGGAAAAGCTTTTCCTGGCCCTGGCCTGACCCCCGGCGCCGTCCGTGCGGCGCCGGGGTGTCGTCGCCACATACCCCCCGGGGTACGACCAGGCCGAACGAAGGAGAAAGGCCATGCTGGATGTACGGGTGATCGAGACGTCGTCGCTGGGCGACCGCAGCTACCTCGCCCACGACGGAGAACTCGCGGTGGTGGTGGACCCGCAACGCGACATCGACCGGATCGCCGCGCTGGCGGGCCGGCTCGGGGTCCGCGTCGCGTGGGTGCTGGAAACCCACGTGCACAACGACTACGTGTCCGGCGGGCTGCACCTGGCCCGGCTCACCGGTGCGCGCTACGGGCTTTCCGCGGCCGACGACGTGCCGTTCGAGCGCGTTCCGGTGCGCGAGGGGGACGTGATCGAGGTGTCCGGGCAGATGCGGATCCGGCCGGTCGCCACCCCGGGCCACACCTTCCACCATCTGTCCTACGTCCTCGACGGACCGGACGGGCCGGAGGGCGTGTTCACCGGCGGGTCGCTGCTGCTGGGCACCACCGGCCGCACCGACCTGCTCGGCCAGGACCACGCGCACGAACTGGCCCGCCACCAGCACTCGTCCGCCCGCCGCCTCGCCGACCTGCTGCCCGACGGCGCGGCCGTCTGGCCCACCCACGGGTTCGGCAGCTTCTGCTCGGCCGGGCGGGCCGACGGCGAAGCCTCCACGATCGGCCGCGAACGGCGGCACAACCCGGCACTCACGCTGGCCGAGGGCGAGTTCGTCGAGCAGACCCTGGCCGGCCTGGACGTCCACCCGGCCTACTACGCGCACATGGGGCCGCGCAACGCCGCCGGACCCGAGCCCATCGACCTCACCCCGGCCCGCACCGCCGGACCGGACGAACTGCGGCAGCGCATCGACGACGGCGAGTGGGTGGTGGACCTGCGCTCCCGCAAGGCGTTCGTGCACTCGCACCTGGCCGGCACGGTCAGCCTCGGCCTCGACGGTCCGATGGCGACGTGGCTGGGCTGGCTCATCGACTGGGGCGCCCCGATCACGCTGCTCGGCGAGACCCCGGTAGATGTCGCCCAGGCGCAGCGGGAGCTGGCCCGCATCGGCATCGACCGGCCCGCCGCCGCGGCCAGTGGGAGCCCGGAGAAGTGGGCGGGCGGCCGGTCCGGGCGGCTGGCGAGCCTGCCCGCGGCGTTGTTCGCCGACCTGGCCGCCGCGCTCCGGCACGGGCATGCCGGCGCCTACCCGCCGCCGGCGGTGGTGCTGGACGTCCGCCTGCCGCACGAGTGGCGGGACGGCCACGTGCGCGGCGCCGTGCACATCCCCCTGCCCGAACTCCCCCACCGGATCGGCGAACTCCCCGCGGGCCCGGTGTGGGTGCACTGCGCCAGCGGCTACCGCGCGACCGCCGCGGCCTCCCTGCTCGCCAGGGCCGGGCGGAGAGTGGTCCTCATCGACGACGTCTTCACCGGCGCCGCCGACGCGGGCGTGCCGATGGCGGCCTGACCGGCGCTCGTGCCGCCCCGGAGTCCCTTCCGGTGGGCCGGAAATCGGAAGCCCCTCACGACCGAACGGGTGCTCGCACACTGCGAAATCCACCTGCGGGAAGGGCCTCCGGCCGGCACCCGAGGCCCTTCCCCTGTCCTCACTCCGCTTCGAGCACCGCGCGCGCCCGGTGCAGGGTCAGCGGGATCAAGTGGTCGGTTATCTTCGCGGCGGCGGCGAGCTTGCGGTACGTGCCGTCGACGATCGCACGCACCCGCGCCGGGTCCGCGCCGGGGCAGACCCGCCGCAGTTCGCCGACGACGGCGGCCAGCTCGTCGGCGGCGAGATGGATGCCGTCCGGGGTGTGCGGGCGCTGCCGGTAGGCCTCACCGGTGACGTCGCGGCGCATCGACGCCTCGGCCAGGTCCGACGCCGGATGGCCGGTCCAGGACGCCGCGCTCGGCCGCGCTTCCGGGGCCGCCGTCCTTCGTTCCATGTCGTTCATGGCGTCGTCTCCTCACGCGTCTTCCGGATCTTCGGGCACCACCGCGACCGGGCAGGGCGCCCGGAAGGCCAGGGACTGGCTCGTCGAGCCGAGCAGCAGCCCCGCGAACGCGCTGCTGCCGTGGGTGCCCACCACGAGCAGGCGGGCGTGCTGACCGAACTCCAGCAGGGTGTGCCCGGGGCGCCCGCGCAGCACCAGGTGCTCCACCGGCACCCCGGGGAACTCTTCGGCCAGCGGGGCCATCCGGGCGACCAGCGCGCGGTGTTCCGCGTCGTGCCGGTCCACCGGGTCCCCGGGAGCCGCGTGCCAGGTCCGCACCGCCGTCACCGAGGTGCCGTGCAGCGCGGCCATCTTCATGGCGTAGCGGGCCGCGGTGATGGTGCCGTCGACGCCGACGACGATCGAACCCCGGTCGGCGACGCGGCCGCGCACGACCACGACCGGGCGGTGGCCGTGCACCGTCAGCGCCAGGCCGCAGGAGCCGAACACGAGCCTGCTGAGCCCGCCCGCGCCGTCGTGCCCGAGGACAACCGACGCGGCGTGCTCCGACTCGCGGCGCAGCACGACCCGGGGATCGCCCTCGTGCAGCCGCAGCTCCACCGTCACCCCGGGGGCGGTCTCCCGCGCCACCGCTTCGGCGGTCCGCAGCCGGTCGGCGCCCCAGGCGCGCAGTTCCGCGCGGATCTGGCCGGCGTTCATGCTCAGCGCGGGGTAGTCCCGGTCGCTGCGCGGGTAGGCGTGGACCAGGCGAACCGGCACGCCCAGCCGGGCGGCGTCCCGGGCGCCCCAGCGCACCGCGTCGAGCGCCGAGCCGGATCCGTCGACGCCGACCACGACCGGCCTCGCGCGATCACCGGGGCGGGCAGGGGTTTCCTGGGCGTGTTCCCGCACGGTCATCGTTTCCTCACCACCGGGTCTTGTCGCTGCCGAGCTCGGACCATTCGCGCTCCCAGGCCGCCAGCCGCAGCCGGCCGAGGCCGGCGCGCACCAGCGCGACGAGCAGCCCCAGCGCCGCCACGACGCCGAGCCACGCGAGCAACCCCGCGGCGAGTGCCACGGTCAGTGCGCCGCTCGCGGTCAGCGGCGCGGGCACGGGCTCCCCGGCCGGGTCGACCCAGACGGGGACCCGGTCGCCAGGCCCGGTGCCGCGGCCGGCCGGCACGGTTCCGGTGCGGTCGCTGCCGTCGGGCAGGCGCCACACCGCGGTGGCGGTCCCGTCGTCGCTGTCGGGGCTGGGCGGGGTCACGTCCAGCACCAGCGCGTCCACCTCGCGCCGTTCGGCCTGCTGCTGCCGGGAAACCGCCATCTGGGCGGCCCGGACCTCGGAGACGACGACACCGGCCACCGGGACCGCGAACAGCGCAGCGAGCACCGCGGTGGCGAGCACGGCCGCCTCGGCGCGGTCCCAGCTCCGGGCAAGCGAGCCGCGGCCGGGGCGGATCAGACGCCACTGCCTGCTCAGCCACAACGTGAACGGTGACATCGACGCTCCTCCCCCAGCACGCGCTCACACCATCGGGCCGGACTGGTAGTCCACTTCGGCCAGTGGGTGCCGGGCCGTGCGTGCGGCGGGCACGATCACCACCGGGCAGTGCGCCCGGCGCAGGCATTGCGCGCCGACGGAACCGACCAGCGCGCGCATGAGCCGCCCGTAGCCGTGGCTGCCGAGCACGAGCATGGCCGCGTCCTCCGCGGCGGACAGCAGCACCTGCGCCGGCTCGCCCTCGGTGACCTCCGGCCGGATCTTCGCCTCCGGCTGGTCGCGGTGCGCGCGGTCCACCATCTCGCCGAGGGCCCGCCGGTGCGCGCTGAACACCGCCTCGGCCGTCGCCCCGCCTCCCGCGTAGCTCCAGGCGTGGACCGCCACCACGTCTCGGCCGGTCCGCGCCGCTTCGTCCGCCGCCCACCGCAGCGCAGCGGCGCTGCCCGCGGAGCCGTCCACCCCCACCACGATCGCGGCCATGACGCCGTCCTCTCGCCGGTCGTTGTCCCTGTGTCCCAGCCTGGTCCGGCGACGGCCGGTGGTGAAGGGCCGATGGTCCCCGTCGTGCGGGCCTTGCGGCGGTATCCGGCCGTCACGGCGGGGGTCAGGGCGCCGGCGGACCTCGGCCGGCGCCGCCGCCACGTCCTGTCCTGCCGTCATCGCGGTTCCCCGCCGGGGCGGACGACCATCACCGGGCACTCCGCGTGGTGGATCAGCGCCTGGCTGGTCGACCCCAGCAGCAGCCCGGCGAACCCGCCGCGCCCCCGGCTGCCGACAACGACCAGCTGCGCCTGCCTGCTCCAGTCGATCAGCTGATGCCGCGGCCGATCGCGCACCACGACGCGGTCCACCTTCACGTCGGGGTAGCGCTCCTGCCGGCCCGCCATCCGCTCGGCGAGCACCAGCTCCTCGTCCTGTCGCACCGCGTCCCAGTCGACGACCAGCGGGAAAGACCCGAGACCACCGAGGAGGTCGTCGTCGCTCCACGCGTGCACCGCCACCAGTGGCGCCCCGCGCCGGCAGGCCTCCTCGAAAGCCGCCGCCAGCGCCCGCTCGCTGAACGGGCTGCCGTCGACACCGGCCACCACCGGTCCCGCCGGCGGGCCGTGCTGCCCGCGCACCACCACGACCGGGCAGTGTGCGTGGGAGACCACCTGCACAGCCGTGGTCCCGGCGAGCACGCCGTCCCCGGACGCGCCCAGCACGAGCGCCCGGGCGCCGCGGGACGCCGCGTTCAGCGCCTCGGCCGGGTTCTCCTCCGGCATCGCCGTGGTGACCGCCAGTTCCTCACCACCGGCGTCGCGGGCGACCCGGACCGCCGCGGCCAGGAAGTCCCTCGCGTTGTCCGCCAGATCGTCGTGCATCGCGCGCAGGGCGGGCATCGCTTGGCCGTAGCGGCCGGTGAACGGGGAGAACCCGTGCACGAGGTGCAGCAGGCCGTGATGCCGCGCCGCGTCGGCCGCGGCCCAGCGCACCGCCGCGGTGGAGGCCTCCGACCAGTCCACCCCGACGACCGTCACCCCTGCGCTGTTCGGCATATCGTTCCTCCCCGAATCCGGAACCCGGTCGTCCACAATGGAATTGAGCCGGTCGGCCACGGCGACCACACCCGGGATCGCCTCGGCCGGCCGCACTGCCCGGTCCGCGTCACCGCGGCCGGTCGACGGTGCCGGTGAGCGTCCCGACCCCGTCCACGACTCCGGCGCGCGCCTGCTGCGGGGCCGCCCACAGGCGGTGCCGCAGCACCTCCTGTTCGACGGTGCGGTCGAGCAACCGGGCCACGTTCTTGAACGGCATCGCGGGCACCACGGACGCCACCGGGTGCGTCATCAGGTCGGCCACGACCGGCCTGCGCACCTGACTCACCCCTGGCGGACGATCAGCAGCGGGCACAGCGCGAAGGTGATCAGCGACTGGCTGGTGGACCCGAGCACCATGCCGGCGAACCCGCCGCGGCCGCGGCTGCCCACGACGATCAGCTGGGCGTGGACGGCCTGGTCGAGCAGCCGGTCGGCCGGGGCGCCGCGCACCACGATCCGCTCGACGGCGACGTCCGGGTACTTCTCCTGCCAGCCCGCCAGCCGCTCGGCCAGCAGCTCGCGCTCGCGCTCCTCGATCGCCGGCCGGTCGAGCGTCCAGCGCGTGTCCTCGAACAGGGCGCCCAGGTAGGAGTCGTCCCACGCGTGCACCGCGACGAGCGCGGCGCCGCGCCGGGACGCCGCGTCGAACGCGGCCGCGATCGCCTCGTCGCTCGTGGGCGAGGCGTCGACCCCGACCACGACCGGCCCCTCGACGGGCGGCTCGTCGTCCGCCGCGTGCGGCCGGACCACGGCGACCGGGCAGTCCGCGTTGGCGGCCAGCGCGATCGTGACCGACCCGGCCAGGAAACGGCCGAGGAACCGCACGGGCGGGGTGCCCAGGACGAGCATGCTCGCCGCGCGGGACTCGTCCAGCAGCGCCGCGCCGGGCCGCTCCTCGCGCAGGCTCCGCCGGATGTCCACATCGGACTCGGTGTCGCGGGCGACGTCGCTCGCGGCGTGCAGGATCCGGTGGCCCCGCTGACGCGCGAGACCCGTCAGGTCCACGTGCACCGGCAACGGCTGGGGGTAGCCGAGCGAGGCTTCGTCCAGTGCGTGCACCAGTTTCAGCGGCACGTTCCGGCGGCGCGCCTCGGCGGCGGCCCAGCGGACCGCGCCGAGCGACGCTTCGGAGCCGTCGACCCCGACGACGACCGGGTTCGCGGAGTTGGACATGGCTGTTCCTCTCGGGTCCGGGTTCACGCCGCGGCCGTGGCACGCTGGACGAACGCGGTGAGTTCCGGGATGGTCAGGGTCCGGTTCGCCGGCTGCCGGCGCGGTCGCGGGACCGGTGCGCGGCCTTCGGCCGGGGACAGCCCGAGCATGGCGAGGAGCTCGCGGAGCTCGTCGGCGTCCTTCGCCTGGCCGGCGACGGCGCGCGCGGTGCGGTGACGTTCTTCCGGGGTCGGTTCGTGCGAGCTGATCTCCATGCCAGGAACGCTATTCGCGGACGGAGACCCGGGACGACGGGCGGAGGGCCCGTCGTGGCGGGGCGGAGGTCGCCGACGGCGGGGACTTTGTGCCCTGTCCTCAGCCGCCCGAGGCCAGCAGCCGGGCCAGCGCGAAGCCGGTGATCGCGGAGGTGGTGGCGGCCATGAGCAGCCCGCCGCCGGCGCCGATCAGCACCGTCACGGCCAGGGCTTGCCCGTCGTGCCACAGCGGCATGGTGACGGCGAGGAACACGCCCAGCCCGGCCAGCCAGGCCGCGGCGGTGACCGGGATCCACCGCCATGCGCGGGACAGGTGCGAGCGCAGGAGCGGCCATTGGGCCGTGCCGAGTGACGCGAGCAGGACCAGCCCGAGCGCCACCACGGCCGCCGCGGCCTGCACCGGCGGCCGGCGGTGGATCTCCGCCGCGGCCGGGAGCGTGCCGGCCAGGTAGGCGACGACCGCGCCGGCCGAGGTCGCCGCGATCCAGCGCCGCCCGGGCAGGGCCGGCAGCGCGTGCCGCAGCACGAGCGCCTGCCCGCAGCCGAGCGCGGCCCCTTCGACCGCCCCGGCGGCCAGCAGGACGGGCACGGCGACCGCGGGTGCGGACCCGGCGGTGAGCGGGCCGACGACGGCGGGCACGGCGAACCCGGCGAACTCGGCCAGGGTGACGATCCAGAACCAGCTCCACGCGAACGCCTTGCCGCGCAACGGTTCCGCGGGCGGCAGGTCGATGGTGACCAGCGGCGCCTCTGCGGGCACGTGGGGCCGGTGGTGCCGGTACACGGCCAGGGCTGCCTCGCGCTCGGCGCCGTGCAGCACCCGGCCCACACCGGCCGACCACCCGCCCGGCAGCCGCACCTCAACGGGCGCCGGGGTGCGGAAGTGCCGCCACCACGTTTTGCGGGCGGCCCGTCCGGCCATCACCAGCACGTGGTCACCGTCCCGGACGTGGCCCACCGGGAACTCGACCACCTCACCACCACACCGCGCGCGGTAGCGCAGCACACACAACCGCCCGCCCGCCAGCGGAGCGAGCGCCGAGCCCAGCAACCCGAGGACCACACGGTTGCCGATCCCGCGGCGAGAGCTCGCCCGCCGATGGCGCCCAGGTGCGGTGGTGCTCATCCCCACCTCCCCACCCAGCCGCCGCCCCGGATCCGGCCCACCCGGAACTCGACCACCTCACCACCACACCGCGCGCGGTAGCCCCGCAACCGCCCGCGAGCCGGCCACACCACCACCCCGTCACCCAAGCAACGGCGAGCCACCCGCCGATGGCGCCCAGGTGCGGTGGCGCTCATCCCCACCTCCCCACCCAGCCGCCGCCCCGGATCCGGCCCACCGGGAACTCGACCACCTCACCACCACACCGCGCGCGGTAGCCCTGCAACCGCCCGCGAGCCGGCC
>NZ_JBHZEN010000097.1:0-5337 GCF_050958625.1 Amycolatopsis sp. 3B14
CGCCACTCCCCTCGCCCGCCCGGCCACGCGGCAACCTGCCCGCCAACCCGAACCACTCACCACCCCGGCCCGGCCACTCCACCACTCCCCTGCCCGCCCAGCCACGCGGCAACCTGCGCCACAACCCAAACCACTCACCACCCCAACCCAGCCACCCCACCACTCCCCAGCCCGCCCGATCACGCGGCAATCCCCCAACACCACCGCGTCCTCACCCGCCATGTGATCGGCATCACCCGCCGGCATCGCGTGTCGTCGGGCGGTTCAGTTCTTAGTTGACCAGTGAGTAACCTCCTGTCATGCGCGTGCTGATGCTGTCCTGGGAGTACCCGCCCGTCGTGGTCGGTGGGCTGGCCCGCCACGTGCACGCGCTGGCCCGGCACCTCGCTCAGGACGGGCACGACGTCGTGGTC
Organism: Amycolatopsis sp. 3B14; assembly: GCF_050958625.1. Taxonomy (NCBI): domain Bacteria; kingdom Bacillati; phylum Actinomycetota; class Actinomycetes; order Pseudonocardiales; family Pseudonocardiaceae; genus Amycolatopsis; species Amycolatopsis sp. 3B14. The sequence goes on from NZ_JBHZEN010000097.1 coordinate 414, forward strand.
CTCTCCCGGCACCCGGCCGGCACCGACGCCCACACGCATCCGACGACGGACCTGGTGGTCGAGGGTGTGCGCGTCATCCGCGTCGCCGAGGACCCGATGCACGTGACGTTCGAGCGGGACCTCGTGGCGTGGACGCTCGCGATGGGCCACGGCATGGTGCGCGCGGGTCTGGAGCTGGCCCGGTCGTGGCAGCCGGACGTCGTGCACGCCCACGATTGGCTGGTGGCGCACCCGGCGATCAGCCTGGCCGGCGCGCTGCGGCGCCCGCTGGTCGGGACGATCCACGCGACCGAGGCCGGCCGGCATTCGGGGTGGTTGTCGCAGCCGCTGAATCAGCAGGTGCACTCCGTGGAGTGGTGGCTGGCGAACCGGTCGGACGCCCTGATCACCTGTTCGCAGGCGATGCGCGCCGAGGTCGCGAAGCTGTTCGAGGTGTCGGCGGACGACATCACGGTCATCCACAACGGCATCGAGGAGCGCGGCTGGCAGGTCGCGGCGGACGAGGTCGCGCGGGCGCGGGAGAAGTACGCGCCGGGTGGTGAGCCGTTGCTGTTGTTCTTCGGGCGCCTGGAGTGGGAGAAGGGCGTCCAGGACCTGGTGTCGGCGCTGCCGAAGATCCGGCGCGCGCACCGCGGCACGCGGCTGGTGGTCGCCGGCCGGGGGCGGCACCTGGACGAGCTGGTCAAGCAGGCGCGGCGGATGCGGATGCAGCACGCGGTCGAGTTCGCCGGGCACCTGCGGGACCGGGAGCTGCGGGCGGTGCTGGCGGCGGCGGACGCGGTGGTGCTGCCGAGCCGGTACGAGCCGTTCGGAATCGTCGCCCTGGAAGCGGCGGCCGCGCGGGCGCCGCTGGTGGCTTCGACGGCCGGTGGGCTGGGCGAGGTCGTCGTCGACGGGGTCACCGGGTTGTCCTTCGCGCCCGGGGATGTGCCCGCGCTGACGGCGGCGGTGAACTCGGTGCTGCGGGACCGGGAGGCCGCGGAGACCCGTGCGCGGACGGCGCAGGCCCGCCTCGCCGACGACTTCGACTGGGCCCGCATCGCGGCGACTACCGCGGAGGTCTACCGCAAGGCCCGCGTCCGCGAGCACGGCGAGCTTGGACGCCCCAAGATCCCGACAGGCAACGTGTTCAACCCCGAGCCGCCGCCGGTGGTCGTCGAGCGGAAGACCACCGCCGCGGCGCGGAAAAGCGGGCCGAGGAAGCCGGCGCGCTGAAGCCGTCCTTCGCTCAGAGCTGAGAAGTGGCCCTACGCACGCCCGCGACCAGCCGCGGTCGGTCGCGTGACTGTGGTTGTCCCGCCCTCAGCGCACCACGCGCTCGAAAACCAGCCACGGCCCGTCAGGCAGTGGTGGTCCGTCCACCTCGGTGAATCCGCTGGTCGCGACCAGGCGCTGGGAGACGGTGTTGTGCGGCCGGATCACCGCGCGCACGACCCGGACCTCCGGTTCGCGCACGGCCCGCGCGACGAGTTCCGCCAGCGCGGCGCGGGCGAATCCGCGTCGGCGCCAAGCAGGTTCGATCTCGTAGGTCACCTCGACCACGCCCTGCTGGTCCGGCGGCCCGTGGTAGCCGGCGCGGCCGACCACGCCGTCCGGCCCCGCAACGGCGCCGGCAAGCCACTCGGCGGCGCGCGGATCGGCACGGACGCGGGTACTCGCCCGGCCCCAGCCCGGTAGCCAGCGGGGGTTCACGAAGTACGGCGTCAGCTCGACCGGCGCGACACGGTTCGCCGCGGCGAGATCCCCTGCGGCGAGAGCGTGATAGGTGTCCGGGGGCAACGGAACGACGCGCACGCCCCTACCGTCGCAGCCCGGCCGCTCACCTGTCGATCGAATTGCCACCGGGACACCTGGCGCGCCCGGAGTCCGCCACGCTCGCCGTCGAGGCTCGGCAGGCTCCGGCACAGCGCCGAAACCTCCGCTGCCGTTGGGGCCGTTCAGAACACCGGCAACAGTTGCCCACGCTCAGACTCGGGGCGGGGACCGAAGATCCGGCGCTCGGCCCCCGCGATGGACCTGTCGCAATCGAATTGCCATCGAGACACCTGCCGCGCCCGGAGTCCGCCACGCTCGCCGTCGAGTTTCGGCAGACTCCAGTACAGCGCCGGAACCTCCGCTGCCGTTGGGGCCGTTCAGAACACCGGCAACAGTTGCCCACGCTCAGACTCGGGCCGGGACCGAAGATCCGGCGCTCGGCCTCCGTAATTGGCCTGTGGATCGAATTGCCACCGGGACACCTGCCGCGCCCGGAGTCCGCCACGCTCGCCGCTGAGGCTCGGCGGACTCCAGAACAGCGCCGGAACTTCCGCCGCCGTTGGGTCCGTTCAGAACACCGGCAACAGTTGCCCACGCTCGGACTCGGGGCGGGGACCAAAGATGCGACGCTCGGCCTCCGTGATGGGCCTGTCGTTGATGCTCGCCTCGCGGCGGCGCATCAGGCCGTTCTCGGTGAACTCCCAGAGCTCGTTGCCGTAGCTGCGCCACCACTGGCCCTCGGCGTCGTGGCATTCGTACTGGAAGCGCACGGCGATCCGGTTGCCGCGGAAGCCCCACAGCTCCTTGCGCAACGCGTAGTCCAGCTCGCGTTCCCACTTGCGGCGCAGGAACTCGACGATCGCGTCGCGGCCGACGACGTGCTGGTCCCGGTTGCGCCAGACCGAGTCCGGCGTGTAGGCCAGCGCGACCTTCTCCGGATCCCTGGTGTTCCAGGCGTCCTCGGCGGCCTGGACCTTTTGCGCGGCGGTGGCCTCGTCGAACGGCGGGAACGGCGGACGGTCGGACATGGGGCACCCCAATCTGGAGAACGCACGTTCTCCACTGGTGCGCTACGATAGAGAACGCACGTTCTCCACGCAAGGGGCAGGACCGGGATGGATCACGACGAGGCACGCGCGCGGCTGCTCGACACGGCCGAAGAGCTGTTCTACGCGCGCGGCATCCAGGCGGTGGGCATGGATGCCATCCGCTCGGGTTCGGGCGTCTCGTTGAAGCGGCTGTACCAGTGCTTCCCGGCGAAGAGCGATCTCGTCGAGGCTTACCTGCGCCGCCGCGACGAACGCTGGCGGCGGTCGCTGGCGGACTACGTGTCGGCACAGCCGCCGGAAGACGCTGTCCCGGCGGTGTTCGACTGGCTGCGGCGGTGGTTCAGCGAGGACGACTTCCGGGGGTGCGCGTTCATCAACTCCTTCGGCGAACTGGGCGACGGGTCACCTCGTGTCGCTGCGGTGGTGCGCGAGCACAAGGACCTGGTGCGGGACTACTTGCGCGCCCTGGCCGGCTCCGACGAGCTGGGCGACCAGATCTTCGCGCTGGTCGAAGGCGCGACGGTGATCGCGGGCATCACGGGCGATCCGCGCGCGGCCGAGAGCGCCAAGACTGCGGCGGTGGCGTTGCTTCGGGCTTCCGCCGAGAGGTGAGGGCCTCGCCGCCAGCACCGCACTTGAGCGAAGTCGCCACCAGCGCCACACCTTGAGCGGAGTCACCATCAGCTCCGCTCCTCCGGAAGAGTCATGCCCTCGGCACCGAATCTCAAGCCGCCTCGGTCATCGCGCCCAGGGGAGGCGGTGCTGATGACGCGATGGGTGGAGGCACCGGTCATGAAACGGGAGGGTGCGGAGTCGGCGCCACCGACACTGTCCCTCCGCGGGGGCGTGCCGGCGGAGTCGGCGCCACCGGCACCGCCTCTCCGCGGGGGGGCAGCCATCGCACCCTGGCAAGGCGAACACAGCGCCCCGAGAAGCAGGGCCAGTGGTGCAAAGCCCCACGCGAGGGGCGCGTCGGCGTGCTTGTGGCACCCTGCCCGCGGGGCTGGCGAAGCTCATGACGCGATGGGACGAGGCACCGGTCATGGGACGGGAGGGTGCGCAGTCGGCGCCACCGACACCGCCTCCCCGCCGGGGCGTGCTGTCAGCGATCGCACCCCGGCGAGGCGAACACATCGCCCCGAGAGGCGGGGCCAGTGGCGCGAGGCCGCACGCGAAGGGCGCTTCGGCGTGCGTGTGGCACCCGGCCCGCCTGCCCGCAGCGCTGGTGGAGCTGCGGGAGCGGGGGCTGCCGGCTGTGCCGCACGCGGTGTCGCTGTTCCGGGTAGGGCGGTGCCGCTGGCGTGCCGACATGCCTGGGCGGGGCGGTGCCGCTGGCGTGCCGGCATACCTGGGCGCAGCGGTGCCGCTTGCATGCCGACATAGCTGGGCGGGGCGGAGCCGCAGGCGTGCCAACTTGCCCGGGCGGGGCGGTGCCGCTGACGTGCCGACATACCTGGGCGCGGCGGTGCCGCTGACGTGCCGACATACCTGGGCGCGGCGGTGCCGCTGACGTGCCGACATACCTGGGCGCGCCCCCGCGAGGGGCATGCCGGCGTGCGTGGCAGGCCGGCGCACGCCGGCATGCCTGGCCAGGACAGTGCCGCTGACGTACCGGCATACCTCGGCAGGACAGTGCCGCTGACGTACCGGCCTGCCTGGGCGGGGCGCCCCGCGAGGGGCGTGCAGGCGTGCGTGGCAGGTGCCGGCGCACGCCGGCATGCCTCGGCGCGGCGGAGCCGCTCACGTGCCGGCATCCCTGGGCGAAGCGGAGCCGCTGGCGGGGCGGCCTGCCTGGGCGGGGCGAAGCCGCAGGCATGCCGACATACCTGAGCGGGGCGAAGCCGCAGGCATGCCGACATACCTGAGCGCGCCCCCGAGGGGCGTGGCAGGCGTGCGTGGCAGGTGCCGGCGCACGCCGGCATGCCTGGGCAGGACAGTGCCGCTGACGTACCGGCCTGCCTGGGCGCGCCCCCGAGGGGCGTGACAGGCGTGCACGGCACGTGCCGGCGCACGCCGACATGCCTGAGCGGGGGCCGAGCCGCTGGCATGCCGGCCTGCCTGAGCGCGGCGGAGCCGCAGGCGTGCCGGCATGCCTGGGCGGGGCGGAGCCGCTGGCGGGG
>NZ_JBHZEN010000098.1:0-20510 GCF_050958625.1 Amycolatopsis sp. 3B14
GGCGGGGGAGGTCTGGTGCGTTGGTCGCTTGCTTTTCGTTGCCGGGTGGCGGTTAAGGGGTGGTTAGCGGCCGCGCTTGAGGAATTTGCCGGTGGGCTCGCCTTGGATCTTGCCGTCCGCGTAGACGTGGTTGCCGCGCACGAAGGTGTCCGTGACCCTTGCCGTCATCTCGAAGCCCTCGAACGGGGTGTATTCCTGGGTGCTTTCCGAGTCGGCCGCCCGCACGGTCCACTGGACGTTCGGATCCACCAGGGCGAAGTCCGCGTCGAAGCCTTCCGCGATCTTTCCCTTGCGCAGCAGGCCGTACCGCTGGGCGGGGTTCCACGACAGCAGCGCGGCGATCTTCTGCAGCGACAGGCCCCGCTTGGTGCCCTCGCCCACCAGGCCGGGCAACAGGTACTCCGCCCCGCCGAAACCGGACTTCGCCAAGAACACGTCCTCCCGGTCCGAGCCGAACTTCAGCTCGTCCCGGCAGCAGGCGTGGTCGCTCACCACCCAGTCCACCTCGCCCGCCAGCACGTGCCGCCACAGGGCTTCCACGTCCTCGCGCTCCCGCAGCGGCGGGTTGACCTTGCCACCGATGCCCGACGCGGTGTCGACGTCCGCCAGCAGGTGGCCGATCGTCACCTCGCGGCGGAAGTCGATGTGCGGGAACGCCGACGCCATGGTCAGCGCCGCCGACAGGGCCTTCTCCGAAGACAGGTGCAGCAGGTTGATGTTCGGCAGCCCGGTCTCGTGCGCCAGGTACGACGCGATCGTAACCGCCAGGCCCTCCGAGTGCGGCGGCCGCGACGCCGAGTACGCCCGCAGCCCGGTCAACGAGCCGTCCTGCTCGACCATCTTCGTGTACGCCGTCATGATCTCCGCCGTCTCGCAGTGCAGCGACAACGACAGGTGCGGTGCGTACTCGGTCAGGATTTCCCGCGCCTTCTGCACGCCGCGCATCACGAACTCGAAGTGCGCGATGTCGTAACGCTCGTCCGGCGGGATCATCAGGAAATCGCTCTGGCTCGTCGACCGGCCGTGCAGCCCGTGCGAACCGTAGAACATGAAGATCTTGAACGACGTGACGCCGTGCTCCTCGACGAGGAACGGGATCTCCTCGATGTGCTGCGCCGACATCGGCGCCAGGTGAAAGGCGTAATCGACGTACGCGTTCCCGGCGGACTTGCTCAGCACCTCCGGGAAGAAGTCCCGGTAGCTGCCGCCCTTGTTCAAGTAGTACTGCCCGGTCCGCATGTAGGTCAGCGACGTCGTCACACCGCCCTGCGCGCTCGCCCGGCTTTCCGTCCGGGTGTCGGTGGACAGCTCGTTGTAGATGCCCCAGTGCTGGTGGGCGTCGACCACGCCGGGGAAGGCCAGCAGGCCCCGGCCGTCGATCACCCGGGCAGCGTCGTCGGCGGGCAGGTCCGGCGCCACCCGCGTGATCGTGCCGTCGTTGACGGCGATGTCCAGCAGTTCCGGCTCACCGTCGGGGCCGTCGGGCCGGACCACCCGGACGTTGCGGACCAGCAGTTCCGTCGTTGCCATCTCTCGTTTTCCTCCGCGTGATCGATCAGGCCGGGCGACGTGCGACGTCGTTCGCGGCCAGGTACGCCAGCCCGAAGGCCGGCAGGAGCCCGTTGCCGGGCAGGTATCCGGCGGCGCCGTGACCGGAGATGCCCGCCGCCGCGCCGCCCGCGGCGTACAGGCCGGGGATCGGCCGGTCCTGGGCGTCGACGACGGCGGCGTTCTCGTTCACCAGCAAACCGCCCTGGGTGTGGAAGAGCGCGGGCACCACCCGCACCGCGGCGAGTCGGCCGGACAGCGGGCGCTCCCAGTTGGTGCGTCCGAACGAATCCGTGCGCTCACCGTGGGCGATCGCGCCGGCGACGGCGAGTTCGTCGGCCAGCTCCGGCAAACCGGTCGCCGCGGCCAGCTCCTCAGCCGAATCGGCCCACACCAGCGCGCCGGAGGCGACGGTGTCCCGGAAGTCCTGGAACGGCTGGCACTGCTCGAAGATCGTCTCGTCCAGCACGATCCAGCCGGTCGCCCCGGGCCGGGCGGCCAGTTCGGCGGCGTACTCGGAGTAGCCGCGGGTCTCGTCGCCGAAGCGGCGACCCGTCGTGTCCACCAGGATCGCGCCGTGGATGATCGTCGCCCAGCCGACGAGGGTGCCCGCGTTCGCCGCGACCGCACCGTGGCCCTGGTAGGCGTCCAGGTAACCGACCGCGGCGCCGAGCTTCTCGCCGATCCGCAACGCGTCGCCGAGCGACTGGTCACTGCCCTGGTACAACGCGTCCGCGATCTCCGGCAAGTGCCGGGCGACCAGCTCGCGATCGGCCCCGAACCCGTTGGTGGCCAACAGGACCGCGCCGGTCGGGATCTCCTCCTCCGTGCCGTCCGGGTACCGCACCACCGCGGCGCGGACACCGCCGTCACCGGTGAGCACGTCGACCAGCTTCGCCGGCGCGAGCAGCTCGATGTTCTCGTGCTCGGCGACCCGCCGGGCCAGGTGGTCGATGACCCCGGAGCCGTGCCGCCCCGGGATCGAGTGGCAGCGCGGCACCGCGTGTCCGGGGTAGTTGAAGTCGGTGACCAGCGACAACGGCAGTCCCGCCGAATCCGCCAGCCACTCCACCAGCGGCGCGCTCACCTCCGCCAGCGTACGGGCCAGCCGCGGATCGGCCTGGCCCTTCGTCTTGGCCATGATGTCGGCGACGAACCGCTCGGGCGAGTCGTCGACGCCCGCCTCGGCCTGCCAGCGCGAACCGGCGCCGGGGAACATCGCGGTCGACATCGACGTGTTGTTGCCGCGCCGGAAGTGCTCGCTGGCCTCGACGACGACCACGCTCAGCCCGAGCTCGGCGGCACGCAGCGCACCGGCCAGGCCGCCACCGGCACCCGCGACGACGAGATCCATCACGCCTCCACCGCCAGCAGCCGCAGCGCAAGCGCCGTCGGGTCGACGATCCGGGCAGGCAGGTCGGCGGGTTCGACGTCCACCGCCGAACAGCCGTTGATGACCGCGGTCGCGCCCAGCGACGCCAGTTCGCGCACCGCGGCGCCCACTGCCCGGTTCCACGTGCCGGTGTCGGCGATCGCCTCGAACGGCAGGTCCAGCACGCGGGTGCCGGCGAAGTAGGCACTCAGCCCGTAGGCGGCGATGCGCTTGCCGAACTCGGCGGCGATGGCCTCGTTGCGCACCACCGCGCCGAACCGCACGCCCTTGCCCGCGAGGTAGGTCGCGGACAGCTTGAGCAGCCCGTGCACCGGCCGCGGATCCGCCGCGACGGTGTCCGGCACCGCGGGATCGAGCACGCAGTCCGGGAAGGCCAGGTCGTAGCCATCCCCCGCCCGCGCGAGGGCGGCGGCCACCTGGCGTTCGGAAGCACGCACGGACTCGTCGGTGTCCAGCGAAGCCGGCGCGGCGGCGCCGACGTCGACGAGCTCGACCTCCAGGCCGGGCGGGGCGAGCCGGTCGTAGCGGGCCTGCCGCCGCCGGATCTCCTCCGCGGGCAGGTGGATGGGCGTCACCGCGAGGGCACGCATCAGTTCAGCTCCTTCTCGTCCGGCCCGGCCAGCCCGCGCAGGGCGTCCCCGACGCGGGCCAGGCCGGGCAGCTCGTGGCTGACCGCGACGGCGCGGTCCACGAGCCCGGGCTGCCGGGGCAGCCACGTCTTCAGCAGGGCGACCAGGTCGTCCTCGGCCAGCGGGTGGTGGTCGGCGTCGCCGACCGGGTTGGGCACCTCGCGGGTGAGCGTGGTGCCGTCGTCGAAGGCGACCGTGACCCGCGCGGCGCGTTCGGCGGGCAGGCGGGCGGTCAGGTCGTCGGCCGCGACCAGCCGCACCCGCTGCGCAAGCGTTCGCACCGCCGGGTCGTCGAGGGCGCTGTCCGGGCCGACCCGCCCGGTCAGTGCCGCGGTGGCGACCACGAACGGGGTGGAGAACATCGCCGACAACCGGTTCGTCCAGTCCGTGCCGGTGAGGCCGGCGCCGAGCGCGTGGGACTCGACGAGGATCGACGTGATGCCGGCCGCCGGGAACTCGCCGCGCAGCGCGAGGACCGCGTCAGCCGCCGGGTGGGTGAACGAGCAGGACGCGTGCCGCTTGAAGTAGCCGTGCTGGATGTCCCACCGCGTCCCCAGGTCGGCGGTCAGCTCACCCGGGTCGAACGAACCGAGCAGCGTGCCGAGGGACAGCGCCGCGGTGCCGGTGTTGCGGGCCATCCCGGCCGCCGCCATCCGCGCGGCCGCCAACCCGGAGGTCGCGGAAGCGCCCATCCAGGCGTTGCGCACCGGGTTGCCGGTGGTCGCCGAGTCGAAGTGCCCGGCGATCGCCATGCCCGCCGCGGTGTCGATGGCCGCGGCGGTCTGCTCCGCGTCGAGCCCCAGCAACCGCGCGCAGCCCGCCGCCGCGCCGGGGACACCCCAGCTGCCGTGCGGGTGCGCGCCGGGCTTCAAGGACGTCGCGCGACCGAACCGGGACGCGACTTCGTACGCCGCCAGCAGCGCCGCCGCGGTGTCGGCGCCGGTGCTGTCCAGGTCCGCGGCCAGCGCCAGCACCGCGGGGAAACCGTGCGCGGCGGGATGTCCCTTGGCGTACTTGTTGCCCTCGTCGAGCTCCAGCGACACCAGGGCCATCCCGTTCAGGAACGCCGCCGCGTCCACGGTCACGGATCGCTCGGCACCGAGCAACGGCGCCGGTCCGTCCGGGGCTCGCCACGCCGCGCGCAGCGCCCGCTGCTCCGGCTGCGCCGCGCCGACCGCGGTCACCCCGAGGACGTCCAGCAGGACCAGCGCGAGCCGGTCCCGAACCGCGTCCGGGGTGTCCAGTTCGGACACCCACGCGCCGAGCCGCCGAGTCGATTCCACCGCTGTCACAGTCCCAGGTACGCCTTTCGCACCCGGCTGTCGCCGGCGAGCTCCGCGCCGCTGCCGGACAGCACGGTCGACCCGCTCTCCAGCACGTACGCGCGGTCCGCGATCGCCAGCGCCTGCTTGGCGTTCTGCTCGACCAGCAGCACCGACACCCCGTTGTCCCGGATCCGCCGCACCGCTTCGAGCATCGTCCAGGTCAGCTTGGGCGACAGGCCGGTCGACGGCTCGTCCAGCATCAGCAGCTTCGGCGCCGCCATCAGCGCGCGGGCGATCGCCAGCATCTGCTGCTGACCGCCGCTGAACGTCTGCGCGATCTGCGTGCGCCGCTCGGCGAGGACCGGGAACAGCTCGTAGACCTCGGCCAGCGACTTCGCCGCCTGCGCCGGGGTGCGCGTCCACGCCCCCATCCGCAGGTTCTCCTCGACGGTCAGCGTGCCGAACAGCGCCCGGTCCTCCGGCACATGCACCAGACCGTCGCGCACGAGCTGGTCCGGGCGGCGGCCCGCGGTCGGCGCGCCGTTGAACGTGATGCTGCCGGACAACGCCTTCAGCTGCCCGCAGATGCTCCGCAGCGTCGTGGTCTTGCCCGCGCCGTTCGCGCCGACCAGCGCGACGATCTCGCCCTCGCCCAGGTGCAGGTCGACGTCGTGCAGGATCCGCATCCGCCCGTACCCGGCGCACACCTTCTCAAGCGTCAGCATGGGTCGGCTCCTCACCGAGGTAGGCGTCGATGACACGCGCGTCGCTGGTGACCTCCTGCGGCGACCCGACGGCGATGACCTGGCCCTGGTCCAGCACGAGCACGCGGTCGGCCAGCCGCATCACCGCGGCCATGATGTGCTCGATGAACAGCAGGGTCACGCCCTCCTCCTCGCGCAGCCGCGCCAGCAGGTCCAGCACCGGTTCGCGTTCCGCGGGCACCAGACCGGCGAGGACCTCGTCGAGCAGCAGGACCTTCGGCCGCATCGCGAGCGCGCGGGCCAGTTCGAGCCGCTTGAGACCGGCCGTCGGCAGCTCCGGTGCGGCCCGGTGGGCCCACGGCCCGAGCCCGACCCGCTCGACCACCTCCAGCGCGTGCTCGCGCAGCTTGCGCCGCCCGAACCGGTGGTGCTGCGCGGCCAGGCACACGTTCTCCAGCACGGTCATGCTGGAGAACGGCCGCATCAGCTGGAACGTGCGCACCATCCCGGCGCGGGCGATGCGGTCCGGCGCCCGTCCGGTGACGTCCTGCCCGGCGAACGCGACCCGCCCGGTGTCCGGGGCCAGCGCGCCGGAGACGACGTTGAACAGGGTGGTCTTGCCCGCGCCGTTCGGCCCGATGATGCCGAGGATCTCCCCCTCGGCCACCTCGAAGTCCACCTCGGACAGCGCCCGCAGCCCGCGGAAGGACTTGCCGACCCCGTCGACCCTGACGATGCTCATCGACGCCACCTCGCCGCGATCGTTCCGACGATGCCCTTCGGCAGCAGGCGCACGATCAGGATCAGCAGCACCGCGTACAGCACCACGTCCAGACCGCTGCGCCCCTGCAGGAAGCCCAGGAACTCGGGCGGCGTGCGCAGCAGCGTCGCGGTCACGTCGGTGAGCGAACCGACGATGATCGCGCCGACCACCGGGCCCCAGATGGTGCCGATGCCGCCGATCACCACCGGCACGATCGCCTGGATCGACACCGCCGAGCCGAAGCCCAGTTCCGGGTTCACGAACAGGTAGTACTGGGTGTAGAAGGCGCCGGCGACCGCGGTGATCGCGGCGGACAACGCCACCGTCATCAGCTTGTGCCGCATCACGGGCGTGCCGAGCGAGGCCGCGGCCAGCTCGTCGTCCCGGATCGCGGTCACGTACTTCCCGGCGCGGGAGTGCAGGAACACGATGCTGATCGCGACCGCCGCACCGGCCAGCACCAGCGCGACCCAGAAGTACGCCGGCGAGTCGGCCTCGAACTGCAGCATCCACAGCGACGAGTCCGGGATCAGCGGAACGGTGAACCCGACCGCCTTGTTGGCGAACGCGCTGCTGGTCACGACCAGCCGCAGCATCTCGGCGAAGGCGAACGTGGCGAGCGCGAAGTACGCGCCCTGCAGCTTGTAGCGGAAGGAGAAGTAGCCGATCAGCACGGCGGCCGCGGCGGCCACCGCCATCCCGGCGACCATCCCGATCCACGGCGACACGTTGTGCTTCACCAGCAGGTAGGCGCTGGTGTACGCGCCGAGCCCGAAGTAGGCCGCGTGCCCGAAGCTGAACATGCCGCCGAACCCGCTCATGATGTTCCAGCCGACGGCCATCAGCAGGAAGATCAGGATCCGCACGGCGACCGCGCCCTGCGCCGGCGGCAGGATGAGCGGCAGCGGGATCGCGACCAGCACCAGCACGGCGAGGATCGCGAGCTGCCGGTTCTGCGGGCGCAGCGGCGGGGCCTTGACCTTCTCCGCGCCGGCGGGACCGGCGATGGTGATGGTGCTCATGCCGCCTTCCTTCCGAACAGGCCCTGCGGGCGCAGGAAGAGCACGAGGATGAACACCACGAACACACCCAGCAGCGAGGACTGCCCGCCGAGGTAGATCGTGGTGAGCTGCTCGACCAGCCCGATCAGCAGGCCGCCGACGAGCGCGCCCACGACGTTGCCCATCCCGCCGAGCACCACCACGACGAACGCGGTGATGTTGAACTGCTCGCCGAGCGTCGGCGTCACGGTGACCAGCGGTCCCGCCAGCGCGGCGGCCGCACCGGCGCATGCCGTGCCGATCGCGAAGGTGAGCGTGTGGATCCGGCGGACGTTGATGCCGACCAGTTCCGCGCCCGGCCCGTGCGCGGCGACCGCGCGGATCGCGGTGCCCAGCCGGGTCCGGCGCAGCAGCCAGTACAGCAGCGCGCCGAGCAGGATCGCGCCGAGGAACGCGTAGAGCCGCGACCCCGCGACGACCGCACCCAGCAGCGGGAACTGGAAGTCGCCGGGCAGCGCGATGGTCTTGGGCTCGGCGCCGAAGAACATCAGCAGCCCGTTCTCCAGCAGCAGCGACAGGCCCAGCGTGATGAGCAGCTGGTTCTCCAGCGAGCTGCCGCCGGTGCCGGACAGCAGTCCACGGTGGACGGCCGCGCCGATCAGGAACAACGCCGGGATGGCGATGACCAGCGTGAGGTAGGGGTGCATGCCGGTGGCCTGCACCATGCCGAAGGAGATGAACATCGCGACCGCGAGCAACGCGCCGTGCGCGAAGTTGACGATGTCCAGCACGCCGAAGATCAGCGTCAGGCCCATCGCGATCAGGCCGTACAGACCGCCGGTCAGCAGGCCGGTGACGACCGACTGCCAGACCACCAGCCCGCTGCCCGACTGCAGCAGCGCGACGACGATCGCGACGACGAGGACACCGCCGACGACACCGGCGCGGCCGAGGAAACCGCGGTCCTTCTTCTGGGGTGGGGAGACTTCGGGGGCGAGCGCCGCCCGCTGTGCTGTTTCGCTCATGGCCGCCACGTCACCTGGTACTCGGGCCGGGATTCGGCTTTCTCCGGGGGATAGACCTGCTTGACCTGGCCGTCCTGGATCTGCATCAGGACCGCCATGGCGTTGCGGTTGTCGCCGTTGGGGGCGAACTGGATCGGGCCCGCGCCCACGGTCAGGGGTGCGACCTGGGCGGCGGCGATGGCATCGCGGACCAGTTTCGGATCGGTGCTGGCGGCCTTCTCGACCGCCTGCGCGATCACCTGGACCGCGTCGTAGGACAGCACCGCGCCGGTCCGCATCGGATCGCCGTACGTGCGCTGGTACTGCTCGCGCAGCGCGGCGGTCTGCGGGTTGGTCGCGTCGTAGTGGTAGTTGGTGCTGAAGTACAGCGCGCCGAGATCACCGGCGTCGGTGACGAACTTCGGCTGGTCGAAGGCGCCGTTGGACACGCCCCAGACCGCGTTGAGATCCGGTTTGACCGAGGCGATCGCCTTGGCCGCCAGGAGGCTGTCGCGGTAGTAGCCCGCCACCGCCAGCACGTCCGCGCCGGACGCCTTGACCTGCGTGACCTGCGCGGTCAGGTCGCTGACGCTCGCCGCGTCGTAGCTGATGTTCGGGCCGACCTCGATGCCCAGCTGCCGGGCGGCTTGCGTGAAGGCCTCCGCCGCGCCGCTGCCGAAATCGCTCTGCTCGTGCAGGAACGCGACCTTCTTGACGGGCTTGCCCGCCTGCTGCGACACCTGCTGGAGGTACTGCGCGGCGGCCGTCGCGATGACCTTGCTGCCCGGCTGCACGCGGAACACGTACTTGTAGCCGTGGGCGTAGATCGCGTCGGACGCGGTCACGTCCGCGACGAACGGGACGCGGTTGCGTTCCGCCACCACGGCGACGTTCGTGCTGACCGCGCTCTGGTAGGTGCCGACCAGGCCGACCGCACCGGCCGAGATCAGCCGCTGCGCCTCGCTCTGGCCGATGTCGGCCTTGCCCTGGGTGTCCCCCGTGACCAGCTCGACCTTGCGGCCGCCGAGGGACTTGATGCCGCCTGCCGCGTTGATGGCGTCCACCGCCATCTGGGCGCCGCGGCGCATCTGCTGCCCGTCCACCGCATTGGACCCGCTGACCGGGTGCAGCGCGCCGATCTTCACCGGGCCCTCGTCGCGTCCGGCGGCCGCGCCGGCGGCCCCCATCGGAGCCGAGCCCCCGCAACCGGTCGCGAGCAGGGCGCACGCACCGAGCGCGGCGATGAGCTTTCGCGCGGACATGTCACCTCGTTCCGCTTAGAGAAACATTGGGAGTGATGCGGGCTATCGTGACACCCGCCTCCACGTCAGGTCAATATCCAGTCATAACTTGACGGAGCGCCGTTATCAGTGCGAACTTGGTGACCAGCGCGATGCGTCGGCGACGAAACAGGATGTTTACCGATGTTCCTCCTGGCGAAACGACGCTCGCCGGGACGAGAAAGGCAGGTACGCCCCATGACGGGCGCATTGTCCGGGATCCGGGTACTCGACACGGCCACCCTCTTCGCCGGCCCGCTGGCGGCGACGCTGCTCGGCGACTTCGGCGCCGAGGTGATCAAGATCGAGCACCCGAAGGGCGATCCGGTCCGCAGCCACGGCGCCCAGCGCGACGGTGTCGGCCTGTGGTGGAAGATGCTCGGCCGCGGCAAGAAGGCCATCACCCTGTACCTCGGCGCGCCCGAGGGGCAGGAGGTGTTCCGGAAGATGGTCGCCGACGCCGACGTGGTGATCGAGAACTTCCGGCCGGGCACGCTGGAACGCTGGGGCCTGGGATACGACGAACTGCGCGAGATCAACCCCCGCCTGGTGCTCGCGCGCGTCACCGGGTTCGGCCAGATCGGGCCGTACGCCAAGCGGCCCGGGTTCGGCACGCTGGCCGAGGCGATGAGCGGGTTCGCGGCCATCACCGGCGAGCCGGACGGGCCGCCGACACTGCCGCCGTTCGGGCTAGCGGACGGGATCGCGGCCCTGACCACCGCGTACGCGATCATGACCGCGCTGCGGGCGCGGGAGCAGACCGGGCGCGGGCAGGTCGTCGACCTGGCGATCATCGAGCCGATCCTGACGCTGCTCGGGCCGCAGATCATCGCCTACGACCAGCTCGGGCAGCTGCAGGAGCGCACCGGGAACCGGTCGGTGAACAACGCGCCGCGCAACACCTACCGCACGCGCGACGGCAGCTGGGTGGCGATCTCCACCAGCGCGCAGACGATCGCGGAACGGGTCATGCGGCTGGTCGGGCGTCCCGAGCTGATCGACGAGCCGTGGTTCGCCTCGGGCGCGGAACGGGCGCGGCACGCCGATCTGCTCGACGAGGCGGTCGGTTCGTGGATCGCGCAGCGGGACCGCGACGAGGTGGTCAAGGCGTTCGAGGAGGCCGAGGCGGCGGTCGCGCCGATCTACACGGCGGCGGACGTGATGAGCGACCCGCAGTTCGCGGCGCTCGGCACCATCGCGACGGTCGACGACGACGAGCTCGGGCCGGTGAAGATGCAGAACGTGTTGTTCCGGCTGTCCGAGACGCCGGGGCGGATCACCTCGGCAGGCGCCCCGCTCGGCGCGCACACCGAGGAGGTCCTGGGCCGGTACGGGGTGGATGTGGCCGCGCTGCGGGAAAAGGGCGTCGTGAAGTGATCCCCCGCAGCTGGCTGTACGTGCCGGGCGACCGGCCGGACCGCATCGGCAAGGCACTGGCCGGGCCCGCGGACGCGGTGATCCTCGACCTGGAGGACGCGGTTTCCGCCGCCGCCAAGGACTTCGCGCGGCGGACCGTGCTGGAGACGCTCGCGTCCGCGCCGGCTTTCGTGCGGATCAACGCGCCCGGGACCTCCGCCGGTGAGGCGGACATCCGCGCGCTGGCTTCCGTCGACGGTGTGGCCGGTGTGCGCGTGCCGAAGGCGGAGGATCCGGGCGAGCTGCGCCGGGTCGCCGACGCGCTCGGAGTGCCGGTGTACCCCGTGCTGGAGTCGGCGCTGGGGGTGGAGAACGCATTAGGGCTGGCGACCGCGCACCCGCTGGTGGCGGGGATTTCCCTCGGGGAGGCCGATTTGATGGCGGACCTGCGGGTGCGGGATTCCGGCGCGCTGGCGTGGCCCCGTTCGCGGGTCGTGGTGGCGGCGCGGGCGGCCGGGTTGCCGAGCCCCGTGCAGAGCGTGTGGACGGCGGTGCGTGACCTGGACGGTCTGCGTGCCTCGACGGCCGCGGGGCGGGACGCCGGGTTCTTCGGCCGGTCGGTGATCCACCCCGCGCAGATCCCGGTGGTGCACGAGGTGTGCGCCCCCGACCCGGCCGAAACGGCGTGGGCCCGCGAGGTGCTCGCCGCGGAGGAGTCGGCCTGGATCGACCACAACGGACAGTTCGTGGACGCCGCGATCGTGGCGCGCGCCCGGTGGGTGCTCGAGATCGCGGACCAGTACGTGAAGGAAGGCAAGGGTTCATGACACAGGATGCGTTGCTGGCGGCGGTGTCCGGCGGGGTGCGGTTGATCGAGCTGGGTCAGCCGTTCTTCACCGGCATGCCGACCTCGCCGAACCATCCCGGGTTCCGGATGACGTTGATCCGCAGGCACGGGGACATGCAGCGGGCGGACGGCGGTTCGGCGGCGAACGAGATCATCGTGACCGGCGGGCACGTCGGCACGCACATCGACGCGTTGTCGCACGTGAGTCATTGCGGCAAGCTGCACGGGGACGTGGACGCGGCGGAGGCCCAGCAGGGTGGCGTGTTCAAGACCCACGGCGCGGAAAACCTGCCCGGCCTGCTGCGGCGCGCGGTGCTGCTGGACGTGGCGGCGGTGCACGGGGTGCCGGTGCTGGAGCCGGGCTACGGCGTGACGGCGGAGGACCTGGAGGCGGCGGCGAAGCTGGCCGGCGCCGAGCCGGGCCCCGGTGACGTGGCGTTGATCCGGACGGGCTGGGCGCGGAACTTCTCGGACCCGGTGGCGTACATGGGCAAGGAGTCGGGCGTGCCGGGCGCGGACGTGTCGGCCGCTTCGTGGCTGACCGCGCGGGGGATCGTCGCGACCGGCGCGGACACGACGGCGTACGAGCAGATCCCAGCCGGCGCGGGGCACGCGGTGCTGCCGGTGCACCGGGTGCTGCTGGTCGAGTCGGGGATCTTCATCATGGAGCACCTGAACCTGGAGGCGATCGCCGAGTCGGGCGTGCGGGAGTTCGTCTTCATGCTCGCGCCGTTGCGCATCGTCGGCGGGACGGGCTCGCCGATCCGCCCCCTCGCGGCGGTGGCGGCATGAGGCGCTCGTTCCTGCCCACCCCACGACCCACCCTCGGCACCACCGGCACGCCGGTACAACCCCCCACGGCGGTGACGGCATGACACAAACAATCGTGCAGCGGTTGGCGGAGTTCGCCGCCTCGGTGCGGGCGAAGGGCTTGCCCGCCGAGCTGCGGGAGGACGCGGCGCGGCGGGTGCTCGACGTGCTGGGCAACAGCCTCGCCGCCACTTCCGAGCGTCCGGCCGCCGCGGTCGGCGCCCTCGTTCGCGAGTGGGGCGGGTCCGGCCGGGCGACGGCCATCGGGTCGGGTGACCGGCTGCCGGAGCCCAGCGCGGCCCTGGTCAACGGGACACTGGCCCACTCGCTGGACTTCGACGACACGCACCTGCCGTCCGTCCTGCACCCGTCCGCGTCGGTGGTGCCCGCGGCGCTCGCAGTGGCGGAGGCCCGCGGCTGCTCGGGCGCGCAGCTGCTGGACGCGATCGGCGTCGGCGTCGAGATCACCGTGCGGCTCGGCATGGCCGGGTACGACTCGGAGCTGGGCAACTCGGTGTTCTTCGAGCGCGGCCTGCACGCCACGGCGATCTGCGGCGCGCTGGGCGCGGCGGTGGCGTGCGCCATGCTGTCCGAAGTGGATGAAGACGGCATCGCGGACGCACTGGGGATCGCGTCGAGCATGGGGTCCGGCCTGCTGGAGGCCAACCGCACCGGCGGCACCGTGAAGCGCGTGCACTGCGGGTGGGCCGCGCACGCGGCGGTGACGGCGGCAGGCATGGCGCGGCACGGCATCACCGGTCCGCCGACCGTGCTGGAGGGCCGGTTCGGTCTGCTGCAGGCGTTCTGCGGTGACCAGACCGACGTGGACGCGATCAGCCGCGGGCTCGGCGACGAGTGGGAGCTGCCCGGCATCTTCTTCAAGCCTTACCCGTGCAACCACTTCACGCACGCCGGGATCGACGCCGCGCGGCGGTTGCGTGAGCGGGGCGTGGCGGTCGAGGAGATCGAGTCGCTGGAACTCGGCGCGCCGACCGCGGTGCTGCGCACGATCGGTGAGCCGCGGGAGGACAAGATCCGCCCGCGGTCCGGCTACCACGCCGCGTTCTCGGGCCCGTACACGGTGGCCGCGGGCTTCCTCGGCGGCGGCGGGCTGGGCGTCTTCCACGACGACTTCACCGACACGGCAGCGGCTTCCCCGGAGCGGCTGGCGTTGGCGGCGAAGGTGACCTGCGTGCCGGACGCCCGGTGCGACGAGATCTTCCCGCACCAGTTCCCGGCGGTGCTGCGCGCGCACCTGCGGGACGGGCGCACGCTGGAGGAGCGGGTGGACGCCAACCGCGGCGGGGCGGCGAACCCGCTGTCCGCCGAGGAGCTGGCGCTGAAGTTCCGCCTGAACGCGACGCGCGTGGTGTCCGCGGACGCGGCGGACCGGATCACCGAGCTGACGTACGGCCTCGCCGGGCTCACTGACCTCGGTGAGCTGACGCGCCTCCTGCGGGCGTGACGTGCTGGCGGTGACCGCGCCGGCCCTGTGGCGAGCTCGCCGCAGGGCCGGTGCGGGCGGTCAGGGGACCAAGACGAGGCGAATCGGATTGCCCTCCTTGCGTTCCAGGTGCTCGACGGCCGTCGCGGCGTCGGCGAGCGGGTAGGTGCCGCTGATACTGCGGCTCCACTCCAGGCGGTGGTAGCGCGCCAGCTCGATGAGCTGCTCGACCGCGCCCGGCTGGGAGCCGTAGTGGCCGAGCAGGCGCTGGCCGCGGTAGCTGAATCCGATGCCGTCGGTGACCGTGAGCGGTTTCGGGGTCAGGCCGACGAGCACGAGACGCCCGCCGAGGCCGAGGCAGCTCACCGCCTGCTCCCGCACCGGGGGCACGCCGGCCATGTCGAACGCCACGTCCAGCCCGGAACCGCCGGTGAGGGCGAGGATCTGCTCGCGCAGGGTGGGGTCACCCGGGTCCAGCGCGAGGTCGGCGCCGAATTCGAGGGCCCGTTCCCGCGCCGCTTCGAGCGGATCCACCGCGACGATCGGGGCGGCACCGATCAGCCGGAGCAGCTGCACGGCGTGCGCGCCGAGCCCGCCCGCACCCCACACGCCCGCCGGCCGGGCAGGCTGGGCCTGGCCGGTGCCGGTGACCGCGCCCCACGGGGTGGACACGGCGTCCGGCACGATCGCGGCCTGCACGAACGGCAGGTCGTCGGGGATCGGGATGAGGGTGTGCTGGGTGGCGAGGGCGTACTCGGCCCAGCCACCGTCGTAGTCGACGCCGCGGGTGCGGACCTGCAGGCACGGGTCGCGGAAGCGGACGCAGTTCGGGCACTGGCCGCACCGCTCCCCCGCCTCCAGGGCGACGCGCTGGCCCTCCCGCCACCGGTCCGGCACGTCGGGGCCGATCGCGTCGATCTCGCCCGCCACCTCGTGGCCGAGGGTGACCTCGGGGGTTTCGAGGAAGAGCGGCGTGAGGGTGCCGTCGATCAAATGGACGTCGGACAGGCACACCCCGGCCGCGCGCACCTTGATCCGGACCTGGCCCGGCCCGGGTTCGGGGACCGGCACCTCGCGGACGTCGAACTTGCGCGAGCTGATCTCCAGCCTGCCGGCCAGCATGGTGGCCATGCGGGTCCTCCCGTCGTCGCGGCGGCGTTACCCCACATGGTGTCCCCGGTGCGTGATTCTCACACGTGACTTCCTCCTTCTTGGCACGATCGGTGGCAGAATCGGAGCTGACTGGACTGGGGAGGTCGTTCATGGTGCTCCTGGTGGTTTTCGTCGGCATCATCGGTTTGCTGCTGGTCGCCGCGGGCGTGCACGACCTGCGCACCCGGCGGAAGCGCCCGGTGAAGCCCTGGGCGACGGACGAGCTCGTCGAGCACCGCCGCGACCTGCATGCGGCGCAGGGTGTGAATTTCCGCGTGCGCGACCTCAACTGGATGGCAGTGCACCGCCGCAAGCCGCGGTGATTGTTTCGTGGCCGGCGCCGGATGCGTGCTGGGGCGGGTTCCAGCGTTTGCGAAACGGGCGGCGATGGGTCGGGGGTTGCGGCCTGGGCGAGTGCGCTGAGCGGCCGCTGAAGGCAGGTGGCTGCCCACGGGCGGCCGCCGCGGCCCGAGGGCCTGCCTGCCACTACGTGCAGGGCGAGTCGGCTGAGCGCACCGCTGCTGGCGAGGCGAGTGGCGGTTACAGCCACGGGAGACTGGTCGCCGCGGGCCCACCGCCCGCCCTGCGGGGCGGGGCCCGTGGGCAGCGCGCACCTTGCGTGCGAGGCGAGTCGGCTGAGTGCGCCATTGCGGGCGGGGCGAGTCGGCTGAGCACACCCCTGCCGGGCGGGGCGAGTCGGCTAGGCGCGCCATTGCGGGCGGGGTAAGTCGGCTGAGCACACCCCTGCCGGGCGGGGCGAGTCGGCTAGGCGCGCCGTTGCGGGCGGGGTAAGTCGGCTGAGCACACCCCTGCCGGGCGGGGCGAGTCGGCTAGGCGCGCGCCCCTGCGGCTACCGCAAAGGGTGAGTGGGCTGTCCGCGCCATCAAGGCCACGGTGGGGTGGCCGCCTCCATGAGGAGGGCTCCGGCGCGGGGGCCTAGTACTGGTTGGCGTCCGCCGGGGCCTTGCCAGCCTGCTCGCCATGGCCAGCGGCCTTGCGCGTCGGCGTGGACGAGTTGTGTTGCGCGCACCTCGGGGCCGTACAGGTCGACCGCGGTGCGCAGGTGCACCGATGGCACCTCGACCGTCACGGCTTCCAGCAGCAGGTTGCCCGGGGCCGGTAGGCGCTCCCCCGGCGCCAGGTCCGGCTCGCCCGTTCGGAGCAGGTGCGCGGCGACCTCGTTGAGCACGTCGCGCGCCCGGTGGGGCTCCATGGCTGTCACCACCAGCTCCGGTCTGCCGCGCCCCGTCAGACCCGTCGTGTAGGCCCACGGCGGGCGATATCCGTTGCCCTCGAAGGAGATCACCGCCCAGCCGTGCTCGGCGATGATCTCGCACAGGTGTCGCAGGTGCCCGCCCGGCCGGTCGCACTTTCCGCACATCTTCTCCCCCTCGGAGTTCGGGTCGCTGTGCGATCGACTATGCAGGGCGGCACCGACAAAAAGACAGTCCCGCCCCCGGCGCATTCACCCGATCGTGGCTAATTGGGGGAAAATTGACGGTGCAGCACCCGGTTCAGCACGTCTCGGAGAACCCCGACATGCCCGGACGGCACATCGGACACGGATCGCCAGGCCACGTGACCATCCGGACGAACCAGGAGGCAACCGGCCTCGTCGAGGTCCGACACCCGGCGCCAGTCACCGTAGGCATCACGAGCACCGGCGTCACCGATCCGCACCGCGCGCAACGACAACTCCTCGGCAGCGGAAACCCAGGCACCACCGGCAAGACCGGTCACCACGGTGAACTCGCCCCCGCCAACCAGATCCAAAGTAGACAGACGCTCGCCGTGCTCGTCCACCAGCCACGCGTGCGGCAGCTTCGCCCCGGGCCTGGTCGAGGGCTGGTGGAACAGCTCCGGATCCCGCTCCCACACCTCCGGCGGAGCGTCGTCCGGGATCACCGCTCCCGACGAGTACCGCTGGTTCAGCTCGACGCCGTGCGCGTTGAACTCGTAGTTCTTCAGCTCGATCGCCTCGTGCAGCGCCTGTCGCCGCTTGACGCCCTCCGCATCGTCCGCCCGGCACGCCGCCAGCCCGGCCACGATGCCCTCGTCGTCGCCACCACCGGCGATGCCCAGCGCGGCGAAGATCGGCCCGAACTGGTCGCGGCTCAGGTTCGCACGGTCCACGATCTGCCTGCCCACCGGTGCCCGCTCCGCCGTGTACGTGTCGAGCAGGCCCGGCCCCGCCTCGCCGCGCAGCACCATTGCCAGCTTCCACGCCAGGTTGTAGGAGTCCTGGATGGACGTGTTCGACCCGAGCCCGTTCGACGGCGGGTGCCGGTGCACCGCGTCGCCCGCGCAGAACACCCGGCCGCGCGAATACTCGGTGGCGTAGGAGTGGTTGACCGTCCACAGTGAAGTCGAGGTGATCTCGACGTCGACCGAGGGGTCGCCGACCAGGTCGTGCACGATGTCCCGCGCGGTCGCCTCGTCGACCTCCGGCGGCGGCTGGTCGATGTCGTAACCCCAGGTCAGCAGCCATTCGTCCCACGGCCGCACCATCCGCACCAGCCCCATCCCGATGCCGCCGAGGTGCGCGCCGGGCCGCATCACCCAGTACAGCACGCTCGGCCGGTGCGCGACGTGCCGCGACAGGTCGGCCCGGAACACGATGTTCATGCTCCCGGCCTTGCCGCTCTGCCCGGCGATCGGCAGCCCGATCTGCTCGGCCACCAGGCTGCGCCCGCCGTCCGCGCCGATCAGGTATCGCGCGCGCACGGTGAACTCGTCGCCCCGCACCCGGTCGAGCAGCCGCGCGGTCACGCCGTCCGCGTCCTGTTCCAGGGACAGGAATTCGGTGTCGAACCGCACCTTCGCGCCGCGGGCCGCGGCGTTGCCGATCAGGATGGGTTCCAGGTAGGTCTGCGGCAGGTCGATCATGCCGCACGGGCTGGCCGCCGCGTATTCGCTGAGCGACCGCGGCCCGGTGCCCCACGTGCGGATGCGGCCGATCTCGTCACCGGCCAGCGACGTGCACAACACGGTGTCGCCCATCAGCTCCTGCGGGGTGCCCGCGGCGAGCGCCTCCTTCTCGACTCCGGCGTCCCGCAGCACCTCCAGCGTGCGCTGGTTGGTGATGTGGGCGCGCGGGGTGTTCGCGACCCAGCCGTACTTGCTGACGAGCAGCGTGTCCACGCCGTAACCGGCCAGCAGCAGTGCCGCCGATCCGCCCGCGGGACCGCTGCCCACGACCAGGACGTCGGTGTCGTAGGTCTGCATGGGAACTCCTAGCGCGCGATGCGGAAGGTGAATTCGAGCAACCGCCACTCGCCGTCGACGACCCGTCCGTCCGGGGTGGGGCCGTGCCGCGGGACGAAGTCCACGACGAGGGAGTCCTTGACACCGAAGACGGTGTCGCCGCGCCCGGACGAGGCGTCCAGGTACGGCCCGCCCCGCACGAACAGCTGCGTGATGAGCTGCTGGTGGCCCGGCGCGTTGATCATGAAGTGCACGTGCGGCGCCCGCCACGGGTGCCGTCCGGTGGCCGCGAGCATCTGCCCGACCGGACCGTCCTCCGGGATCGGGTACTCCTTGGGCAGGATCGACCAGAACCGCACGCGGCCGTCGGCGTCGCTGCGGAAGCGGGCCCGCAGGACCGGCCCGTCGAGGTCGGGCAGCTGGACGTCGTAGTAGCCGTCCTCGTTGGACTGCCAGACGTCGACGACGGCGTCCGGGACGGGCTCGCCGTCCGGGCCGGTGACGCGGATGTCGGCCCACATCGGCGTTCCCGGCAGGCCACCGGAGATGTCGCTGCCGTGCTCGGCGGCGGGCGGACCCTCGACGTAGAACGGGCCGAGCACCGCCGAGGGTGTGGTGTCCGGGGTACGCGAGTTGGTCAGGACGTCGACCGCGCTGGACACCCCGAGCACGTCGGAGAGCAGCACGAACTCCTGCCGCGTGTCGGTGGTGATGTGGCCGGCGCGGGTCAGGAAGTCGATGGCGTACTGCCATTCGTCCTGGGTGACGTCGTTCGCGGTGACGTAGTGATGCAGGTGCCGGACGAGGTCCGTGACCAGCTGTTTCGCACGCGGGTCCGGCGTCTGGTCGAAGCTGGCGACGACCTGCCGGGTGAGCCAGCCCAGGTCGGGCACGGCGCGTCCGCCGCCGGGGCGGGTGCCGTGCCACGCCTGCCGCAGGAGGTCCTCGATGCCCTCTCGGGTCAGCTCGCGCGGGTTCGGGTACGGCTTGGCGGTGGCGAGTTCGGCCGCGTGCGGGACGTCGTCGAGGCTCATGCCCAGCTCCCGCAGCGACGTCGGCCCGCCGCAGCGGACGACGAGGTCGTGCACGCCGCTGGGCGCGTCGGTGGTGCCGAGAGCCGCCGCGATGCGGGTCATGACCTCGGTCGCGGCCGGGGCGTTGTAAGCCATGGCGTGCGGGAGGATCACCGTGTGTGTCTCGGCGTGCGGCAGGTCGAAGGAGCCGCCGAGGGTGTGGCAGAGTTTGTGGTGCAGGCCCATCCCGACGGTGGCCAGGCAGGTGCCGGCGAGCCACGCGGCCTGCAGGAGGTCGGCCCGAGCGTCCAGATCGGACGGATCGTCGACGAGGACGGGCAGCGACCGGGCGATGCGGGTGATCGCGTCCAGGGCCATCCCGTCGACGATCGGGTTCGCCTGCGGTGCGTACAGGGCCTCGACCGCGTGGGCCATCGCGTTGACACCGCTGGTGACCGAGACGGCGACGGGCAGCCCGAGGGTCAGGTCGACGTCGTAGATGACCGTTTCGGGCAGGATCGCGGGTGAGGACCGGGTGGTCTTGCGGCCGTTCTCGGTCTCGCCAAGGACCGGCGTGACCTCGGAGCCCGCGTAGGTGGTCGGCAGGATGACCTGCGGCAGGTCGGTGCGCACGGCGAGCGCCTTGGCCAGCCCGGTGGTGGAGCCGCCGCCGATCGCGACCAGGCAGTCCGCCTCGTGTTCGGCCAGCAGTTCGAGAGCCTGCCCGGTGACCTCGACGGGCGTGTGCATGGCGGCGCCGTCGAACTCCGCGGCGAGCAGCGACCCGAGCGCGTCCCGCACCGGCTGGGCAGCATCGCGCACGGACGGCCCGGACAGCAACAACACCCGCTTGCCACCCAGCCGCGCCACCTCCTCGCGCACCTGAGCCACCGTCCCCGAGCCGAACACGACCCGAACCGGATGAGCCGAGTAGACGAAGCCCCGCATCGCGCTCCACTCCTTTGACACCGACGTGTTGACCAGTATCGGCGGTGCTGGGGGCGGTCGCCTGCACGGAATGCGCGTTCTTCGGCACAAAAGAGGCGCGAAGCGGCTCTTTGATCTTTGAACCCAACCCGAGCTGGGTGGTCATCCCG
>NZ_JBHZEN010000099.1:0-11125 GCF_050958625.1 Amycolatopsis sp. 3B14
GGCCGGCGGTGGCCCGCGCTGGGCTGGGCCTCGGCGCAGGCCCACGCGGCGGTGGACGTCCTGGCAGGCGACCGGCGGTTCGCCGATCTGGTCGGCCGCATCCACGCCGGAGAGGCGGGCGTCGCCGTCGTCGACGCCGCCTGCGTCCACGTCCGGCTCGCCTGGCACGGGGACAGCCTGTCCGGGTCCGTGGACCGGGTGGACGCGGCCGCGCGGTCGCCGCACCTGCTGATCCTGACCGGCGCGCGGGAAGCGCTCCTGGTCCCGCCCACGGCGACGAAGGCGACCCCGCTGCGCCGCACGGGCCTCGGGGGTGCGCTCACGAGTGCGCTGGACGTGACAGCGGGAGCCGATGCGGTGCACCACGTCACCGGTGTCGATGTCACCGCCGCGCGCTGCCGGTTGCACCTGGGCGCGGCAGCCGTCGCGAGCGGGATCGCCGGAGCCGCTGCCGACGACGCGGCCGGGTACACCGCAGTCCGCCGCCAGTTCGGCAAGGCGCTCCGGGACATCCCCGCCGTCCGGATGTCGCTGTTCGGGCAGGCCGCCCGGGCCGCGGCCGCGCTCGCCGCCGCCACGTCCGTCCCGTACGACCACCTGGCTGCGGTCGCGATCGCCCGGGAGTGCTGCGAGACCGCGATCGAGGTGGCGGCCGCGGCGCTGCAGTCCCACGGCGGGTACGGCTACCTCGCCGAGTACCCGGCCGAACGCCGGCTGCGCGACGCGATCTCCCTGCGCGCGGCCGCCGACACCAGCGGCCCCGCCGGTGCAGCCGCCCGCGTGCTCACCGGTGCTTCCCCGGTCACCGCCTTGCCGAAGGAGGAGCGATGACAACGATCCCGAGACCCCTGTCCGCCGCGCTGGACGGCCAGTTCTCGCCGGTAGACGACGAAACCGCGGCGCACTGGCGCGCCGCGGGCTGGTGGGAGGACCGCTCGGTCCGTTCCCTCCTGACCGAGGCCGCGCGAGCACACCCCGACCGGATCGCGCTCGTCGGACGCCGCTTCGACGGCGCCCGGACCACCCGCACCTACCGCGAGTTCGACGACAACGCCCACCACGCCGCGAGCGTGCTGGCGCACCTGGGGGTCGAACCCGGCGACGCCGTGGTCGTCATGCTGCCGAACTGGGTCGAGTACCCGGAACTCGTCTTCGGCATCAACGAGATCGGCGCCGTGTACGCCGGGATCCCCGTGGCCTACGGGCACCGCCAGGCCGCCGACATCCTGCGCCGGAGCAAGGCCAAGGTGCTGGTGATCCCGCGCCGCTGGCGCAGCAACCACCATCTCGAGATGGCGCGCGCCCTGCGGGCCGAGCTCCCCGGTCTGCGGCACATCGTGCTCCTGGACGACGACGATTCCGGCCTGGGGCCGGGGGAGTCGCTGTGGTCCGCCTACGCCGACGTGCCCGCACGGGCCTTCCCCGACCCCGATCCCGACCGGATCTGCTACCTCGGCTTCACCTCCGGGACCACGGGGGAGCCCAAGGGCGCGATGCACAGCCACAACACGCTGATCTACTCGGCGCGGCAGCAGGCGAACCACATCGGCGCGCGCGTGTTCGGCGACCCCATGGTGCAGCTGGTCGCGTCACCGGCCGGCCACCACACCGGCTTCGAGTGGGGCATCCTCTTCACGACGTTGCTCGCCGGCACCGGGGTGCACGTCGACCGCTGGGATCCGGAGTGGGGTGCGCGGATCATCCGGGAGGAGGGGGTGACCACGTTCTTCGGGGCGCCCACGTTCCTGCAGGACATGCTGCGCACCGACCTGGCCGGCGACCCGGCGTGCCCGCTGACCTGCCTGGTGATCGCGGGAGCGCCGGTGCCCCGCAGCCTGCCGGCGCAGGCGTCGGCCGCGCTCGGCGCCTACGTCGCGCCGGCCTGGGGGATGACCGAGTGCAGCATCCTGACCTCGTGCACACCGGACGCGGGGGAGGCCATCCTGCGCACCGACGGGTCGGTGTTCGCAGGCTCGGCGGTCAAGATCGTCGACGCGGACGGCGCCGAGGTGCCGGTGGGGGAGGTCGGGGAGCTGCTGATGCGCGGCCCGGGTGTCGTCTACGGCTACTACGACCGGCCGGACGCCACGGCCGAGGCCTACCGGCCGGGGCTGTGGTTCAGCAGCGGTGACCGGGCCAGTGTGGACGAGCACGGGTGGCTTTCCCTGCGCGGCCGCAGCAAGGACGTCATCATCCGCGGCGGCGAGAACATCCCGGTGACCGATGTGGAATCGGTCATCTTCGACCATCCCGACGTGCTCAACGCGGCGGTGGTCGGCGTGCCCGACGCCCGCCTGGGCGAACGCGTGTGCGCGGTGCTCGTCGTCAAGCCGGGGCGCCCGGAACCGACGGTGAGCTCGCTCGCCGAGTTCCTCCTCGGGCAGGGGCTGTCCAAGCACTACCTGCCGGAGCGCGTGGTCGTCCTCGGTGAGCTGCCGATGACGCCCAGCGGGAAGATCCAGAAGTTCAAACTGCGCGAAATGCTGGGCTGACCCGGAAACGGCTGTGGTGGGGTCAGAAATTCGCCCCACCACAGCCGTTTCCTATGTCGCGCGCGGTTCGATCTCGGGCGCGCCGACCACTTCGGCCCACGCCTCGACACCCCGCTGGAAGGCGACGATGCCCGCCTCCGGCAGCGCGATCTCGATGGCTTCGAGGATCTCCTCGGGGGTGGCACCCGCGGCCAGCGCCAGCCGGACGTGCGTGGCGATTTGCGAGTGCGGGGCGCGCATCACCGTCAGGCTCAGGACGAACAGCAGTTCCTTGGTGCGCTTGTCCAGCCGCCGCTCGCCGAGGTAAGCGGCGGAGACCATCCCGTCCATCGCCTTGAGCAGGTCCAGGTCCGCGCCGGCCAGGATCTTGTGCAGCCGGAAGGCGTACCCGCGCCGCCGGGCGAGTTCGTCGATGTACTCCTGCGCCTCGCTCACCGGGCCACCTTCCGGTCGGCGGTGAGCGCCTGCCGCACGCCGCGGCTGAGGTCGAGCAGTTCCCGCGTCATCAGCGAGCGGGGCCCGCCGGCGACGTGCGGGGTCAGGATGACGCGCTCGGCGTCCAGGAGCGGGCTGTCCGCCGGGACGGGTTCACTGCCGTAGACGTCGAGAGCCGCCGAGCGGAGTTCGTCGCGCCGCAACGCCTCCGCGAGGGCGGCTTCGTCGATCAGCAGTCCGCGGGAGACGTTCACGAGGACCGCGTCGGGGCGCATCTTGCGCAGAAAGGCGCCGTCCACCAGGTGCCGGTTGTCCTCGGTGCCCGGGATGTGCAGGCTCACCGCGTCGCTCGCGGCGAGGAGGTCGTCGAGCGGCTGGTACTCCAGGCCGTCGACCGTCCGCTGTGGACGGCCGCGCAGGGAGGTCCACAGCACCCGGGCGCCGAAGGCGCGCAGGCGCCGGGCGACGAGCAGGCCGACTTCGCCTAGCCCGATGATCCCGACCGTGCTCTCCGACAGCGTCCGGCCGAACGTCACCCCTGGCCAGTTGTAGGCGGTGGATCCGGGGGCCGACGTGCCGGCCGGGACCGTGGCCTTCCGGGTGGTCGCGTCCAGCCGGGGCAGTTCGCGCAGCGCCGCCATCACGAGCAGCACCGCGTGGTCGGCCGTGGCTTCGAGCGCGGGACGGTTCACGAAGTCGAGCGTGATGCCGCGCTCCGCCGCGGCGGCGACGTCGATCGTGTCCCGCCGCTCGCCGAGCTTTTGGATGTGGCGCAGGTGCGGGAGTTCGTCGATGAGCGCGCGGTCCACCTGGGTGCGGCGGACGACCAGGACGCGGCTGCGGGGGTCGATCCGGTACGCCGGGTCGCCCTTGGCCGGCATGTCGATGACGATGTCCGGGATCCGGCCCTGTGTGAAGAGCGCGTCCAGGTCGACCGCCTCGGGGGCGAAGAACTGCTCCAGCCGCCGCCGAGTCGCCTCCTGGGGGCCGCGCATGACGTCGGCAGCCGCCGCGAGCATGTGGTCCCACTCGGGGAAGCTCACGACGGTCGTGTGTTCCGGCATCCCGTCTCCTGTCTGTCTTTGACCTTGCGGTCAATTGTTAGACATTAGACAGGTAGCGTCAAGCGTTGATCCGGTGTCCTCGATGGCTCAGCCTCGCAGGCCGGCCGGCGACCCCTGCTCCGCGCGGTCCCCGGAGTCCTCGGCGGGGATGTCGGCGAGCGCGGCCTTGATGTGCTTGCGGAGGTAGGCGAGGTGCTCGGTGATGGCTGCTTCCGCGGCCTGCGGGTCCTTGTCCTCGATGGCCTGGACGATCCGTTGGTGCTGGGCCACCGTGTGGCGCCCGACCTCGGGCGACAGGTCGAGGTAGCGCACTGGCTCGGACTCGTGGTGCAGCGCGTAGACCAGCGAGGCGAGCACCCGGTTGCCGGACATCCGGGCGATGATCGTGTGGAAGCGCACGTCCAGTTCGGCGATCATCGGGTCGTCGACCGACCGGGTGCGCTGTTCGTGGACGACCTGGCGCAACTCCTCGAGGTCCTCTTCGCCGCGGTTCTCGGCGGCCAGCGCCGCGCACGGAACCTCGAGGTACTGGCGCACCATCGACACTTCTTCGAAGTCGACACTGCCGAGCCGCACGAGGTTCTGCATCGAGGCGCGCACCACCTCGCCCAGTGACTTGTGGTCCACGGGCTGGACGAAGCTGCCTCCGCCGGCTCCGGGCACGCGGCGGATGAGGCCCTGCATCTGCAGGGAGGACAGCGCCTCGCGAATGGTGGGTCGGCTCACGCCGAATTGCCGGGCCAGTTCCGCCTCCGACGGCAGGCGTTCCCCGGTGCCGAGCTTGCTGCTCAGGATCGCCTTCTTCAGCGCCTGCTCGACCTGTTCGCGCGGGCGGAGAATCTTCTCTCCGAGCTCCATCTGCCGGCTTCCTTCCCTGGGTGAACACGGCTCAACGCAAATGTACGGCACTTGGCAAGCGAGCGAGAGTTTGCCCACTAGCGCGATCGTGTGCGATCAGCTCTACATTGACCGGCTTGCTAAATGTCAGTCATTATCAGATCGGCAATATCATACTGATAGTGACGGTTGGTCACAGAAGGTGAGGACAGTGCGTTGCTCATCGGAATCCTGCGGGAGACCGCACCCCGTGAGACGCGGGTCGCGGCGACTCCCCGCACCATCGGGCAGTTGCGGGGGCTGGGCTACGACGTCGTGGTCGAGGCGGGGGCGGGAATGCGGTCCGGCTTCCCCGACGACGTGTACGAGGAGGCCGGCGCGCGGATCGGAGACGCGTGCGCGGCGGACGTCGTCCTCGCGGTGAACGCGCCGCCCGCCGAGCGGCTGTCGGCACTGCGGCCCGGCGCCACCTTGATCGGGCTGGTCGACCCGCGCGGTGACCGGGCCAGGGTGGCCGACCTGGCGAAGCGACCCCTCACGGTGCTGGCGATGGACGCGGTGCCGCGCATCTCCCGCGCGCAGTCGATGGACGTGCTGTCCTCGATGGCGAACCTGGCCGGGTACCGGGCGGTCATCGAGGCCGCGCACGAGTTCGGGCGCCCGTTCACCGGGCAGGTGACGGCCGCGGGGAAGATCCCGCCCGCCCGCGTCTTCGTCGTGGGTGCCGGGGTGGCCGGCCTCGCCGCCATCGGTGCCGCCAGCGCGCTCGGGGCCGTCGTCCGCGCCTTCGACGTGCGGCCCGAGGTAGCGGAGCAGGTCCGGTCGATGGGCGCGGAGTTCGTCACCGTCGGCCTCACGGGCGCGTCCACCGCCGACGGCTACGCGGCTGAGATGACCGCGGCCCAGGAGCGCGCCACCGCGGCGATGTACGACGAGGAGGCCCGCAACGCCGACATCGTCATCACCACCGCCCTCGTCCCCGGCCGGCCCGCGCCGAAGCTGATCGGCGCCCGGACCGTCGCGGCCATGGCCCGCGGCAGCGTGATCGTCGACCTGGCCGCGGCGAACGGTGGCAACTGCGGCCTCACCGTGCCGGGCGAGCGGACCACGACCGAGTCCGGGGTCACGGTCCTGGGCTACACCGACCTGGCCGCACGGCTGCCCGCGCAGGCGTCGCAGTTGTACGGCACCAACGTCGTGAACCTGGTCCGGCTCATGACACCCGGCGCGGACGGCCGCCTGGTGGTGGACTTCGACGACGTCGTCATCCGCTCGATGACCGTGGTCCGCGACGGAGAGCTGACCTGGCCGCCTCCGCCGGTGCCGGTGTCGGCGGCGAGCCCGGCCGCCGCGCCCGGCACGGTGCAGGCGGCGGAGCCGCGTGCGCCCCTGACTCCGGCCGCCCGGCTGGGGATCGTGGCCGCCGCGGCGGTCGTCGTCTTCGGGTTGATCGCGATCGCCCCGGAGCGGCTGCAACAGCACCTGGTCGTGTTCGCGCTCGCCGTGGTCGTGGGGTTCGCGGTGATCGGCAACGTCGCGCACGCGCTGCACACTCCGCTGATGTCCGTCACCAACGCGATCTCCGGGATCATCGTGGTCGGCGCCCTGCTCCAGGCAGGCGGAGGGAGTGCGGTGACCACGGCGCTGTCGGCGGTGGCGGTCCTGGTGGCCGGTCTCGACGTCGCCGGTGGTTTCGCGGTGACCCGCCGCATGCTCGCGATGTTCACGAGGGGCTGAGCGCGTTGTTCTCCGTCGAAACCGCGGCCACGGCCGCCTACGTCGTCGCCGGCCTGCTGTTCATCCTGGCCCTGGCCGGCCTGTCCCGTCACGAGTCCGCCCGGCTGGGCAACGCGTTCGGAGTCCTGGGCATGGTGGTCGCGCTCGGCGCGACGATCGCGGTCGCCCTCGGCCGTGGTCTCCACGGCGTGCCGCTCGTCCTGGTGGCGGTGGCCGCCCTGCTCGGGACGGTGCTCGGCCTGTGGCGGGCCCGGGTGGTCGAGATGACGGGTGTGCCGGAGCTGATCGCGCTGCTGCACAGCTTCGTCGGCCTGGCCGCCGTCCTGGTCGGCTGGAACGGCTACCTGCACGTCGAGCACGACCCGAGGGGCGCTGCCGCGGCCGCCTACCGCGCGGATCACCTCCTCGGCGTGCACAGCGGCGAGGTGTTCGTCGGTGTCTTCGTCGGCGCCGTCACCTTCACCGGCTCGATCGTCGCGTTCCTCAAGCTGTCCGGCCGGATCAGGTCGGCGCCGCTGGCGCTGCCCGGCAAGAACCTGGTCAACCTCGGCGCGGTGGCCGCGTTCGTGGCGCTGACCGTGTGGTTCGTCCTCGACCCGAGGCTGTGGCTGCTGATCCTGGTGACCGCGCTCGCGCTGGTGCTGGGCTGGCACCTGGTGGCCTCGATC
This sequence comes from Amycolatopsis sp. 3B14, assembly GCF_050958625.1. Classification (NCBI taxonomy): domain Bacteria; kingdom Bacillati; phylum Actinomycetota; class Actinomycetes; order Pseudonocardiales; family Pseudonocardiaceae; genus Amycolatopsis; species Amycolatopsis sp. 3B14. Next base: position 7,234 of record NZ_JBHZEN010000099.1, read on the forward strand.
GGCGGTGGCGACATGCCGGTCGTCGTGTCGATGCTCAACAGCTACTCCGGCTGGGCCGCGGCAGCCTCCGGCTTCCTGCTGGAGAACCCGTTGCTCATCATCACCGGCGCGCTGGTCGGCTCGTCCGGCGCCTACCTGTCCTTCGTGATGTGCCGGGCCATGAACCGGTCGTTCGTCTCGGTCATCGCGGGTGGACTGGGTGTCCAGAGTGGACGAGGTCCGGTCGCCGGTGCGGGGGAGCACCAGGAGACGAGCCCGGCCGAGGTGGCGGAGCTCCTCGCGAACGCCTCGACGGTGGTGATCACCCCGGGCTACGGGATGGCCGTGGCCCAGGCCCAGTACCCGGTCGCCGAGCTCACCGCGAAGCTGCGCGCCAGGGGGGTGGACGTGCGGTTCGGCATCCACCCGGTCGCCGGCCGCCTGCCCGGTCACATGAACGTCCTGCTCGCCGAGGCGAAGGTGCCCTACGACGTGGTCCTGGAGATGGACGAGATCAACGACGATTTCCCGGGCACCGACGTCGTCCTGGTGATCGGCGCCAACGACACGGTCAACCCGGCGGCGCTGGAGGACGCGGGGAGCCCGATCGCGGGGATGCCGGTGCTCGAGGTCTGGCGCGCCCGCGACGTGGTCGTGTTCAAACGGTCCATGGCCACCGGCTACGCGGGAGTGGACAACCCGCTGTTCTTCCGGGACAACACCAGGATGCTCTTCGGCGACGCCCGGGAGCGGGTGCGGGAGATCGCCGGGAAATTGTGAGCGGGGGGACCGGTCCGGGCGCCGCCCGGACCGGTCGTCCGTCCTATCCGGACACCGGAAGCGCTGGCTCGAGGCTCGGCAGGGACTCCAGGTATCCGATGGTCTCGTTCGTGCTCACCACGTCGGCGTACTTCATGTGGATGTCGAAGAGGTTCACCTTGTGCGAGATCTGGCTCCGGTCCGCGCAGCACTCGAACGGCACGACGACGTGGAAGTTGTACTGGAAGGCGTCCAGTACCGTGGCACGGACGCAGCCGCTGGTCGTCATTCCGGTGACGATGACGGTGTCGCACCCGGCGTGGATCAGGTAGGACGCCAGCGGTGTCCCGAAGAACGCGCTCGGCTTGCTGCCCTTGTTGATCACGATCTCGTCGTCGCGCGGGGTGAGCTCGTCGGGGAGGACGTCCCCGGGCGGGGTGCCCTCGGCGAGCGGGGCGGGCTGCGGGTTGAGCTTCCAGCGTCCGCGTTCCGCCGGCCTGGGCCGGTGGTCGGCCTCCGGGTAGGCCTTGGTGAAGAAGACCGGGATCCCGGCGCGCCGGGACGCGGCCAGCAGTTCCGCGTTCGCCGCCAGGGCCGGCCGCCCCGTCGGCGACCAGCCGGTCGGGTAGGTGGAGTCGACGAACGCCTTCGTCATGTCCACGACCACGAGAGCCGGCGAGGTTCCCGCGGCGATCGGGCGGTCGGGCGGCGCGAACTCCCGTCCGAACGTCGCCAGGTCGGCCGCGGGGATCACATCGGACCAGGGCTTGGTCGTCTCCGGTGTCGGCACATGTCCTCCCACAAGGTAAATGTCTGACATTCGCAGACTAGGAACATGAGGCCCGGTTAGTCAACGCCGGCGCCGGCGACGTAGTCCACGACGCGGGTGCAGTCGAGATCGCCGTAGCCGTCCTCCGCGGCCCGTCGCCAGGCCGCGTGGGCATGCCGGGCGACGTCGACGTCCAGTCCGGCCTCGTGTGCCGCCTCCAGGAACAGTCCCAGGTCCTTGACCACCGCGGCGAAGCTGAACCCGAAGTCGAACCGGCCGGTCAGCACCTCGCGCGGGAACTTCTCCAGCGTGGCGGAGTTGCGGCCGCTGCTCGCGTTGAAGACCTCGATCGCCTGGGCCGGATCGACCCCCAGTCGCGCCAGCACGACCGTCGCTTCCGCGGTGGCCAGCAGTGCGCTCAGCCCCAGCATGTTGTTGGCGCTCTTGACCGCCTGGGCCAGTCCGGGCTCGCGGCCCACGTCGAACACGCGCTCTCCCAGTTCCCCGAGGACCGGCCGGGCCGCCTCGATCCCGGCGGCCGGCCCGGAGACGATGAAGGTCAGCGCACCGCGCTCGGCGGCCACGGTGCCCCCGCTGACCGGGGCGTCGATGTAGCGCACCCCGGTGCCGGCCAGCCGCTCGGCGCACCGCTTGCTGGTCGCGATCCCGGACGTCGAGGTGTTCACCAGGGTGAGTTCGGCCGGGGTGTCGCCGGCGAGCAGTTCGGATACCGTGCCCTCGACCGCCTGCGGCCCGGGCAGGCTGAGGATGGCGAGCGGGGCGGCGGACAGCAGCGAGCCCGGCTCGTCGTGGACGGTCACGGCCGGGAGGTCCGCCAATCGTGTGCCGGTCCGCGGATCCCGGTCGTAGACATGGATTTCCCGGTCCCCGCGCGCGGCGAGACGGCGGATCATCGGCTGCGCCATCCGGCCGGCTCCCACGAAGCCGACATTAATGTCAGACATTATCGTCTCCTGTCGATGTCAGGCGTTGTGAGCCAAGTTATATTGTTCTACACTCGCCGCCAACCTGCTAGACAGAGAGGCAGCACGATGACCACTCACACCGCGCAGAGTCAGGCCACCGTGCCGATCCACAGGATCGCGCTCGCGAGCTTCGTCGGCACCTGCATCGAGTACTTCGATTTCTTCATCTTCAGCACCGCGTCCGCGCTGGTGATGAACAAGCTGTTCTTCCCGGCGCTGGACCCGCTGGCCGGAACGCTGGCGGCGTTCGCCGCGTTCGGGGTCGCGTTCTTCATGCGGCCCTTCGGCGGCATGCTGTTCGGGCACTTCGGCGACCGGATCGGCCGCAAGCGCATGCTGGTGCTGAGCCTGGTGATCATGGGTGTCGGGACCGCGTCGGTGGGTCTGCTGCCGACGTACGCGCAGATCGGCATCTGGGCCCCGGTCTTGCTGGTCGTCAGCCGCATGCTGCAGGGCCTCGCCGTCGGCGGGGAGTGGAGCGGCGCGGTCCTCCTCGCGGCCGAGCACGCGCCCGCGAGCAAGCGGGCGTTCTTCAGCAGCTGGCCCCAGGTCGGGATCCCGGCCGGCCTGGTCCTGTCCTCGGCGGTGTTCTACTTCGTGGGGCTGCTGCCCGAGGACGCGATGATGAGCTGGGGTTGGCGCCTGCCGTTCCTCGCCAGCGCGATCCTGGTCGGGATCGGCCTCTACGTGCGGCTGCGCATCGACGAGTCGCCGGCCTTCCGCGCGGTGCGGGAACGCGGTGAGGTCGCGAAGTTCCCGGCGGTGGAGCTGGTGAAGACCGCGAAGAAGTCGATCGCGATCGCACTGCTGGCGCACGCCGGGAACAGCGTGGTGTTCTACATGGCCTCGGTGTTCGGCCTGAAGTACGCCGCGGACCGGGGCGCGGGCAGCGGAGCCGTGCTGCTCGCACTGATCGTCGCCGCCGCGCTGCAGATCGTGACCATCCCGCTGGCCGCCATCCTGGCCGACCGTTACGGTCGACGTCCGGTCCTGATCGCCGGCGCGGTGCTGACGGTCCTGCTGGCCTTCCCGGTCTTCTGGCTGCTGGGCACCGGCCAGTTCGTGCCCTGTCTCATCGCCCTCGTCCTCGCGATCTCCGTCCTGCACGCGCTCCTGTACGGCCCGGAGGCGAGCTTCCTGCTGGAACTGTTCGAAACCCGGCTCCGCTACACCGGTTCGGCCGTCGGCTACCAGATCGGCAGCATGCTCTTCAGCGGACCGACACCGTTCCTGGCGGCGGCCCTGTTCGCCTGGGCGCAGTCGATCTGGCCCCTCGCGACCTACATGGTGATCGCGGCGGTGCTGACGATCATCGGGGTGTCGATGGCGAAGGAAACGCGCGCCGTCGAGTTCGTGTCCGGGAAGTAGGCGCGGGCGAGCGGCCGGCGGTCACCGCGAA
>NZ_JBHZEN010000100.1:0-26464 GCF_050958625.1 Amycolatopsis sp. 3B14
GTTGGGCCGCAGCCGGCGCCGGCGCCGCGGGCACGGGCTCGGGTTCCCGCTCCCGCTCCCGCTCCGGCTGCGGCGCAGGCTCCGGTGCGGGACCGTCGAACAGGCCCGCCAGCAGGTCCTCGGCCAAGGTGGTCAGGTAGGCGATCGGCTCGCCGACGGCGACCACGTCGTCCGGCTGCGCGACGATCCGGGCGAGGGTGCCGTCGGCGGGCGCCTCGACCTCCATGTCGACTTTGTCGGTGGCCACCTCGCACACGACCTCGCCCGCGCGGACCTCGTCCCCTTCGGACTTGTGCCAGGTCACCAGCGTGCCCTCGGTCATGGTCATCGACATCTTCGGCATGACCAGCGGCGCTTCCTGCATCACCACCTCCGCACCAGGTCCGCGGCTGCCCGCACGATGTCGCCGGCCTGCGGCACCGCGGCCCGCTCCAGTTGCGGCGCGTACGGGATCGGCACGTCGAGCCCGCACAGCCGGGCGATCGGCGCGCGCAGGTGCCCGAACGCGGGCGACTCGCCGATGGTCGCGGCGATCTCGGCCATGAACCCGGCCGTCTTCGGCGCTTCCTGCACCAGCAACGCGCGCCCGGTGCGGATCACGTCGTCCACGATCGGCTGCGCGTCGAGCGGTTTGAGCGTGCGCGGGTCGATCACCGACACGTCGATGCCGTCCGCGGCCAGCTGTTCCGCCGCCTCCAACGCACGCGACACCATCACGCCGGTCGCCACGATGGTCAGGTCGGCCCCGGTCCGGCGCACGGCCGCCTCACCGAGCCGGGCGGGCGTGGCCGCCTCGGGCACCGGGCCGCTCTGCTTGTAGAGCAGCTTGTGCTCCAGCACGATCACCGGGTTCGGATCCTCGATCGCCGCGAGCAGCAGGGTTTTCGCGTCGGCCGGGGTGGCCGGCATGACCACCTTCAGCCCGGGCACGTGCGCGAACCACGCCTCCAGGCTCTGCGAGTGCTGCGCGGCGGCGCCGGTGCCGGAGCCGGTGGGCGCGCGCAGCACCATCGGCACGGTCGCCGCGCCGCCCAGCATGAAGTGGATCTTCGCGGCCTGGTTGACGATCTGGTCCATGGCCTGCGCGGTGAAGTCGGAGAACTGGATCTCCACCACCGGCCGCATCCCGGCGAGCGCGGCCCCCACCGCCGCGCCCACGATGCCCAGCTCGCTGATCGGGGTGTCCCGGATCCGTTCCTCGCCGAAGCGATGCACCAGGTCGCCGGTGACGCCGAAGGCGCCGCCGTACGTGCCGACGTCCTCGCCGAGCAGGAACACCCGCTCGTCGGCGGTCATCGCCTGGGCCAGCGCCTCGCGCACGGCCTCCGCGTAGGTGAGGGTGCGGGTCTGTTCCGTCACCGCGGTCATTTCGCGTACACCGCCTCGGTCAGCGACTCCGCCGAGGCGTCCGGCGCGGCGTTGGCGGCGCGGATCGCCGCCCGCACGCGCTCGCGGGCTTCGTCCCGGCAGGCCTGGATCTCCTGGTCTCCCAGCGTGTTCGCCACCCGTTGCTCGAACCGGGCGATCGGGTCGCGTTCCCGCCACTGCTCGATCTCTTCGCGGGTGCGGTAGAGGTTCTTGTCGCTCTTGGAGTGGCCCTTCCAGCGGTAGGTCATGGCTTCGACTAGCGTCGGGCCCTCGCCCGTGCGGGCTCGCGCCACCGCGTCGGCCACCGCGTCGTGCACCGCCTGCGGGTCGTTGCCGTCGACCGTCACGCCGGGAATTCCGTAGGCGGCGGCGCGTTCGGACAGCTGTTTGACCCGGAACGCGCGGCTCACCGACATCGACATCCCGTAGTGGTTGTTCTCGCACACGAACACCACCGGCAGGTCCCAGATCGCGGCCAGGTTGACGCCTTCGTGCCAGGCGCCTTCGTTGACCGCGCCGTCGCCGAAGAAGCTGACCACGACCTCCTGCCCGCCGCGCATCCGCACCGCCAGCCCCGCGCCCGCGGCGATCGGCACGCCGCCCGCGACGATGCCGTTCGCGCCGAGGTTGCCCGTCGCCACGTCGGCGATGTGCATCGACCCGCCCCGGCCACGGCAGTAGCCGGTCTCCTTCGCCAGCAGCTCGGCCATCATCTCGTCCAGCCGCGCGCCCTTGGCGATGCAGTGCCCGTGACCGCGGTGGGTGGAGGTGATGTAGTCCCCTTCGGACAGTGCCAGGCAGGCGCCCACCGGCACCGCTTCCTGCCCGATCGACAGGTGCATGGTGCCGTGCATGAGCCCGCGCGCGAACAGGTCGTCCACCGCTTCCTCGAAGCGCCGGATCGTCCACATGGTGAGCAGCGCCTCGCGGGCCGGTCCGGCGTCGCCGATCAGATCCATCGTCGTCCCCTTCACGCCGGAACCAGGTCCCGCACCGGCTCGCCCTGCAGGAGCCGGTCCTGCAGGCGCCGCAGGGACGCGATCGTGGTGGTCTCGTCGACGGCGACGTCCGCGGCGGTCAGCACCGTGCCGGCGGGCACGTCACGCAGTACGCGGGCGCCGCTGACCAGGCCGAGCGGCACGTGGCCGCCCGCGCGGGCCGCCTCGGCGGAGTCGGTGACGCCGTAGACGGTCTCGCCGCCGATGCCGTCGACCAGTTCGCCCTTCGCCAGGTCCCGCTTCGCCACCGCCAGCACCTCCGCGTTCCACGCGACCGGCGCGAGGCTGGGGGTGCGGTCGAGCACGGCCTGTGCGACGGACAGCGGCGCTTCGACGCTCGCCAGGTGGTAGGGCCGGTAGAAGGTGTAGTACGGGCCGGGACCCATGCCCAGGTAGGCCATTTCCTCGACGACCACCGGGTCGTCGCTGTGGCCGACGACGAACACGCCCGGCGCGACCGGCCCCGTGCAGTAGTCGACCACGCCGGGCTCCGGCAGCTGACCGCCGTCGGCCGCGGGGCGGAAGATCCGGTTCAGATCGTCCACAGTGGAGTACGGGCCGGTCATGCCGCGGCGGCTCACCTGCAGGCCGGCGCCGTTGGCGAGGGCGGCCATCTCGATCATGGTCTTCGAGCCGTCCACGAAGCTGGCGAGCATGTGCGGGTTCATGCCCTTCGCGGCGGCCTCCGCCGCGACCGAATCCGGCGTGGCTGCCGGGTCGAGCGGGTTGTTCTTGCCCTTCCCGGCGCACACGACCGCGAAACCGATGTCGCGGACGTAGTCGACGAGCGCCTTGCACTCCACGGGTTCGTCGCCGCGGCACACCGTGTAGACGCGGCCGAGTCCAGCGGCCACCTTCGACAGCAGGAGGCCGACCGTGACGTCGCATTCCACGTTGAGCAGCGCGATGTCCTTGCCCGCCAGCAGCCCGGCGAACGCGACCCGGGCGCCGACCTCGGGCACGCCGCTGGCGTCCACGATCACGTCGACCGGCAGGCGGGTCAGCGCCAGCGCGTCGTCCACCACGACCGCCTGGCCCAGTTCCACCGCGGCCGCCAGGTCCCCGTCGGTCCGGACGTCCGCGCGCCCGGCCCGCTCGAAGGCCCGCACCCCGCGCTCCGGGGCGATGTCGGCGATCGCGGCGACCTCCATGCCGTCGATCCGGGCGGCCTGCACGACGAAACCCAGCCCCATCTGGCCGGCGCCCACCAGTCCGATGCGGACCGGACGGCCCACTTCGCGTTCGCGGGCTCGCAGCCGATCGGCGTAGCTCATCTCGACACCTTCCCCGTCTGCACAAATGTGCACGTCATATGCACTTCAGTGATTTCTTGGTACCACGCAGGCGATAACCAGCACAACCCTTCACCTTGTCTGCACATTTGTGCACAACGAGGAACGGAAAACGGGGCCGGCTCCCGTTAGGAAGCCGGCCCCGTTCCGCGCCGGGAATTCAGGCGGCCGCGCGTTGTCCCGCGGTCAGCCGGGACACCATCGTCAGCGCGTCGGCGGCGGCCTTGGCCACGGCCTTCGACGGCGCCCGCTCGGTGAGCGTGCCGAGCGGCCCGGTCAGCTCCGGGCGTTCCCGGAACCGGGCGAACACCGACGCGCCCTCCATGGCCAGTGCCCTGGTGACCGCGTTCCGCCGCCGGTCGACCACCAGCAGCACCACCGCGCCACGCAGCTTGCCCTTGGCCCGCCCGGTCACCAGCAGCACGCCGCCGCGGTTCTCCTCCGCCGCGACCTGGTTGACCACCCGCGCGTACCGCAGGTGCTGCCGGTAGCTGAAGTAGCCGGCCACCACGAACCCGGCGACCAGGATCGCGGCGGCCTGCCAGGTCACGTCGTGCTCCCGCCGCTGAGCGTCAGCGTCGCCCCGGCGGCAGGCAGCGACACCGTTCCCCGGCCGTGCACCGCGCCGGGCAGCAGCGTGGTGCCCTCGTCCGGGTTGAGGTAGACCACGATGTGCCCCAGCGTCTGCAGGTTCTCGTGGGCGCGCTCGCCGACCGCGGTCAGTTCGATTTCCGCGTCGCCGAGCCGGAAGATGTCGCCGACGCGCACCTCCCGTTCCGGCTTCGCGGCGGGGGAATGCACGACGCTGACGCTTTCCAGCGCGTCCGGGATCGGGTCGGCGTAGAGGATCACCACCCCGCCGTCCACCATGTCCTGCGCCTCCTCACCGGCCCGCAGGATCGTGCTCTCGTAGTACACCGTCATCGTCGACACCTCACAGTCCGAAGCTCGCGCCCCAGGCGATGATGACCGCCAGCGGCGCCGTGATCAACCGGCTGATCAGCACCGCTGGGGTGCCGACCGCGACGGTCTCGGGTTTCGCCTCGCCCAGCGCGAGGCCGACCGGGATGAAGTCGCAGCCGACCTGCCCGTTGATCGCGAACAACGTCGGCAGCGCGTACTGCACGGGCAGCGCGCCGATCGCGATCTGGCTGCCCATCAGCGTGCCGACCACCTGCGCGATCGCCGCGCCCGGCCCGAGGATGGGGGACAGGAACGGCAGCGACACCACGAGCGAGATCACGACCAGCCCGAGCGGGTTGCTCGCGATCGGCGACAGCACGTTCGCGATCCCGCGCGCGATCCCGGTGTAGTTCACGATGCCCAGCAGCAGGCTGACGTAGGCCATGAACGGCAGGATCGTGGTGAGCGTCAGCTCGACGGTCTGCCTGCCCGAGGCCAGCATCGTGTTCACGAACGAGCCGACGCCCGAGCCGAACTTCACGAACACCCCGGACACCGAGTCGAACGCGCGCCCGAACCCCGTGGACTGCCCGCCGGTGACCGTCGCCGCGACGTCCCGGGCCGACGGGCGTTCCTCCCGCGGCGGCACCTTCGGCGGCGCGGTGCCCGTCTCGCTGTCCGCCGCGGTCACTTCCTTGACGCCGACGGCGGAGACGAACAGCTCCTCGGTGATGAACTTCGCCAGCGGCCCGCCCGGCGCGCCGGGGTAGACGTCCACAGTGGGCAGTCCCTTGCGCGGGTAGACGCCGATCCGGGCGGTGCCACCGCAGTTGATCACCGCGGCGACCACCTCGTCGTCCGGCACCGAGGTGTGGAACCCGTCCACCGCCTCGGCGCCGGTGAGCTCGGCGATCCGCGCGGCCACCGGGTGGATGCCGCCGCCGGTCACGGACAGGACCTTGTCGCGCTTGCCGTCGACCCGCAGCAGCAGGCCCTTGCCCCAGCCGCCTTCGCCGGGGCGGACGAACACCGCGCGGGTGGTGTGGGTTTCGGTCATTTCGCACCCGCCTTGGCCGCCTCGAACTGCCGGTCGAAATCCGCGAACACCTCGGTCCGCCCGGTCCGCTTGATCATGAACGCGGTGATCCGCTCGGTGACCACGCCGCGGATGAAGATCACCACGATGCCGACCAGGAAGTACCGCAGCGCCAGCGGCACCGTCGACTGCCCGAGCTGGGCCACGCCGTTGGCCACGCCCAGCCAGACGAACAGCTCGCCGGCGTTGGCGTAGGGGAAGAACGTCGTCACCGGGTGCACGAACGACACGGCGGAGTCGTAGAACGCCGGCTTGTGCCGCTCCGGCAGGAACCGGCCGAACGAGTAGGCCATCGGGTTGGTCAGCATGAGCACCGCCAGGACCGGCATGATCGTGTAGCGGGTGATCCACCACCGCGCCGACCACCGGACGGCTCTGGTGACGCGCTGCTCGCCGATGAACGTCGTGATCGCGTACATCGCGGTCAGCAGGACGATCAGGGTGGGCAGAATGCCGGTCACCAGGCTCACGAACTGCTCGCCGGAGGCGTTGAACAGCCCGATGAAGTGGCTGCCGAGCCACTCGAGGACACCGAGGGGACCGGAACTGGACCCGGTGTCCGCCTGCTGCGCCATTACAGCAAGCTCCTCCATATTTTCCTCCTTGTCGGCCCCCTGAACAAACGCGTCTGCACATAAGTGCAAAGCTTCTTCACGTTTGACAGTGATGTGTGTAACATGCCGGTCCAGCGGGTCACAACCCCCAACGCGAAGGAGCGACATGCCTGAGATCAAAGTCCGGATCGCCTCGCCGGTCGGCCTGCACGCCCGCCCCGCGAGCCAGTTCGTCAAGGCCGCGGCCCGGCACGGCGGACCGGTCTCGATCGCGCGGCCGGGCGCCGAACCCGTCGACGCCCGCAGCATGCTTTCGGTGCTGGGCCTGGCGATCGGGCACGGCGAGGAGGTCGTGATCACCGCCGAAGGGGACAACGCCGACGCGACGCTCGCCGAGCTGTCCCGGCTGGTGTCCACCGCGGACGCCTGATGCCACCGCCCCGCGAACAGCAGCTGCTCGTCAAGGCGGCGCGCCTGTACTACGAGGAAGGCCGGTCGCAGCACCAGATCGCGGAGACGCTGGGCGTGAGCCGCTCCAGCGTGTCCCGGATGCTGACCGCGGCGCGGGAACGCGGCATCGTGCAGATCCGCATCAACGACCCGGCCGGGCGGGACCTGGACCTCGAAGGCGAGCTCGCGGCGCGGTTCGGGTTGCGCGACTGCCGGGTCGCGGAGAACGCCGCGGGGGAGCGCCCGTTGCCGCGCGTCGGTGAGCTCGGCGCCCGGTGGCTGCTGGAGAACGTCCACTCCGGACAGCGGGTCGGGGTGTCGTGGGGGCGCAGCCTGCAGGCGGTCGTGCAGCACGTGCCCGAGGAAAGCGCGCTCGACGTCGAGGTGCTGCCGCTCGTCGGCGGCCTGTCGTCGGTGGAATCGGCGATCAGCGGCGAGGAGCTGGTCCGCGACCTGGCCGCGCGACTCGGCGGCCGGTTCCAGCTGCTGCACGCACCCGCGTTGTTGACTTCCCGCGCGGGACGGGACATCCTGCTCGCCGAACCGTCCATCCGGGACGCTCTGGACCGGGCGCGCAAGGTGCACGTCGCGGTCGTCGGCATCGGCAGCGTCGGGGTCGGGTCCTCGGCGGCCCTGCTCACGGCCATGGAGCTGACGCCGGAGGAGCGCGCGGAGTTCGAGGGTCACCACCCGGTGGGTGACTTCTGCGCGCGGTTCTTCGACGCCGACGGGCGTCCGGTACCGGGGCCGGTCGACGACCGGGTGATCAGCACGACGTTCGCCGACCTGGCCGGCATCCCCACGGTGGCGGGTGTCGCGGCCGGGGCGGAGAAGGCGCGCGGCACGCTGGGCGCGCTGCGCACCGGTGTCCTCGACGTCCTGATCTGCGACCAGTCGCTGGCCGGCGCCCTGCTCGACTGAAAGGTGTTGCGCATGCTGGGAACGAGGTTGTCCGGGGTCGCGGTGAGCCCGGGACGCGCGAGTGGTCCCGTGGTGCGGGTGGCCGAGCCGCTGGGCGAACCCCCGCGCACCCCGGCGCCCGCCGACTCGGCCGCCGACGCGGCGCGGATCGCGCCGGCCGCGGCGGCCGTCGCCCGGCGCCTGGAGGACCTCGCCGCCACCGCGGCGGGCGAGGCGGCGGACATCCTGTTCACCACCGCGGCGATGGCGAACGACCCCGGGCTGGTCGCCGAGGCCGAGCGGCTGGTCACGGTCGAAGGCGTGCCCGCGCCGCGCGCGGTGCACGAGGCCGCGGACGGGTTCGCCCGCTCGCTGGCCGCCGCGGGCGGGTACCTCGCCGAGCGCGTGCGGGACATCCAGGACGTGCGGGACCGCATCGTCGCCGAACTGCTCGGCGTCGAGCCGCCCGGGGTGCCGGAACTGGCGTCGCCGAGCGTGCTGGTCGCCCGTGATCTCGCGCCCGCCGACACCGCGGGGCTCGATCCGGCGAAGGTGCTGGCGCTGGTGACCGAGCAGGGCGGGCCGACCAGCCACACCGCGATCCTGGCGCGGGCGCTGGGAATCCCCGCTGTCGTCGCGGTGCGGGGGTTGCTGGCCTGTGGGGCCGAGGCGCTCGTCGTGGACGGCGACACCGGCGTGGTCGAGCCGGCGGACCCGCGCGGGCCGGTGGTGGTCGCGGACCGGCGGGCGGCGGTGGAGTGGAACGGCGTGGGCGCGACGGCGGACGGGCGCCGGGTCCGGATCCTCGGCAACGTCGGTTCGGTGGCGGACGCGCGGGCGGCCGCCGAGGCCGGCGCCGAGGGGATCGGGTTGTTCCGCACGGAGTTCTGCTACCTGGACGCGCCGTCCGAGCCGTCCGTGTCCGAGCAGCGTGCGGCGTATGCGGCCGTGCTCGCACCGTTCGCCGGGAAGCCGGTGGTGGTGCGGACACTGGACGCGGGGGCGGACAAGCCGCTGGCGTTCCTGGCGCCGGAGCCGGAGCCGAACCCCGCGCTGGGGGTGCGGGGCGTGCGGGTCGCGTTCGCCCGTCCGGAGGTGCTGGACCGCCAGCTCGAAGCGATCGCCGCCGCGGCCGCCGAGTCGGGTGCGGAGGTGTCGGTGATGGCGCCGATGGTGGCGACCGCCGCGGAGGCGGCGTGGTTCGCGGAGCGGGCGCGGGCCGCCGGGATCGCCCGGGCCGGGGTGATGATCGAGGTGCCCGCGGCGGCGCTGGCCGCGCGCGAGATCCTGGAGGCGGTGGATTTCGTGTCCGTGGGCACCAACGACCTCGCGCAGTACACGTTCGCCGCGGACCGTCAGCTCGGCGCGGTGGCCGCGTTGAACGACCCGTGGCAGCCGGCGCTGCTCCGGTTGATAGCCCTGATCGGCGAAGCGGCGCGGGATGCCGGCAAGCCGGCGGGCGTGTGCGGGGAGGCGGCGGCGGACCCGCGCCTGGCCCGCGTGCTGACCGGCCTCGGGATGACGAGCCTGTCGATGACTGCGGCCGCCATCCGCCCGGTCGGAGCCACCCTGGCAACGGCGACGTTCACCGACTGCGAGGCGGAGGCTCGCCGCGCGGTGGAGACGTTCGGGTCGAGCACCTGATCCGTCCGGCGGGGATCGGGCAATGTCCCGCGCCGTGCGCGCGAGCCTCTTCTCCAGTGCTCAGGAAGTCCCGCAACGGCTCCGGCTGTTGGAGGAACCTCGTCGCGGCTAGCTCGAAGCCGCCAGGACCCTTAATCCGGCCAGCTGTGCACCGGCTCGTTCGTGTGCATGTGCTCCCGGTACTCGCCGACCAGGGTGCGCAGCGTGTCGAACCTGTCCAGGCCCGTCGTGTCGAACAGGCGGCGGAACCGTCGTTGCTGCCAGCTCGCGCCGGTGGTGCCGGTCAGGCACCGCTGCTCGATCACGCCCAGCAGCCGGTCGCGTTCACCGGCGTCGACGTCCCACTTCCGCAGCCCCTCGTCGGCCATGGGCAGCAGCCGCCGCAGCACCAGTTCCGCCACCGGGACCGTGCCCAGCCCCGGCCAGTAGATCGAGGCGTCGATGCCGTTGCGCGCGCAGGTGTGGAAGTTCTCCTCCGCCGCGCTGAACGACATCCGGGTCCAAATCGGACGCTCGTCCTCGGCCAGGGTGCGGACGAGTCCGAAGTAGAACGCGCCGTTGGCCATGGTGTCGATGACCGTCGGACCGGCGGGCAGGACCCGGTTCTCCACCCGGAGGTGAGCGCGGTCGCGGGTGACCGCGTAGATCGGCCGGTTCCAGCGGTAGATCGTGCCGTTGTGCAGCCGCAGCTCCTGCAGCGACGGCGTGTCGCCCCGGTCGAGCACCTCGAACGGGTCCTCCTCGGAGCAGATCGGCAGCAACGCGGAGAAGTACCGGGCGTTCTCCTCGAACAGGTCGAAGATCGAGGTGATCCACCGCTCGCCGAACCACACCCGCGGCCGCACGCCCTGTGCCTTCAGCTCCTCGCGTCGGGTGTCGGTGGCCTGCTCGAACAGCGCGATGCGCGTCTCGGCCCACAGGTGCTTGCCGAGCAGGAACGGCGAGTTCGCACCGACCGCGACCTGCACCCCGGCGATCGCCTGCGCGGCGTTCCAGTAGGCAGGGAACTGAGCGGGACTCACCTGCAGGTGGAACTGGGTGCTCGTGCACGCCGCCTCGGGCACGATCGTGTCGCACGTGGCCCGCAGGCGTTCGACGCCGTCGATGGCGATGTGCAGGTCCTCGCCCCGTTCGGCCAGGATCTGGTCGTTGAGCAGCTCGTACCGCGGGTTCAGCGACAGCGACGCGCCGGTCAGGTGGTCCTGGCGCAGGGTGGGCAGGATGCCGACCATGATCAGGTGCGCGCCGATGCGGTTGGCGTTCGCCTCCGCGGCGTTCAGGCTGGCGCGCACGTCGTCCTCGAACGTCTTCGCGCCGTCGCCGTTGAGCCGGCGGGGCGAGACGTTGATCTCGAGGTTCCACTGGCCCAGCTCGGTCTGGAAGTCCGGGTCGGCGATGGCCTCCAGCGTCCTGGCGTTGCACATCGTCGGCTCGCCGCGCTCGTCGACCAGGTTGAGCTCGATCTCCAGCCCGGTCATCGGCCGCTCGAACTCGAAGTGCGACTCCCGCAGCATGCGCGCGAACGCCTCCAGGCACCGCCGCAACCGCGCCCGGTACCTCGTGCGGTCGGCCCTCGTGAAGGTGTGCTGCCCGACTTCCTCGCCCATGCGCCCCTCCGGATCCCGACATTGTCCCACCGAACGACCGGCGGCACAGCGGACACGAGGAGTGACGGGGTGGACCGCGAGCGGCGTTACCGCTCGCGGCCCCGGAGATCCGGCGAGTGCGTCAGTTGTCGTTGTACCACTGCGCGGTGCGCTGGTAGGCGTAGGGCGTGCCGTCCTTGTGCAGGTAGACGCGGAAGTTGATGTAGGCGTTCTCCGGCAGGTTGTGCCCGGCCTCGCTGGCGTCCGCGAGGTCGCAGTTGCCGCTGCCGCCCGCGCTGAGCGTGTAGGAGCCGCCGTTCCAGTACACGTCGAGGCCCACGGCCCAGCCGTCCGCCTCCATGTCGCAGGCGTAGACGTAGTCACCGTGCTCGGTGAACCAGGCGACGCCGCCCGGGTCGCCGTCGGCGGTCCAGACCTCGTGGTCGATGGCGGCGGCTTCGGGGGCGAACAGCAGCGTGGACACGGCGAGGGCGCCTGCGGTGGCGAGCCCGGCGAGTTTGCGTGAGTGTTTCATCGCACCTTCGTATTCGCTGGCAACAGCGGCCACCATGAGGCGGCCTGAATCGGAAGGATCTTCGCATTCGTCGCGTGCGTGGCGACGACGTTCCGCTGACACGGACCGCGCCGCTTCCCCGTCCGGCAGCCCGCGGTGTGCGGTTCCGGTGCGGGTCCGGTACGGGCGGCCGCGGATCTTACGAGAGTCTCAACGGACAACTGGGAACGGCCGGACGGCGCGGGCACGGACCTAGCATCGCCTGCGTGACAACGCCACCGCCGCGCGTGTTGCGGCGCATCCGGTTCCGCAGTCCGCTGCGCGGCCCCTGGCTCACCTCCGTCCTCGGCGTGGTGCTGCTGGCCTGCCTGCCGCTCGTGATCGTCACCGGCCTGCTGGACTACGCCGCCTACGGGCCGGGACAGGGAATTCCCGCGGACGTCGGGTGGCTGCGCCTGCCTGCGTTCGACTGGCCGACGCGCCCGGCGTGGTTGTTCCAGCTGACGCAGGGCCTGCACGTCGGCCTGGCGCTGGTGCTCGCGCCGGTCGTGCTGGCCAAGCTGTGGTCGGTCATCCCGAAGCTGTTCGCCTGGCCACCGGTCCGCTCGCTCACCCACGCGCTGGAACGGATCTCGCTGCTGCTCCTGGTCGGCAGCACCCTGTTCGAGTTCGCCACCGGGATCCTCAACATCCAGTACGACTACGTCTTCGGGTTCAGCTTCTACACCGGGCACTACATCGGCGCGTGGGTCTTCCTCGCCTCGTTCGTCACGCACGTCGCGCTCAAACTCCCCACCACGGTGCGCGCGCTGCGGTCCCGCTCCCTGCGCCGCGAACTGGCCACCTCGCGCGAAGACACCGTGCCCGAGCCGCCCGACGACACCGGGCTCGTCGCCACCGACCCCGCGCCCCCGAGCCTGAGCCGGCGCGGGCTGCTCGGCACAGTCGGCGGCGGAGCCCTGCTCGTCGGCCTCCTCACCGCGGGACAGTCCACCGGAGGCCCGTTGCGGGACCTGGCACTGCTCCTGCCACGCGGCAGGCAACCGGGGGAGGGTTTCCCGGTCAACCGGACCGCCGCCGCGGCCGGGATCACCGCCGAGAGCACCGGCGCGAGCTGGCGGCTCACCGTCACCGGCGGGCACGAGCTCGTCCTCACCCGCGACGACCTGCTCGCCCTGCCCCAGCACACCGTGCGGCTGCCCATCGCCTGCGTCGAGGGTTGGTCGACCGTACAGACCTGGACCGGGGTGCGGCTGCGCGACCTGGCCGCGCTCGCCGGAATCCCAGACCCCGCCTCGGCGTCGGTGACCTCGCTCGAACGGGGACCGTTCGCCCAGGCGACCCTCAACCCCGGCCAGGCCACCGATCCCGACTCGCTGCTCGCGCTGCGGGTCAACGGCGAGGACCTCAACCCCGACCACGGCTTCCCCGCCCGCGTCATCGTCCCCGCCCTGCCCGGCGTGCACTGCACGAAATGGGTGCGCTCGATCGCCTTCCGGAGCGCCCGGTGAAACGGCTCATCGCCCTGCTCGCGGGCCTCGCGCTCGCGGCCTACGCCGGCTCCTTCCTGCTGGGCGAGCCGGATCTGCCGACGATGCTGGCCTGGTTCGCCGGCGCCGCCGTCGTGCACGACCTCGTCCTGTTCCCGCTCTGTGCACTCGTCGGATGGGCACTGTCCGGACGAGCACTGGCGCGGCTGCCCGTCCGGATCGTCAACCACATCCGCCTGCCCCTGCTCGGCGCCGGGCTGACCTTCCTGCTGTTCCTGCCCGGCATCATCCGCCAGGGCGAGGCCACCCACCTCGCCGCCACCGGACTGGACCAGCAGCCCTACCTCGGCCGCTGGCTGTGGCTGGTCCTGGCGATGTTCGCGGTCTCCGGACTCGTCTACGGGGTGCGCCTGATCCTCAGCCGCCGCGCCTGAGCTCGGCGAAGTGCCGCCCGCCGTGCGCCGCCGTCCAGGACACCGCCAGTGCGGCGGCCGCGGCGACGCCGGCCAGCGCGTCGGCGCCCAGCCAGGCCCACGGGAACCACGGGCTGCCGTCGACCCGCACGCGTTCCCGCCGGACCGCCGCGCCGGGCGGGTCCAGTTCGACGAGCGCCCGGCCGCCGGGCCCGAGCAGCTCGAACACGCGCCGCAGCAACGCCACCGGGTCGCCGCCGATGCCGATGTTGCCGTCCGCCAGCAGAGCGTGCCGCCACCGGCCGGCCCCGGGCACGCGGTCGAACACGTCCCGCCGCAACGCCACCCCGCCCCGGCGGCGGGTCAGGCGGACCGCGGTGCCGGACACGTCGATGCCCAGCGACGGGACACCCCGCCGCGCGAGCGCCGCCGTCAGACGACCGGGACCGCACCCGATGTCCAGGGTCGGACCCCAGCAGCGGCCGAGCAGCAGCTCGTCGGCGGTGCCGGGATCGCGCACCCAGCGCTGGGCGGGCAGCTCGATCCGGCTGCCGTCGGCGAGTTCCAGACGGCAGTGCCCGCCCAGGAGAGCACTGTCGAAATGCCCGCTCACCGCGTCACCGCCGCCACCGCGGCCGGAAACCGGCCGCGGCACAGCGAAGCCACCGCGCGCGCGTCCGCCATCGTGTCCACATCGGACAACTCGCCGAGTTCGCGCGGCACCGCGCCACGCCGGGACAGGGCCGCGTGTGTGCGGTCGCCGGTGTCCGATCGCGACATGGGCACGTCCGCCAGCACGCGGGCGGCCGCCGGGTCCCGCAGGCCCAGGGCCCACCAGCCGCCGTCGGGCGCGCGGCCCAGCACCGCCTGGTGCGCGGCGAGGTCCGCGGCCGCCGCCGCGAGCAGCTCCGGACGGACCTGCGGGGTGTCCATGCCGATCTGCAGCACCGGCAGGCCGGGGTGCCGGGCGGCGGTGTCGGCGTGCGCGTTCGCCAGCCGCTCCCCGAAGGGCCCGCCGCGCTGATCCAGGACTGTCGTCCGCGTCAGTGCCCGCCGGATCTCCGCCGACCGCGCGGCGGTGGCGAAATCCCCGGTCACGGCGACGACGGGCACCGCCCCTGGGGTCGCGGCGACCGCATCGAGCGTGTCCAGCAACGCGGCGGCGGCGATCTCGGCGGCCTGGTCCGGCGACGCGGGCGGGCACAGCCGGGTTTTCGCGAACCCGGGCACCGGCGCCTTGGCGACCACCAGCAGGCAGAACCGGGCGGTCATCCGAGCAGCACCCGCGCCATGTCGCGGACCGCGCCCACGGTCCCGCGCACCGAACCCGACACCTTCGACCGGCCCGCGGACCGGGGCCGGTAGACCACGTCGCACTCGCGCACCACCCACCCGGCGCGGCCCGCCCGGATCAGCAGTTCCAGCGGGTAGCCGGACGCGCGGTCGGTCACGCCGAGCCCGAGGAGCGCCTCCCGGCGGGTCACGCGGACCGGCGCGATGTCGTGCACCGGCACGCCCTGCAGCCGCAGCAGCGCCGACAACACGGCGTTGGCCGCGCGGGCGTGCCAGGGCCACGCGCCGGGAACCGGCCGCCGCCGTCCGGCCGCCAGGTCCGCCTCGCCACGCTCCACCACGCCGGCGAGCGCGGTCAGCGCGGCGGGGTCGAGCGAGCCGTCGGCGTCCAGGACGGCGACGAGGTCGCTGGTCGCGTGCTCCAGGCCGGTGTGCACGGCCGCGCCATAGCCGCGGCGCGGTTCGCTGACCACCTTGGCGCCCGCGGCGGCGGCGACCTCGGCCGAACCGTCGGTCGAGCCGTTGTCGACCACGATCGCCCGGCAGCCAGGCGGCAGCGCCGACAGCACGCCGGGCAGGGAACCGGACTCGTCGAGACAGGGCAGGATCACATCCACGACACCGGACGGTATGTCCACGGTGGAGAGTTGAGAACCGTTGCGGCCCTTACCGAATCATGACGCCTTGACAATTCTTACCGACTCCTGACGGATCCGCGCGAGCGCCGCTGTCGGCGCGGCCGGCGGGTTACGGTGCGCGAAGTCGGCGCGGAAGGGGACACGAGTGCGGGTGGACGTCGTGCGGGCGCCGGAGCGCAGCGGCCGCCGGGCGGACCTGGTGACCGTGGTGTGCGCGGGCGCGCTGGTCGCGGTGGCCGTCGCGGTCGGCGCCTACCTCAACCGGCCCGGTTCCGGGGTCACCCTCCTCGCACCGGCCGCGCCGCTGTTCGGGGTCTGGCTGCCGCACGCCGGCCCGGGCACGGTGCTCGCCGTCATGGTGGCGTTCGCGGTGGTCGCCTGGGGGCCGTCGCTCGCGCGGACGACGGCGTGGCGGCCGCTGCTGGCCGGGTCCTACCTCGCGGCGCTGGCCTGGACGTTCGCGCTCGCGCTCGTCGATGGCTGGCAACGCGGCCTCACCGGGCGCCTGACCAACCCCAACGAGTACCTGCGCGAGGTGCCCGGCATCCACGACATCCCGGCCATGCTGCGCGGGTTCACTGCCCGGATCCTCGACTTCCAGCCGGACTCGTGGACCACCCACGTGTCCGGGCACCCGCCGGGCGCGACCCTGGTGTTCGTGTGGCTCGACCGCCTCGGCCTGTCCGGCGGGGGATGGGCCGCCGTGGTGTGCGTACTCGCCGGATGCCTGGCCGTGCCCGCGGTGGCGGTGACGTTGTCCGCGCTGGGCCGGGCCGATGCGGCGCGCGCGACGCTGCCGTTCCTGGTGCTCTTCCCGGGCGCGGTGTGGATCGGCGCCTCCGCGGACGGGCTGTTCGCCGGGGTCACCGCCGTGGGCATCGCTCTGCTCGCGCACGCCACGCTGGCCTTCCGCACCGGCCGGCGCTCGGCGGTCCCGGCGGCCTTGTCCGGAGGTGTGGTGCTCGGGTTCGGGATCTTCCTGTCCTACGGGCTCGTCCTGCTCGGGACGGTCGCGCTCGCGGTGGCGGTCGCCGGGCGGAGCGTCGCCCGCGCGTTGCCGCTGGCGGTGGCCGGCGCGCTCGCCGTCACCGGTGTGTTCGCGCTGGCCGGGTTCTGGTGGCTCGACGGCTACCACCTCGTCGTCGAGCGGTACTACCAGGGCATCGCCGCCGAGCGGCCGTACGCCTACTGGGTGTGGGCGAACCTGGCGTGCCTGGTGATCGCGTCCGGGCCCGCGGTGATCGCCGGGGTGCGGCGCGCGGTGCTCGTCCGGCGGTGGCGCGATCCGGTGCTGCTGCTGGTCGCCGGGGCGGCGCTGGCCGTCGCGCTGGCGGACCTGTCCGGGTTGTCCAAGGCCGAGACCGAGCGGATCTGGCTACCATTCCTGGTGTGGCTGGTGCCCGCGGTGTCGCTGCTGCCGGGCCGGCGCCGGGTCTGGCTGGCCGGCCAGGCCGTCACGGCGCTCGCGGTGAACCACCTCGTGCTGACGTACTGGTAGGGCGGACGTGACTGGAACAGGCCACATCCTCGTCGTGGACGACGACGAGACGGTGCGCGACGTCGTGCGGCGCTACCTCGAAGCGGGCGGCTTCACCGTCGAACTCGCCGGGAACGGCGACGAGGCGCTGCGCCGCTTCGCCGGGCGCGAACCCGACCTGGTCGTGCTCGACGTGATGATGCCCGGCATGAGCGGCCTCGAAGTCTGCCGGCGGATGCGGGAACGCACCGCGGTGCCGGTCGTCCTGCTCACCGCGCTCGGCGAGGAGGAGGACCGCATCGCCGGCCTGCGCCTGGGCGCCGACGACTACGTGACGAAACCGTTCAGCCCGCGCGAACTCGCGTTGCGGGTGATGTCGGTGCTGCGGCGGGCGCGGCTGCCCGCGCGCGAACCGGCGCCCGCCGTGCTCACCGACGGCGGCCTGCGGCTGCGGCTGAGCGCGCACCAGGCGACCCTCGACGGGCGGCCGCTGTCCCTGACCACCCGCGAGTTCGACCTGCTCGCGTTCTTCCTCGCCCAGCCCGGCACCGCGTTCTCCCGCGAGGAACTGCTGGAGAAGGTGTGGGGCTGGAACTTCGGCGACCAGTCCACCGTGACCGTCCACGTGCGCCGGTTGCGCGAGAAGATCGAGGACGACCCGGCCAGGCCCACGCGGATCGCGACGGTGTGGGGTGTCGGCTACCGCTACGACCCGGTGCGGCCATGATCGAACCGAGCGAACCGTGGCGGGACATGCTCCTGCACGCCTGGCACATCCTGCCGGTGGCGCTGCTGTTCGCCCTGCCGGTCGCGGTCGCCGGCGGGCTGGTCCTGTACGTCCTGCGGCGCCGCTCGCTCGCGACCACGCTGACAGTGCTCGTGCTGATCCCCGTGCTGTCGACGCTGACCGGCGTGCTCGGCGTCAGCGGCTTCATGTTCACCCCGGCGATGACCACGATGGTGCTGGTGTGCCTGCTCGTCGGACTGGTCACCGTGCCGGCCGCGATCGTGCTGGGCCGCACCATCGCGCGGCGCACGGTGTGGGAGCGCGAGGCGCGTGAGCGTGAGCGGACGGCCGAGGCCGCGCGGCGCGACCTGGTGGCGTGGATCAGCCACGACCTGCGCAGCCCGCTGGCCGGGATCCGGGCGATGGCCGAGGCGCTCGCCGACGGCATCGTCTCCGACCAGCGCGAGGTCGCCGGTTACGCGCAGCGCATCAGCGGCGAGAGCGAACGGCTCTCCGGCATGGTGACCGACCTGTTCGAGCTCTCCCGCATCACGGCGGGAGAGCTGCGGCTGTCGATGTCGGCGGTGCCGCTGCGGGACGTCGTGAGCGACGCGGTCGCCACGCAGGCGCCGATCGCGCGGCGGAAGCAGGTCTGCGTGCGCGCCGAGTCCGACTCGTGGCCGGTCGTGTTCGGCAGCGACCCGGAACTGGCGCGGATCGTGCAGAACCTGGTCTCCAACGCGATCCGGCACACGCCCCCGGACGGCACGGTGTCCGTGCGGGTGGCCGTCGAGGGCGGCGACGCGCTGCTCGCCGTGGACGACGGGTGTGGCGGCATCCCGGACGACGAGCTGGCCCGGGTGTTCGACGTCGCCTTCCGCGGCACGGCGGCCCGCACCCCGGACCCCTCCGGCGCGGCGGGCGCGGGACTGGGGCTGGCGATCACGAAGGGACTCGTGGAGGCGCATCACGGCCGGATCGGGGTGCGCAACCACGGCGCGGGCTGCCGGTTCGAGGTCCGCCTCCCGCTCGCCGCGCACTGATGCTCAGGCACGCAGCGGCGCGGCGGCGAAGGCCGCGATCCCCTCGGTGAAGGGGATCTTCGCGGTGAACCCCAGCAGTTCGCGGGCGCGGGCCGGATCGGCCACGACGTGCCGGACGTCGGCGGGTCGTGCACCCCCGGCCACCACCGGGGGCGGCCCGCCGAAGGCCAGGGCCAGTTCGGTGGCCAGGTCGCCGACGGTGTGCGGGGTGCCGGAGCAGACGTTGACCGGAGTCAGCTCGCCCGGCGCGCCCGGAGTGGTCAGTGCCCGGAGGTTCGCTTCGGCGACGTCCTCGACGTGCACGAAGTCCCGCCGCTGCCGCCCGTCCTCGAGGACGGTGGGAGCCTCACCGCGTTCCAGAGCGGAGCGGAACAGCGCCGCGACGCCGGCGTACGGGGTGTCGCGCGGCATCCGCGGCCCGTACACGTTGTGGTAGCGCAACGCCCACACGCTGCCCCCGGTCTGCCTCGCCCAGGCGGCGGCGAGGTGTTCCTGCGCGAGCTTCGTGGCCGCGTAGGTGCTGCGCGGCCGCAGCGGCGCGTCCTCCGGCACGAGGAGCGGTTCGAGGTCGGCGCCGCAGCGCGGGCAAGGCGGCTCGAACCGGCCGGCATCCAGCGCTGCCGGTGTGCGGGCGGCGGGGTCGACCAGGCCGTGGGCCGGGCACCGGTAGCGGCCTTCCCCGTAGACGACCATCGAGGAGGCCAGCACCAGCCGCCCGACCCCGGCGGTGTACATCTGGGCCAGCAGCACCGCCGTGCCGTAGTCGTTGTGCCACGCGTAGAGCGGAGCATCCGCCGGATCAAGCCCATGCCCCACGACGGCGGCCTGATGACACACCGCGTCCACCCCGTCCAGCAGATCACGCACCAGCCCGCCGTCCGTGAGAGTGCCCCGAACGAACCGATGCCCCGCGAGGTATGCCGGCACCGCGTCGCCGTCGTGCGCCTGGGGAAGGAGATCATCGAGCACCAGAACGTCATGCCCGTCGGCGGCCAGCAGATCAGCAACGCACGAGCCGATGAACCCAGCGCCCCCGGTGAGAAGAACCCGCATGGCGGCCACCCTATGGCCGCCCCACCCATCGCCCACCTGCCGCGACGCACTCGTCAGATTTCGGTAATGCCGGGATCGCCTCGCTGCTCCGCGAGCGATCACGGGCAGTGAGGCTGAACCCGGTAGGTTCGTGTCGGGAGGCTGAATGATGGACAACGCCGGCCGGCTGGCCGACGTGATGCGGCGGCCCGGCATGTACGGCATCGCTACTGTGGAGCACGCGATGATGTTCGTCGGCGGTTTCGACGCCGCGACGGAGCTCCCGGGAAGTTCTTTCCCCGGTTCGAGCCTCGTGGTTCGTAACCGGCGAGGGTCTCAGCCGGACACGGCCTGGTCCGGCAGCCTGACCGACATGGCGTGGTGGAACACGTCCCGCGGGTCCCAGCGTGCCTTGACCTGCTGGAGCTTCCGGTAGTTGTCCTTGTAGTACAACGTGTGCCAGGCGACTCCGGACCTGTTCCACTCCGGATCGGTGGTGTCGATGTCCGGGTAGTTGATGTAGGAGCCGTCGTTCGCGCTGTTGGGTACCGGCACACCGCCGGTGTCCTGGTACATCGCGCGGTACCAGCGCCGGATCCAGTCCAGGTTCGCCTGCTCGCCGTCCGGGTCGGTCCAGGTGACGGTGTAGATCGCCTTCATGATGCTGTCCCGCTGGGCCAGTGCGGTCGCGTCCGGCGCGACGGTGTTGACCCTGCCGCCGTAGGGCACCAGCAGCAGCACAGCCCGCTCGTTGCGGTGGTCCGTGCTCGTCAGGTAGCGGTAGGCGGTGCCGATCTGCGCATCCGTGAACCGCTTGCGCAGGTAGGCGGCTTTCGCCTTGAACATCCCGGATTCGTCTTCCTGGCTGAGCGATCCGGCCTTCACCGCCGCCAGCCACGGCAGCCGGTGCGGCGGCTCCACCGTGATCGTGCCCCGGACTCCCGCGGTGATCTCCTGGAGGTAGTCGCGCAGCAGCCGGTCCGCGTCGGGCAGGCTTCCGTCCATTGTGGCCACCATGATGAACGCGCCGGGGTCGGCGCCGGTGTTGCGCCGGGTGATCAGCATCGGGCTGAAGAGGCTGGCGTAGGGCGAGTCGGGCGCGCTGTGGCGCTCGTGCCATTCGCCGTAGTTGCGCAGCAGCCGGTGGAACGACTCCTCGGTGGTGTCCTGCCAGCGCCACCCGATCGTCGCGCCGAGGGTCACCGCGGGTGGTTTCGGCAGCAGGCGGGCGGGATCGTCACCGGTCGCGCCGGGCGAGCGCATCCAGTACCGCGTGACCACGCCGAAGTTCCCGCCGCCGCCTCCGGTGTGCGCCCACCACAGGTCCCGGTTCTCGTCGTCCTGCTCGCGGGTCGCGACCACCGCGCGTGCCCGCCCGGACCGGTCCACGACGACGACTTCGACCGCGTACAGGTAGTCCACGACCGAGCCGAGACTCCGGGACAGCGGGCCGTAACCGCCACCCTGGATGTGCCCGCCCGCGGCCACGCCGCCGCACTGGCCGCCGGGGATGGTGACGCCCCAGCCGAGGTAGAGCCGCTCGAACACCTCCCACAGGGTCGTGCCCGGCTCGATCATGAACGCGTTGCGCCGCCGGTCGAACGTGACCTGCCGCATCGCGGACAGGTCGATGATCACCTCCGCGCCGTCGCCGACGAAGTTCTCGTAGCAGTGCCCACCACTTCGCACGGTCACCCGCTTGCCCTCGCGCGTCGCGTCCGCCACCGCCCGCACGACCTGCTCGGTAGTCGTGGGCAAGCGGAAGGAACCGGGACGCGGGAAGAACCGCTCGCTCGTCCGGCGCAACACGAGGTCTTCGTAGCGGGGATCACCCGGCTTGATCGTGACCGGTTCCGGCGCCTGACCGAGCGGAATCCCGTCCGCCTTCGCCGGTCCGACCAGTGCCGCACCGCCCAGTGCCGCCGTGCCGGCGAGAAATCCACGACGTGTTGGCATTTCCGTTCTCCCCACTGATTTTCCGCTGTCCTGAGAGGAACGTTAGGGCCGGCAGGGCCGGTCGAACCACAGGTACGGACCAACCGTCAGGAAACCCTCAGCCGTCCGTCAGGTTCGCGGCAGCCCAGCCGGACGTGGTGTGATGGGCAACGTGGACAAGGTTCTCGTGGTGGACGACGACCCGGGCTTGCGCGAGCTGCTGTTGTCCGCGCTGCGGTTCGCCGGGTTCGAGGTCGAGGCGGCCGGTGACGTGCCGGCCGCGCTGGCCGCGATCGAGGCGCGCGCACCGGACGCGATCGTGCTGGATGTGATGCTGCCTGGCACAAACGGGTTCGACCTGCTGCAGCTGCTGCGCTCGCGAGGTGTCGACGTGCCGGTGATGTTCCTGACCGCCCGCGACGGGCTGGACGACCGGGTGCGGGGGCTGCGCATGGGCGGCGACGACTACCTCACCAAGCCGTTCGACGTGGTGGAGGTCGCCGTGCGGCTGGAGGCGCTGTTGCGGCGCGCCCGCCGCGTGCCGTCCGCGGTGCCGGAGGGGGTGTTGTCCTGCGGCGACCTGGAGATGGACGAAACGAGGCACGTGGTGACCAGGGGCGGGCGCCCGGTCGAGCTGTCGCCCACCGAATTCCGGCTGCTGCGTTACCTGATGGTCAATTCCGGGCGGGTGGTGTCCAAGGCGCAGATCCTGGAACGCGTCTGGCAGTACGACTTCGGCGGCGACGCGGGCGTGGTCGAGCGGTTCGTCTCGAACCTGCGCCGCAAGATCGACTTCGGCGGCCCGTCGCTGATCCGCACCGTGCGGGGCTTCGGGTACAGCCTGCGTGCGGAGCAGCGGTGAACTGGCGCTCCCGGTGGCGGCCCGCCCTCGTCGCGCTGGTCGCAGGCCCGCGCGCCGCCGTGCTCAGTGCCAGGCTGCAGAAGGCGTACGACGCCCAGCAGCGGGCGCAGGACCGGCTGCGGACCTTCGTCGCGGACGCCAGCCACGAACTGCGCACGCCGCTGACGACCATGCATGGCTGGATCGACCTGTACGTCCAGGGCGGGCTGCGCGATCGCGACGAGCTCGACCACGCCATGGCGCGGATGCAGGCCGAGGTGGGCCGGATGCGGCTGCTCGTCGACGAGCTGGCGCTGCTGGCCCGGCTCGACGCGGCCCAGCCGCTCAACCGCACGCCGGTGGACGTGGTCACGCTGGCCCGCGAGGTGGTGGACGACGCCCGGATCGTCAGCGGCGACCGGAAGATCACCCTGGACGGAGCGGCGGAAGCGGTCGTCGACGGCGACGGCCCGCGCATCCAGCAGGTGCTGCGCAACCTCGTCGGCAACGCGGTGCAGCACACCCGGCCCGGCACGCCGGTCACCGTCACGGTCAGTTCCCGCGACCGCGACGTGCTGGTCGCGGTGCGGGACGAGGGCGACGGGATCGCGCCGGAGCACCTGCCGCACGTGTTCGAGCGCTTCTACCGAGCCGACCCGAGCCGCAGCCGCGACGGCGGCGGCTCGTCCGGACTGGGCCTGGCCATCGTCGAGGGAATCGTGACCGCACACGGCGGCACGGTCGACGTCACCTCGACGCCTGGGCAGGGCACCACGGTCCGGGTCACCTTCCCCGTCGACAGCTCCGCCTGAACCCGTTCACCGCAGGGTGCCGAGCGCCTCCGCGACAGGTCGTCGCGGATCGTACGCGGCCCAGCCCGGGTCCCCGGTCCGGGCGAAGGAGACCCAGGCCCCGTGCACCCGGGCGGCGAGGCCGTCCGGGACGGGGTCCGGGCCGAGCAGGCCGGTGTCACCGTGCAGCCACGGCTCGTCGGCGATGTCGAAGACGAACGGCAATTCGACGGTGTGGGCGGCGCCGAGCCGTCCATTCAGGGCGGTCGAGCGGTACCCGAACGAGTAGACGTGGGTGCGGCCGCCCGAAAGCCGCGCATGGGCATGCGCCAAGCGTTGCGTCCCGGTCCCGAACAGGGCCTGTCCGAGCACTGCCGAGCGCAGTTCGCCCGGGGTCGCCTCCGGTAGCGCGGCGAGCGCAGCCTCCGGGTGCGGGTGCACTTGCGCGGCGAGGGCGCGCACGTCCGCCTCCGTGGTGGTCTCCAGAGTGCCCTGCGGCACGAGGTAGAGGTGGCCTTCTTCGGTGTTGGTGCCGATGAGCAGGTCGACGTCACGGGCCGGGCCGTCGGCGAGAGCGTCGGCGGGCTGGACCGCGCGGACGACGCTGAACGGGCTGAGGCCGGCCAGCGGGTCCGTGGCGGTGCTGGTGCGCAGGTCGAGTCCGGTCAACGCGGGCAGGACCGCCACGAAACGCTCGTCCGGGATCGCGGCGAACGCCTCGGCGGTAGGTTCGGCACCCAGCGCGGCAGCCGCCGCGGTGGTGACGCGTCGCGCCTGTTCCGGGGTGAAGGCGCCGGTTCCGCTGCCGCTCTGCATGATCGCCCGCCGGAAGAGGCCGCCCGCCTCCGGCGTCGCGAGCAGCGTTCCGACGAGCGTGGCGCCCGCGGACTGGCCGCAGATCGTGACGTTGTCCGGGTCGCCACCGAATGCCGCAATGGTGGCGTGGACCCAGCCGAGCGCGGCGAGCACGTCGAGCAGCCCGCGGTTGGCCGGAGCGCCGTCCAGGTCGAGGAACCCGGGGATGCCGAGGCGGTAGTTCACCGTCACGAGCACGATGCCGTCGCGGGCGAACGCGCGGCCGTCGTAGAGCGCGGCGCGGGTCGAGCCGGTGACGAATCCGCCGCCGTGCACGAAGACCAGGACGGGGCGCCTGCCGCCGTCCGCGGCGGGGGTGCGGACGTCGACGGTCAGGTACTCCTCGCCCCGGATCCAGCCCGGACCGAAGTACGGGGTCATGTCGAGCTTGCCGAAGTCGCGGGCGGGTTGGGGCGCGGTGGGCGAAGGCCGCGTGCCGTCGCGGACGCCCGGCCAGCCCGGGTGTGGCTCGGGCGCGGCGAACCGGCGGGCGCCGATCGGGGCCGCCGCGTAGGGGATGGCGCGGTAGAACTCACCGGAGTCGTCGCGGACGCCGCGCACGGCGCCCGCCGGGGTTTCCACCACCGGATCCGCGTTGCAGGTCACGGAAAAGACTTCCTTTCCAGGCGGGGTCAGGAGATGCGGGAGAAGGCCGCCCACTCCTTGATCGCGAACTTCGATCCGTCGCGCTCGACCACGGCGGCGCCCGCGCCGGCGAAGTGCGCGGGGAACACGAGCGCGTTGGTCTCGGCGGCGTGGCCGAGCAGCTTGTGCCGGGTGGCGCGGGATTCGGCGGGGTCCTCACAGAAGCAGGAGTTGGTGTCCGGCTCCGGGATCTGCAGTGGGGTGTGCATCAGATCCCCGACGAACAGGGCCCGGTCGCCGCCGGACTCGAGGACGAGCACGGACGAGCCGGGGGTGTGCCCGGGGGCGAGATCGAGCCTCAGGTTCTTGTCGATCCGGTACGAGCCGTCCCACAGCCGGGTCAGGCCGGCCTGGTGCACCGGCGTGACGCTGTCCTCGAAGACGTTCTGGTTCCCCCGGCCGAACACGGTCTCGTTCTCGTTGGCGGGATTCCAGAAGTCGAAGTCCCGCTTCGGCAGCAGGTACGTGGCGTTGGGGAAGGTCGGCACCCAGGCGCGGCCGTCGAGCCGGGTGTTCCAGCCCACGTGGTCGATGTGCAGATGGGTGTTGACGACGATGTCGACGTCCTCGGGCCGCACCCCGGCGGCGGCGAGGTTGTCGAGGTAGCTCGTGTGCAGCCGGCTCCAGACCGGGGCGTACGGCCGGTCCTTGTGGTTGCCCACACCGGTGTCGACGAGGATCGTGCGCCCCTCGCTGCGCAGCAGCCAGGACTGGATCGCCGACCGGCACTGGCCGGTGCCGGGGTCCCAGAAGTCGGGCGCCAGCCAGTCGCGGTGCTCGTCCCACGCGCCGTCCGGACTGTCCGGGAAGAACTCGTCCGGCCTCATCCCGACCGAACCGTAGAACTCCTTGACGCGGGTGACGGTGACCTCGCCCAGTGTGATCTGTTCGGGGTTGTGCTCCATGGCACCGAGTCTGGGAACGCGGGCGGGTGCGAACCACTCCCGCGTTGTCCTACCCCTCGCAGGGTGTGGCTGGGCGCCGGCCGTGCACCGGATACTGGGCGCATGGACGGACCTGGCCCACTCGGTGATTTCCTGCAGGCCCGAAGGGCGTTGCTGCGCCCGGAGGACGTCGGCCTGCGCGACGTCGGCCCCCGCAGGCGGGTGGCCGGGCTGCGGCGGGAGGAACTGGCCCAGCTGGCGGGGGTCAGCGTGTCGTACTACACCAGGCTGGAACAGGGCTTGTCCCGCGGGGCCTCGGCCGAAGTGCTCGACGCGATCGCTCGCGCCCTGCGGCTCGACGACCACGAGCGCGAGCACCTCCTCCGGCTCGCCGAGGCCGCCCGCCGCGCCCCCCGTGCGCGCCGCCCCCGGCCCGAGAAGCTCGCCGACGAGACGCGGGACCTGCTGCGCGCCGTGGACGGCGTCCCGGCGCTGGTGCTCGGCAGGCGAACCGACGTGCTGGCATGGAACGCGCTCGGGCACAGTCTGCTGGCCGGCCACCTGGACTTCCACAGCCCGGACGACCCGGCGCGGCGGCCGAACATGACCCGGATGCTGTTCCTCGACCCGCACTGCCGGGAGCTGTACACCGACTGGAAGCGCAAGGCCCGCGCGGTGGTCGGGAACCTGCGGATCGCCGTCGGCAAGCACCCGCAGGACCCGCTGCTCGCGGAGCTGATCGGCGAACTGACCATGCGGAGCCCGGAGTTCGTCGCGCTGTGGGGCGACCACCGCGTGGCACCGTGTGACGCCGCGTCTTACGAACTGCACCACCCCGTCGTCGGTACCGTGATCGTGACCCAGCAGACGCTGTCGATCGCCCGTTCGCCGGACCAGGTGCTCATCGTGTGCACGACACCTGCCGGCTCCCCGTCCGAAGAGGCGCTCACACTCCTGAGCCAGACGAGCAGCGACGCGCCCACCCTCGCTGCGGCGCGCCTACCACTGGGATAGACCTCGACGCGGATCTACGGCCGGACCAGTCGTTGCGCACCTGCGAGCTGTTCCCACGCCTCACCGGTCAGGGGAGAAGGT
>NZ_JBHZEN010000101.1:0-15396 GCF_050958625.1 Amycolatopsis sp. 3B14
GGCCGAGGCGCTGGGCTGCGCAGGCCTGCGGTGCGAGACCAAGGACGAGGTCGACGACGTCATCCGCCGCGCGATGGAGATCAACGACCGCCCGGTCGTGATCGACTTCGTGGTCGGCAAGGACGCCCAGGTCTGGCCCATGGTTGCGGCCGGGACCGGCAACGACGAGATCATGGCCGCGCGCGGCATCCGCCCGCTGTTCGAGGACGACGAGGTTTCGCAGTGACCAGGCATACGCTGTCCGTGTTGGTGGAGAATGTCCCCGGGGTGCTCGCCAGAGTCGCCGGGTTGTTCTCCCGCCGCGGTTTCAACATCGAGTCCCTCGCCGTCGGGCCCACGGAAAACCCCGAGGTGTCCCGGATGACGATCGTGGTCGCCGTTGAGGAGCTACCGCTCGAACAGGTGACCAAGCAGCTCAACAAGCTGGTCAACGTCATCAAGATCGTGGAGCTCGAGCCCGTCTCGTCGGTGCAGCGCGAACTGCTGCTCGTCAAGGTGCGGGCCGATGCCACCGTGCGCAGCCAGGTCCTCGAGACCGTCCAGCTGTTCCGTGCCAAGGTGGTCGACGTGTCGCCCGAGGCACTCACCATCGAGGCCACCGGCACCGGTGACAAGCTCGGTGCCCTGTTGCGCATGCTGGAGCCGTACGGCGTGCGTGAGATCGTGCAGTCCGGCATGGTCGCGGTCGGCCGGGGTCCCCGGTCGATCACCGCCTCCGCGCCCCGTTGAAGTTTTAGAACCGAAAGGAATCAGTTCCCCTCATGTCAGTCGAAATCTTCTACGACGACGACGCCGATCTCAGCATCATCCAGGGTCGCAAGGTCGCCGTGATCGGTTACGGCAGCCAGGGCCACGCGCACGCGCTGAGCCTGCGCGACTCCGGGGTCGATGTGCGCATCGGTCTTCCGGAGGGGTCGAAGTCGCGCGCGAAGGCCGAGGAGGAGGGCCTGCGGGTGCTCACCCCGGCGGAGGCGTCCGCCGAGGCCGACCTGATCATGATCCTCGCGCCGGACACCAAGCAGCGCTTCATCTACAGCGAGGACATCGAGCCGAACCTGAAGGACGGCGACGCCCTCTTCTTCGGCCACGGCTTCAACATCCGCTACGAGCTGATCAAGCCGCCGGCCAATGTGGACGTGGCGATGGTCGCGCCGAAGGGCCCCGGCCACCTGGTCCGCCGCCAGTTCGTCGACGGCAAGGGCGTGCCCGCCCTGATCGCGGTCGAGCAGGACGCCTCCGGCAACGCGCAGGCGCTCGCGCTGTCCTACGCCGCCGCCATCGGTGGCGCCCGCGCCGGGGTCATCAAGACCACCTTCAAGGAGGAGACCGAGACCGACCTGTTCGGTGAGCAGGCCGTCCTCTGCGGTGGCGCCTCCGCGCTGGTGCAGACCGGGTTCGAGGTGCTGACCGAGGCCGGTTACGCGCCCGAGATCGCCTACTTCGAGGTGCTGCACGAGCTGAAGCTCATCGTCGACCTCATGTACGAGGGTGGCATCGCCCGGATGCGCTACTCGATCTCCGACACCGCCGAGTACGGCGACCTCACCCGCGGCCCGCGTGTCATCACGCCCGCGGTGAAGGAGGAGATGAAGAAGATCCTGGGCGAGATCCAGGACGGCACCTTCGCCCGTGAGTGGGTCGGCGAGGACGAGGCGGGCCGGGCCAACTTCCGCAAGCTGCAGGAAGCCGGCGAGCAGCACCCGATCGAGGAGACCGGGAAGAAGCTGCGCGGCCTGATGTCGTGGGTCGACCGGCCGATCACCGAGACCGCCTGATTTTTCGGTGCGAAGGGACCGCTCCGGGGTGCGCCCCCGGGGCGGTCCCTTTTCGTTCCCGCAGTTACCGTGATCACGTGGACGACAAGGTGCGGGTTCGCGAGGAACTGGATCTCACCGGGGCGCGGTGGCAGGCCACCGAAGGCGAACTGGAGTTCGCGCAGGTCGAGCACGTCGACGGTCTCGTCTACACGGCGCTTCGCAAGGCGACCGACCCGGACGGGCCGGTCCTGGTCTTCACACCGTCCGAATGGGACGCATTCGTGGCCGGCGCGAGGGACGGCGAGTTCCACGACCTCGCCGGGCTGACCGCGGACTGAGCGGCCGCGAGCGGTTCCGGCAGGGTCCCGGCCGCGGTCGCGAAGGCCACGACGGCGGTTGTGACCACCAGCCCGGGATCGGCGCCCTGGTGGAAGACGACGTCCAGCGGGGTGAGTCCGTGCTGGTCCCGAACCCGGCACCGAAGGGGTGCGTGACGCGCGCGTCCGCGGCGTAGCAGCCCGC
The DNA here is from genome assembly GCF_050958625.1 of Amycolatopsis sp. 3B14. Lineage (NCBI taxonomy): Bacteria > Bacillati > Actinomycetota > Actinomycetes > Pseudonocardiales > Pseudonocardiaceae > Amycolatopsis > Amycolatopsis sp. 3B14. The sequence goes on from NZ_JBHZEN010000101.1 coordinate 2,280, forward strand.
GCAGGTGGCCGGCGGACTGGTCAGGGCCCGGCGCACGACCGCGCTCGGCGTGTGCCCTCCGGTGCCGGGTGGGTGGCTGCCCCGACCCCGGTGAAGTCCCCGCGGGCGGCGGCCATCCGCAAGCGGTCGTGGGGAGCGAACCACGTTACCGGTGCGGAGCCCGCACTCCGCTTGCGCGTCCGCGATCTTGTTCCCGCCGGGTTGCGCTCCCGTTAACAGGCCCGGTGAGCAGCGCGACTAGACTCGCGGGCGTCGTTTGAGCCCAGCCGCGTCAACGGGAGCCCCATCGTGACCAACCCCAGCAAGCCGGTCGTCCTCATCGCCGAAAAGCTCGCCCCGTCCACGCTGGCCGTGTTCGGCGACGAGGTCGAGGTCCGGCACGTGGACGGCACCGACCGCCCCGCGCTGCTGGAGGCCGTCAAGTCCGCCGACGCGCTGCTGGTCCGCTCCGCCACCAAGGTGGACGCCGAGGTACTGGCCGCCACCACGCGCCTGAAGGTGGTCGCCCGCGCGGGCGTCGGCCTGGACAACGTCGAGGTGCCCGCCGCCACCGCGCGCGGCGTGCTCGTGGTGAACGCCCCGACCTCGAACATCGTCTCGGCCGCCGAGCACGCCGTCGCGCTGCTGCTCGCCGTGGCGCGCCGCGTGCCCGCCGCCGACCAGAGCCTGCAGGGCGGCGCCTGGAAGCGCAGCCAGTTCACCGGTGTCGAGCTGAACGGCAAGACCATCGGTGTCGTCGGCTTCGGCAAGATCGGCCAGCTGTTCGCGCAGCGCCTCGCCGCGTTCGACACCAAGATCGTCGCCTACGACCCGTACGTGCCCGCCGCCCGCGCCGCCCAGCTCGGCGTCGAGATGCTCAGCCTGGACGAGCTGCTCGCGCGGGCCGACATGATCTCGATCCACCTGCCGAAGACCCCGGAGACCAAGGGCCTCATCGACGCCGAGGCGCTGAAGAAGACCAAGCCGGGCGTCATCATCGTCAACGCCGCCCGCGGCGGCCTCGTCGACGAGGACGCGCTGGCCGAGGCCATCCGCAACGGCCACGTCGGCGGTGCCGGCATCGACGTGTTCGTCACCGAGCCGACCACCGAGAGCCCGTTGTTCGGCCTGCCCAACGTCGTCGTCACCCCGCACCTGGGCGCCTCGACCGCCGAGGCGCAGGACCGCGCGGGCACCGACGTCGCCCGGTCGGTGCTGCTCGCGCTGCGCGGCGACTTCGTGCCGGACGCGGTGAACGTCGCCAGCGGTGGCGTGGTGGGCGAGGAGGTCCGCCCGTACCTGCCGCTGACCCAGAAGCTGGGCACCGTGCTGGCCGCGCTGAGCCAGAAGGCGCCGTCGGCGGTCACCGTCGAGGTGCGCGGCGAGCTGTCGTCGGAGGACGTCAGCGTGCTGTCGCTGGCCGCGCTGCGGGGCGTGTTCGCCGGCGTGGTCGAGGACCAGGTCACGTTCGTCAACGCGCCGCGCCTGGCCGAGGAGTTCGGCGTGCGCACCGAGATCGTCACCGAGCCGGAGAGCCCGAACTGGCGCAGCCTGGTCACCGTCCGCGCGGTGCACGACGACGGCACCACGCTGTCGGTCTCGGGTTCGGTCACCGGCAACAACCAGGTGGAGAAGCTGGTGGAGGTCAACGGCCGCCACTTCGACCTGCGCGCCGAGGGCCACATGCTGCTCCTGGAGTACCCGGACCGCCCCGGCATCATGGGCCGCGTCGGCACCCTCCTGGGTGAGGCGTCGATCAACATCGAGGCGGCGCAGATCAGCCAGACCACCGACCGGTCGGACGCGGTGATGATCCTGCGCGTCGACCGCGAGGTGGACTCCCACCTGCTGGAGCCGATCGCCGCGACCGTCGGCGCGCGCACCATCCGCGCCGTCACGTTCGCATAACGCGCACTACCTCCCAAAGTCGGATTACTCCGATGCGCTCTAGGCGCATCGCGGGAGCACCGGCTAAGTTCGCACCCTCGCCTTGATCGGAGTGAGGGTGCGAACAAGCATGAGAAACACGACCCGGCGGTCGCTCGCCGCCGTCTTCGCCGCCGCGCTCGCCGCGACCGGTTTCGCGTCGGGCAGCGCGGCGGCCCAGGACGAGCCGCTGGCGGCGGGCAAACCCGTGGCCAAGGTGTCCGCGGACGGCTTGCAGGGCAAGCTGTCCCCACGGCTGGCGTCGGCCGCGGGCCGGACGACGGCCTTCATCGAGCTGACCCAGCAGCCCGCGGTGGACGCGTTCAACGCCGAGCGCGGCGCGGGCAAGGACCGCGCCAGGCAGGCGGCGAACAACGCGCGGGCCGGGGTCGCCGGGGTGGTGAACTCCGTGCTCGGCCAGCTGCGTTCGCTCGACGCGGGCACCGAGGTGCTCTACTCGACCGCGAACGCCGTGTCCGGTGTCGTCGTGACCGCCGACGCCGCGAAGATCCGCGAACTGGCCGCTCGCCCGGACGTCGCGTCGATCCGCACGGTCGTGCCGAAGACCCGTAGCAACAACAGCGCCGCGCAGCTGACCAACACGCTCAACGCGTGGCAGCAGACCGGCCGCCTCGGCGACGGCATCAAGGTCGGGGTCATCGACGACGGCATCGACTACACCCACGCCGACTTCGGCGGCCCCGGCACGAAGGCGGCCTACGACTCGGTCGACCGGGACGCGCCGACGCCGCTGTTCCCCAACGCCAAGGTGGTCGGCGGCACCGACCTGGTCGGCGACGAGTACGACGCGGGCACCGACGGCGCGGACACCCCGAAGCCGGACCCCAACCCGATCGCCTGCGGTGAGCACGGCACGCACGTCGCCGGCACGGTCGGCGGCTACGGCGTCAACGCCGACGGCAGCACCTTCACCGGCGACTACTCGAAGCTGACCGCCGAGTCGCTGAACGCCATGAAGATCGGCCCGGGCATGGCGCCCAAGGCCTCGCTGTACGCGATCAAGGTGTTCGGCTGCGAGGGCTCCACCGACGTCACGTCGCAGGCGCTGGACTGGGCGCTGGACCCCAACGGCGACGGTGACTTCGACGACCACCTCGACATCGTCAACCTGTCGCTGGGCAGCGACTTCGGCGCGCCCGACGACCCGGACTCGCTGTTCGTGCGCAAGCTGGCCGCGAACAACGTCCTGTCGGTCATCGCCGAGGGCAACGGCGGCGACCTCTACGACGTCGGCGGCTCGCCGGGCAACACCCCCGAGGCGCTGACCGTCGCGTCCAGCCGGGACGTCTCGGTCCTGCGCGACGCGGCGGACGTGACCGCCCCGGCCGGCGTCGCCGGCCCCAAGGGCGGCCAGTACAGCCAGAACTACACCGGCTACGACACCCTGGACCGCACCTCGGCGGTGGCAAAGCTGTCCTCGGCCAACGCCGACGGCTGCGCGCCCTACTCCGACGCCGACAAGGCCGCGGTCGCGGGCAAGTTCGCGTGGCTGGAGTGGGACGACAACGACGCCACCCGCGCCTGCGGTTCGGCTGCTCGCGCCAACAACGCGCAGGCCGCCGGCGCCACCGGTGTGCTGCTGTCGTCCAGCCTGGAGCACTTCGCCGCGGGCATCGCGGGCAACTCGGCCATCCCGATGTTCCAGTTCACCGCGTCGGCGACCAGCCAGATCCGCCCGGCGCTGGACGCGGGCACGCTGACCGTCCGCCTGTACGGGGCAGGCCGCGCCAGCCTGCAGACCTACGACCCGGCGATCGTGGACACCCCGAGCTCGTTCACCTCGCGCGGTGTGCGCGGCCCGGCCGTCAAGCCGGACGTGTCCGCGCCCGGTGACACGATCTCGTCCGCCCTGCGCGGCAGCGGCAACAACCGCACCGTGCTGTCCGGCACGTCGATGGCGACGCCGCTGACCGCCGGCGTCACCGCGCTGCTGCGGCAGGCGCACCCCGACTGGTCCGTCGAGGAGATCAAGGCCCTGGTGATGAACACCGCCGGGCACGACATCGTCGCCGACGGCAAGACCTACGCGCCGCAGCGCGTCGGCGCCGGGCGGCTGGACACGCAGGCCGCGCTGAACGACCAGGTGCTGGCCTACTCGCGGGACGACCGGGGCGCCGTCAGCGTCACCTTCGGCACCGTCGAGGTGGACCGGCCGACGACGATCACCAAGACCATCCAGGTGGTCAACAAGGGCGACAGCTGGGCCCGCTACGCCGTGGCCTACGAGGGCATCACCAACCTGCCCGGCGTGCAGTACGAGCTGTCCGACCGGTCCGTGTCGCTGCCGCCGCGCGGCACCGCGTCGGTCCGCGTCACGCTGCGGATCACCGATCCCACGGCGCTGCGCAAGGTCATCGACCCGACGGTGGCGACCGAGCAGGCCGGGATGGCCCGCCAGTTCGTCGCCGACGCCTCCGGGCGCGTCGTGCTCAGCCCGCCGCCCGGCGGGAGCAAGCCGACGCTGCGCGTGCCGGTCTACGCGGCGCCGAAGCCGGTGTCGTCGATCGACACCCCGAAGTCGCTGAACTTCGCGGCCGACACCGCGCGCTTCACGCTCACCGGCCGCGGCGTCGACCAAGGCACCGGGAGCCAGCGCTACGAGTCGCTGATCAGCGTGCTGGAGCTGCAGGGCGAGTCCCCGCGGCTGCCGGAGTGCCGCGGCAGGGTGACCGACGGCTGCACGATCAACGACACGGCCAAGGGCGGTGACCTGCAGTACGTCGGGGCGGCGTCCACCATCGCGCAGGCGCGGCAGCAGGGCCACGCCGACCAGGCGTTGCTCGCCTTCGGGATCTCGACCTGGGGCAACTGGGCGAACCTGGGCAGCAACACGATCCCGTTCGTCGACATCGACACCACCGGCGACGGCGTGCCCGACTTCGAGTCCTACGTCACGAAGGCGAGCGGCACCGACGTCTGGCTGGTCAACACCGTGGACCTGAACGCCGAGGGCTTCCCCACCGTGGACGTCCAGGCGGTCAACGGCCAGCTCGGTGACGTGGACACCAACGTGTTCGACACCAACGTCGTGCTGCTGCCGGTCAGCATCACGGCGCTGGGCATCGACCCGGCCGCGGCCTCGCACAAGATCAGCTACACCGTCGGCACCACCGGGTACTACGTGGCGCCCAGCAGCGAGAACGGGCTCATCGACGCCATCGGCACGCCGATGACGTTCGACGCGCTCGCGCCGGCCTACTCGGTCGCCGGTGCCAACGGGTCCGCGCTGATGTACTCGGCGAAGCCCGGCACGGCGCTCGACGTCACGCGCAACCCGGCGTCGGCCGACACGGTGCTCGGGCTGCTCGCGCTGAAGCACCACAACGGCAACGGCAACCGGGTGAGCGTGATCCGGGTGAACGGGGGTAGCCGGCCCTGACGACCGGGGCCACTCCGCCGATCGGGTGTCTCACTTCTCGGGAGATTCCGTCATAAGGGTGGTGCCGCTTCGGCTCGTTGGCGACAGCCGGTAACCTGCCGTCGCTGGAGTATGTGGGCAAACGGGTGCGAACGAGCCTCGTGGCCCTGATCGACGGAGGTGTCTGATGCGGCTGGCGGTGATCCCAGGTGATGGGATCGGACCCGAAGTGATCACCGAGGCCCTGAAGGTACTCGGCGAGGTCGCTCCCACGGTGGAGTACACGAACTACGACCTCGGCGCGGCCCGCTGGCACGCCACCGGCGAGCTGCTCCCCGAGTCGGTCCTCGGCGAGCTCCGGCAGCACGACGCCATCCTGCTGGGCGCGGTCGGCGACCCGACCGTGCCCAGCGGGATCCTGGAGCGGGGCCTGTTGCTCCGCCTGCGGTTCGAGCTGGACCACCACGTGAACCTGCGCCCGGCCAAGCTGTACCCGGGTGTGCGCGGCCCGCTGGCCGACAGCAACGCCGAGATCGACATGGTGGTCGTGCGCGAGGGCACCGAGGGCCCGTACGCGGGCAACGGCGGCCTGCTGCGAAAGGACACCGAGCACGAGATCGCCACGGAGGTCAGCGTCAACACCGCGTTCGGCATCCGCCGCGTGGTGTCCGACGCGTTCAAGCGGGCCGAGGAGCGGCCGCGCAAGCACCTCACGCTGGTGCACAAGACCAACGTGCTGCTGCACGCCGGTTCGCTGTGGTCGCGGATCGTCGAGGAGGTGTCGCTCGAGCACCCGGAGGTCACGGTCTCCTACTCGCACGTCGACGCCGCCACGATCCACATGGTCACCGACCCGGGCCGCTTCGACGTGATCGTCACCGACAACCTGTTCGGCGACATCATCACCGACCTGGCTGCCGCCGTGACCGGTGGCATCGGCCTCGCGGCCAGCGGCAACCTGGACATCACGCGCCGCAACCCGAGCATGTTCGAGCCGGTGCACGGCAGCGCGCCGGACATCGCCGGGCAGGGCATCGCCGACCCGACCGCCGCGGTGCTGTCGGTTTCGCTGCTGCTGGACCACCTGGGCCAGCGCGAGGCGGCCCGCCGCATCGAGGCGTCCGTCGCCTTCGACCTGGCGACCCGCGACCAGGCCAACCCGGGCACCACGCAGGCGATCGGTGACCGCCTGGCCGCCCTGGTCTCGTCGAACACGCGACCGGTCGCCTGATCGTTTTCCCGCGCCGTGGAGGCCATCCCCGCTTCGGGGGTGGCCTCCGCCGCATTTTTGCCCTTTCGCGCGCCGGTGTGGCATGATGCGGGCATGGCTTCCTCTTTCGCCGTGATCATTATCGGCAGGCGCGCCGGGTAGTGTCCGCATCGGACACCTGGCGCGCAGACCTCTCGCATCCGCGGGAGGTTTTTTTGTTGCCCGAGAAGCCTTCCACCACGCAAGGAGATGACCGTGACCCGCACGGAGCCAGCCGGACTGCCGCTCGGTGACGACTTCCACCTGTACGACACGACTTTGCGGGACGGCGCCCAGCGCGAGGGCATTTCCTACTCGGTGGCGGACAAGCTCGCCGTCGCGCGTCTGCTGGACGAGCTGGGTGTGGGCTTCATCGAGGGCGGCTGGCCGGGCGCGCTGCCGAAGGACACCGAGTTCTTCGCCCGCGCCGCGGACGGAGAGCTGATCCTCAAGCACGCGGCGCTCGTCGCGTTCGGATCGACGCGCAAGGCGGGCACGACGGCGGCGGAGGACGCCCAGGTGCGGGCGCTGCTCGACTCGCGGGCGCCGGTGGTGACGCTGGTCGCGAAGTCCGACCGCCGCCACATCGAGCGCGCGTTGCGCGTGGACGTCGACGAGGCCTGCGCGATGGTCGCCGACACCGTGTCGTTCCTGGTCGGCGAGGGGCGCCGGGTGTTCCTCGACGCCGAGCACTTCTTCGACGGCTACGCCTTCGACCCGGACACCGCGCTGCGCGTGCTGGAAGCCGGGTTCACCGCAGGCGCCGACGTCGTCGTGCTGTGCGACACCAACGGCGGCCAGCTGCCGCTCGGGATCGCCGAAACCGTGCGGGAAGTCGCGGCCCGCACCGGTTTCCGGCTCGGCATCCACTGCCAGGACGACACTTCCTGCGCCGTCGCCAACAGCATCGCGGCGGTGCAGGCCGGCGCGACGCACGTGCAGTGCACCGCGAACGGGTACGGGGAGCGGGCCGGCAACGCCGACCTGTTCGCCGTGACGGGAAACCTCGTGGCCAAGCTCGGGATGGACGTGCTCCCCACCGGGGGCGCCGCCGAGCTGACCCGCGTCTCCCATGCCCTTGCCGAAATCGCGAACATCGCACCCGACACCCACCAGGCCTACGTCGGGTCGTCGGCCTTCGCCCACAAGGCGGGGCTGCACGCGAGCGCGATCAAGGTGGATCCGTTGCTGTACAACCACATCGATCCATCTTCCGTCGGCAACGACATGCGGGTCCTGGTCACCGAGATGGCCGGCAGGGCCAGCCTGGAGCTCAAGGGACGTGAGCTCGGGGTGGACCTTGCCGGCCGGCCTGAGGCGGTCACCAGCGTGGTGGCGAAGGTGAAGGAGCTGGAGGCCGAGGGCTGGTCGTTCGAGGCCGCCGACGCGTCGCTGGAACTGCTGCTGCGCGAGGAGGTCGACGGCCCGGCCGAGCCGCCGTTCACGCTGGAGTCCTACCGCGTCGTGCTGGACCACCGCGGCGACGGGGAGGTGATCTCCGAGGCGACGGTGAAGGTGCACGTCGCGGGGGAGCGGGTGATCGCGACCGCGGAGGGCAACGGCCCGGTGCACGCGCTGGACGCGGCGCTGCGGAAGGCGCTGTCGCCGTCGCTGTCCTGGTTGGACAGTGTCGAGCTGTCGGACTACAAGGTGCGGATCCTGCCGAGCCACCCGGGCAGCGACGCGGTGACCCGGGTGCTGCTGAAGTCCAGCGACGGCGACCAGGAGTGGACCACGGTCGGCGTGCACGGCAGCATCGTCGAAGCGAGCTGGCTCGCCCTGTGCGACGCCCTGGTGCACAAGAGCATGCGCGGCTAGGACTGTTCGCCACCTCGCGTGGCCGCCCTCGCGGCGGGACTCGCCTCCCTGCGACTGCCGTCCCTGAGCGGCCAGGGTGGGTGCGGTGGAGCCATGGCGGGCGATCCTCGACGGCCTCCCGGACAACGCCCGGGTGGTGCTGCGCTGTCCAACCGGCGACGCGTTCGCCGAGCTGCTGCTGGCCTGCGCCGACCGCAGGCTGGTGGCGGTTCCACTGCGCGCCCGCGTGCCGGATACCGAGGTGGCCAGGGTCGCCGCGGCGGTCGGGGCCTCCGCGGTGGTCGACGGGCCGCCCCGCGCGTCGCGGGTGAGCCTGCTCGACGGCGAGCCCGGTCATCCGGACGCCGCCGGCCTGGCGTTCCTCGTGCACACCCCGGGAGCCGGCCGGTGCGTCATGCTCGGCCGCGACGAGGTGGCAGGCAACGCGGCGCGGACCGCGGCCCTGCACGGCTTCTCGCCGGTCCGCCCGCACGCCACCGCGCTGCCGCTGCACCACGTCACCGCGCTCGTCATGTCGCTGGTCGGCACCCGGCTCACCGACGCGCCCCTGGTGCTGACCGAGAGGTTCGACCCCGTCACGTTCTTCGCGGCGGTCGAGGCGAAGGGTGCGCAGACCGCATCGCTTGTGCCGGCGCAGCTGCGCGAGGTGGTCCGCGCCGGTGTGCACTGGCCGGACTGCCTGGAGTACGTGATCACCTCCGGCGCGCCGCTCTCGCGGGAACTGGCCGCGGACTTCGCCGCCCGGTACGGGCCGCGGTTGCGGCAGGCCTACGGGCTCACCGAGGCCGTCAACCTCAGCACCACCATGCCGATGCTCGACGCCGCCGGGTTCCGGGAACAGTACGTGCGGCACCAGGGCCCGGTCGGGGTGCCGTTGCCGGGCACGGAGCTGCGCCTGGAGGACGGGGAGGTGTGGCTCCGTGCGCCGGAGCTGATGCGCGGGTACTGGGGCGCCCCGGAGGCGAGCCCGGTGACGCCGGACGGCTGGCTGCGCACCGGGGATCGCGGCGACCTGCGTGACGGTTTCCTGGTCCTGCACGGGCGTTCCGCGGAACTGATCGAGCGCGGCGGGCAGCGGCTGCACCCGGCGGACGTCGAGGGGGAGTGGCGGGAGGCCGGGCTGTCCGGGGAGTTCGCCGCGGTGGCGGTGCCGGAACCCGCGCTGGGCCACGAAGTCGCGCTCGTGGGCGCGGTGGCAGGGTTGCGGGGGGTGTGCCGGACCGCGCGGGTGCGGCCCGCGGTGTTCTCGTCTTCCGGGTTCCTGGCCGCGGAGAACGGGCAGCCGCTGCGCGAGGCGATGGCGCGCGGGCTCACCGTGCGGCGGGAGAGCGCGTTGCGGTACGAGGAGCTGCTCGACCACGCCTGCCGTGCGGCGCGGGCGATCCTGGCCTCGCCGGTGCGGCCGGAGTGCGCGCGGGCGCGCCACGTGTACCGCGAGGCACTGGCGTTGACTGCGGCGCATTCCCCGCCGCGGCAGGCACTTCCGGGCACCCGCACCGCCGCGCACGACGCGCTGGACGCCCTCGTCGTGGCCTGGCCGGATCTCGCGGAGGGCGCGCCGTTCGAGGAGTGGCGCTGCGTGCCGGCCGACTGGCCGATGTCGGTGTACGCCGAGTACGCGGCGGAAGTGGTGATCGCGTCGGGGCGCACGCGCGGCAGGGTACTGGACGCGGGACCGGACGATCTGGACAGTGGGCCGGGACCGGAGATGTTCGACACCATCGTGGCCACGAACACCGTGCACCGCGCCGCCGACAAGGAGATGGCGCTGCGGCGCCTGCGCGACATGCTCACCGATGGCGGACGGCTCGTCCTGGCCGAGGGCACGAGCCCGACCGCCGGGGCGACGCCGTGGGCGCTGGACCTGCTCTTCGCCGCCGTCGACGGCTGGTGGGACCGCGGTGGTCTCCGCGGCCGGTGGGAGTGGCTGCGCTTGCTCCGCGACGCCGGGTTCCGTGAACCGGGTTACGCCGCACTGCACGCGGGACACCACGACCTCGGCGGCGTCGTCTGGGCGACCAAGTAGGAAGGGGACGGCCGTGGCCGAACTCGAACTCGTCACGTGGGCCCGCAGCCGGGTCCACAGGGGACACACCGAACTGGACGTGCACCACGGCTCGCGCTCCACGGCGCTGCACGGCGCGCCCGCCGCGAGCGGGGACGCCCTGGTGTCCAACGGTGTCGTGGGCGCGGACCTGTTGCGCCTGCCCGCAGGCGCCGGGTTCGTGCCGCACACGCACCCCGGTCACCACGTGCTGGTGGTGACCGCGGGGATCGGCACGATCACCTACGCGGGGCGGATCCACGAGACCCGCGCCGGACAGGTGTACCTCATCGAAGGCGAGGTGCCGCACGCCGTCGGCGCGATCACCGACCACGTCATTCTGGCCGTGGGCTCGCCGCACCGCGCGATCGACGCCGAGGATCGGATGGCGCCCGTGCCGTACGAGGAGGTCGTCTCGCTCGACGGTGAGCTGTGCTGCCTGATCTGTGACGTCATCACCAGCGCGCCGCGGCGGCCGCACGACGTGGGTTGCCCGCACTGCCCGTGCCACGCGTGCGCCGGTCAGAACACCGGTTCGTCTGCGCCTGCCGGCACGGGGATCTCCAGCTCGACGTAGAACGCGTCGTCCGCGGCCTGTTCCAGCACGCTCACCGCGGTGCGGCAGACCGGGCACCGGGACCTCCGCCAGGATCCGGCGAAGATCCAGCGGCGGCAGCCTTCGCAGTAGCCCCAGCGCAGGGTTTCGTCGTGGCGTCTCAGCATCGGGTCACTCCGGTGCGCAGCCGGGCGAGCTCGGCGTGGTCGGGTTCGTCTTCGAGCCGTTCCAGGTGCTCGAAGACGCGGCGCAGCAGGACGACCGCGCCGTCGGTCTTCACGGGCACGTCCTCGTGGCCCCGCTCGGGGTGGGCGAGCATCGATTGCTGAGCCTCGATCGCCCACCGGTACTCGGGGGTCATCCCGGCGATCCCGTCCGCGACCCGGTCGGCCAGCTCCCGCGACCGGCAGCTCACGGTCCACCACCACCGCAGCCGCCCCGGCGCGACCGGCGTGTGCAGGTGGTGCAGGACGTACCCCTTCTCCCGCTCGCCGCCCAGCCCGCCCGGCCCGACGCGCAGTTCGATCCGCGTCAGGCCGGGGTTGAGCACGTGGTGGGTGTGCTCGCGGTCGACGACGTCGTAGCCGAACCAGTCCCGCATCACGTCGGGCAGCTGCTGGTCCCGGGCGCGGCGCACCGTCTTGACGGTCTCGACGCCGCCGATCGTCCGGCGTTCCAGGCGCATCGCGATCCGCGTGCCGCCGGACAGGCTCCGCACGTGCAGCGGGTAGGAGCGCCGGATGTCGAGCAGGTTCTCCACCAGCAGGCGGCTGCTCGCCGCGACCTCAACCGGCTCGGAGCGGACCGTCGCCCAGCCCGGGATCTCGGGGGTGTCCGGCACGGCGACTCGTTGGGCGCGGCCGGGCGCGCCCGGCCACACCCAGACGAGTCCGTCCTTTTCGGTCACCGGGCGGCGGGGGAGCACGGTCGACGGCGCGGATCCGGGGGAGCACGGCCCCGGCTGGTCGTAGCAGATTCCGTGGTAGGCGCACCGCAGGTCGCCGCCGGACCGGAGCAGCGGGAACCGCTTGTGCCGGCACCGCCCGTCGTAGGCGACGACGTCACCGTCGACGGTCCGCCACAGCACGAGGGGCAGCCCCGCGACGACGGGTGCGTGCAGTCGGCCGCGCACGAAGTCGGGCGAGAACCCGGCGACGTACCAGGCGTTGGTGATCACCGAACCTCCACGTTTCGGTCATCGAAATGAAAGTGCCGTTAATGAGACGCCTGTGGGGTACCCCGTGTCAATGACCACCCGTGTGCCCGGGGGAGGGCGGCTGGTTAGGGTGGGTGGGTGCGTCTAGCTCGAGTTGCTCATGCCGGTGGGGTCGCCTTCGCTTCCGTCGACGGCGACGAGCTCCTGGAAATCGCCGACCACCCCTTCGGACAGCCGAACTACACGGGCAAGCGGTTCTCGCTCGCCGACGTTCGGCTGCTCGCGCCGATCCTCCCGTCGAAGGTGATCGCGATCGGCCGGAACTACGCGGAGCACGCGGCCGAGTTCGGCAACGAGGTGCCGCAGTCGCCGATGATGTTCCTCAAGCCGTCGACCAGCGTGATCGGCCCGAACGCCGCCATCAAGCTGCCCGCCGCGTCGCAGCGGGTGGACTTCGAGGGCGAGCTCGCGGTGGTCATCGGCCAGCCGATCCGCAATGTGAAGGCGGCGCAGGCCCCGGCGGCGATCCTGGGATACACGATCGCCAACGACGTCAGCGCTCGGGACCTCCAGAAGGCCGACGGCCAGTGGGGCCGCGCGAAGGGCTTCGACACGTTCTGCCCGCTCGGACCGTGGATCGAGACCGCCGTGGACGCCTCCGACCTGGCGATCCGCACCGAGGTCGACGGCGAGCTCAAGCAGGACTCGCGGACCTCGCTGCTGATCCACAAGATCCCCGAACTGGTGGAGTTCGTGTCCGGCGTGATGACGCTGCTGCCCGGCGACGTCATCCTCACCGGCACGCCCGCAGGGGTCGGCCAGATCACCGACGGCCAGACGGTGTCCATCACGATCGAGGGCATCGGCACACTGACCAACCCGGTGCAGAACGCGTAGCGCCAGGGCTTTGAACCCAAGGTAGCTGGGTGGTCATCCCGTCGCCTGGAACTGGACGATCACCTTGAGCCAGGGCCGCAACCTCCGCGCCTGCGTGAGTTGACATGCCAACC
>NZ_JBHZEN010000102.1:0-29977 GCF_050958625.1 Amycolatopsis sp. 3B14
CCCTCCCGAACCCGATCTTTCAGTGTTCGGTTGCCGAGACACCGCGTCAAGGCGGGAAAGCGTGCCTTGACCCGGTGGCTCGGCAACCGATTTGGCTGGGGATCGGGTTGCGGGAGAGGGGTGGCTCGTGAGGTGAGCAGCTTGCGTCGCCGGGTCGCCGTCGGGTGAGAAGAAGGAAGGGCCCCCGCCTTTGGCGGGGGCCCTTTGGTGCTTGTTGTTGCTAGTGGGCGTGGCCGTGGCCGTGGCCGGTGTTCTCGGGCTCCTCGACCGGCTTGTCCACCACGGTGCTCTCCGTGGTCAGGACGAGACGGGCGATGGAGGCCGCGTTCGCGACCGCGGAGCGGGTCACCTTCACCGGGTCGACGATGCCGGCCTGCAGCAGGTCGGTGATCTCGCCGGTGGCGGCGTTGAAGCCGTAGCCCCAGCCCTGCTCCTGCACCTTGGACACGATGACCGGGCCCTCGTAGCCGGCGTTCGCGGCGATCCAGTTCAGCGGCGCGGTCAGGGCGTCCCGCACGATGCGGACACCCGTGGCCTCGTCACCGGTCAGGCCGAGGTCGCCTTCCAGCTCCTTGACCGCGTGCACGATCGCCGAACCACCGCCGGGCACGATGCCCTCCTCGACGGCCGCCTTGGTCGAAGCCACGGCGTCCTCGATGCGGTGCTTGCGCTCGTTCAGCTCGGTCTCGGTGGCCGCGCCGACCTTGATCACCGCGACACCGCCGCCGAGCTTCGCCAGCCGCTCCTGCAACTTCTCACGGTCCCAGTCGGAGTCGGTGGTCTCGATCTCCTTGCGGATCTGCGCGATGCGGGCCTCGATGTCGGCCTTCGTGCCGGCGCCGTCGACGATCGTCGTGTTGTCCTTGGTGATCTCGATGCGCCGGGCGGTGCCCAGCGAGTCGAGACCGATCTCGGACAGCTTCAGGCCGACCTCCGACGAGATGACCTGCGCGCCGGTGACGACGGCCAGGTCGTCCAGGAACGCCTTGCGGCGGTCACCGAAGAACGGGGCCTTCACCGCGACCGCGACGAGGGTCTTGCGCAGGGCGTTGACCACCAGGGTGGACAGCGCCTCGCCCTCGACGTCCTCGGCGATGATCAGCAGCGGCTTCTTCGACTCGGCGACCTTCTCCAGGATCGGCAGCAGGTCGGCCAGCGCCGAGATCTTCTCGCGGTGCAGCAGCACGTAGGCGTTCTCGAGGATCGCCCGCTGCTCCTCCGGGTCGGTCGCGAAGTGCGCCGACAGGTAGCCCTTGTCGAACTGCACACCCTCGGTGATCTCGAGTTCGGTGGCCAGCGTGGAGGACTCCTCCACGGTGATCACACCGTCCTCGCCGACCCGCTCCACGGCCTCGCCGAGCAGGGCGCCGATGGTGGCGTCACGGGAGGTGACCGTGCCGACCTGGGCGATGTTGTCGCGGCCCTTGACCGGGGTGGCCTTGGACTTGAGCACCTCGATGACCTTCTCGGCGGCCGCCTCGATGCCCTTGCCGAGGCCGGCCGGGTTGGCGCCGGCGGCCACGTTGCGGAGGCCGACCTTCACCAGAGACTGCGCCAGCACGGTGGCCGTGGTGGTGCCGTCGCCGGCGACGTCGTTGGTCTTCGTGGCCACGTTCTTGGCCAGCTGGGCACCCAGGTTCTCGAACGGGTCCTCCAGCTCGATCTCCCGCGCGACGGTGACGCCGTCGAGGGTGATCGTGGGGCCGCCGAACTTCTTGTCCAGCACGACGTGGCGACCGCGCGGGCCGAGGGTGACCTTGACCGCGTCGGCGAGCTTGTTGACGCCGCGCTCGAGGGCTCGACGAGCGTCCTCGTCGAAGTTGATCTGCTTGGGCATGGAAGTCCTCTCAGACAGCAGAACGCCCCGTCCCCGGCTTTCCAGCGGGGCCCGGGGCGTTCACCGCAGCGCCTGTGTCAGTTGACGACAGCCAGCACGTCGCGAGCGGACAGGATCAGGTAGTCCTCACCGTTGTACTTGACCTCGGTGCCGCCGTACTTCGAGTAGATGACGACGTCGCCGACGTTGACGTCGACCGGGATGCGGTTCCCCTTGTCGTCGACGCGGCCCGGGCCAACGGCCAGAACCTTGCCCTCCTGGGGCTTCTCCTTGGCGGTGTCGGGGATGACGAGGCCGGACGCGGTCGTCTCCTCGGCCTCGCTCGTCTGGACAACGATCTTGTCCTCGAGCGGTTTGATGTTCACGCTCACCGGGTTGACCTCCACGGGTCGTCGAAAGCGTTGGCAGGTACTTACTTGGTTTCGGCGCCTACCACCCCCGCCGTCGCGGGTGCCGGGGCGTGTGCGGTGCCTTCGATTAGCACTCTAGCCACGGGAGTGCTAGCCGCGCAAGGAGGGTCCCCCGGTGTGGCTGCCACCCCTTGTCAAGGCGCTTGACCGGGCACTTTGCCACCCCCGTCGCGGCGGCGGGCGGCGGGCGCGGCACACGTCGTCACGTAGCGATATCGCCATCTCACTCGTTGAGCGGTGTTGACTTCCGGCCCCGCTGCCTACCTTGGGAAACGGCCCGGACACGACTGGAAGGAATGGTGTTCCCATGGGTGGTTGCAGCTGTTGCAGCTCGTGCAGTGGCCCCGGATGCGGCTGCTGCGGAGGCTGCTAGCACCGGCCTTGACCTGAACGGCCCCGGGACCCCGACGGCGCGGTCCCGGGGCCGTTCTACGGAACCAGCACGATCTTCCCGCGCACCCGCCCGCTCTCGCTCAGCTCGTGCGCCTTCGCGGCGTCCGCCAGCGGCAGGATCTGCGAGACGTGGATCCGCACGTCCGCGGCCCGCGCCAGCTCCGCGGCCGACGGCTGCACGTAGAACCGCCGGTAGCGCGGGTCGTCCGCCCCGTCGTCGCCCTGGGCGTCGATCAGCACGCCGTCCCGCTTCAGCACCCGCAGCGACCGCGAGCCGTACTCGCCGCCGACCAGGTCGAACACCACGTCCACATCGGACACCGCCGTGGTGAAGTCGACCGCGGTGTGGTCGATCAGCTCGTCCGCGCCGAGTGCGCGCAGGAACTCGTGGTTGACCGCCCGCGCGGTGCCGATCACGTGCGCGCCCCTGGCCTTCGCCACCTGCACCGCCACGTGCCCGACCCCGCCGGCCGCGGCGTGGATCAGGACGCGCTGACCAGCACGAACATCGGCCAGCGCCTGGGACGCGGTCAGCACCGCCGTCGGCAGCGCGGCGGCGTCGACGTGGTCCAGAGACGCCGGCTTCGGGGCCAGCGCGTCGCGGGGCACAGCCACGTACTCGGCGTAGGCGCCCCATCGCGACATCACCAACCCGAACACCTCATCGCCGGTCTCCTCGACCACGCCCGAGAAGTCCAGGCCGAGCCGGAACGGCGGCACGATCCCGAACCCCTCCACCAGCCCCCGCCGGAGCTTCCAGTCGGCCGCGTTCACCCCCACCGCGCGCACCCGCACCAGCACCTCGCCCGGCCCGGGCACCGGCCGCGGCACGTCGACGACTTCCAGGACCTCGGGGCCGCCAAGGGCCCGCACATCAACAGCTTTCACACCGAAGATCCTCGACCGCGGTGGTATCGGTTGTGAAGAAGGCACCTTCCTGATATCCAGGTACCTCATGGATACCGTCCAGTCCTACCTGCGCGCCTGCCCCGCCCGCACGGTGCTCGACGCGCTGGCCAACAAGTGGACGCTGCTGGTGCTGAGCTTCCTGCGCCGCAGCGACGGCCCCGTGCGCTTCAACGAGTTGCGCCGCCAACTGGAGGGCATCACCCAGAAGTCGCTCACCCAGACGCTGCGCGCGCTCGAGCGCGACGGTCTGGTCGACCGGGCCGTCTACCCGACCGTGCCGCCGCGCGTCGAGTACTCGCTCACCGCACTCGGCACGCAGGTCGGCGACATGTTCAACGTCCTGGGCGAGTGGGCCGAGGAGCACGTGGGCGAGATCCTCGCGGCGCGGGAGGCCTTCGACAACCGCCCCGCGCCGGAACCGGTGCGCTGACCGGAACCGCTGTCACCCACAAGGCGTCGTACGCCCCGTGGCGCACCGAGGTGGTGCAGCGGATCCAGGAGAGGCGTGCCGATGACGTACCCACCGCAGCCGGGCCAGTCCTACGAACCGCGGCCCGGCGCCTACGGCCAGGGCGGCTACCCGCAGCAGCAGGGCCCGTTCCCGCCCGGCGGCGGTCACCCCCAGCCCTTCCCGCCCGGCGGTGGGTACCCGCCGCCGCAGCCGCCGAAGAAGACCGGCCTGTGGATCGGGCTCACCGCGGGTGTCCTGGTGGTCGTCGCGTTCCTCGTCACGGCGTTCGCCGCACCTGGCTTCCTGCTCGGCGATGATGAGAACGGCACCGTAGCCGACCGCGCGCCGGACGCCGGCGACAGCCCGGCCGCGAACCTGGTGGACGAGATCGGCCGGCGATTCCTCGCGCACGACGAGAACGGTCTGAACCAGCTGGCGTGCTCCGGCGCGGAGGTCGCGATCGAGGGGTACACCCGGGAAGCCGAGATGTACCAGGCGTTCACGCTCAACGGCCCGGTCCAGGAGACCGCAGGCACCGCGACCGCCACGGCACACGTGGTGCTCGAGGCCGAAGGCAGGCGGGTCGAGGGGGACCTGGTCATCTCGCTCGCCGACGAGAACGGCTCCTGGTGCCTGAAAGACCTGGAAGAGGCGCGCAAGTGATCGGGTAGTTCCCAACCCCCTTGCCACTGTGTAGTTTCCTGACTACACCAGCCTGGGAGGGGCAGCATGTCGATCACCCGTCGCAACGCTTTGCGCGCGATCGCCGCCGGCACGGCAGGCGTGGCCGTGGTCGCCGCGCCCGGCGCTTCGGCCGCCACGACCTCGGCCCGTCAGCGTGCGTTCGCCGCCGCGGCGGCGGAGTTCGGGGTCCCGGAACCCGTGCTGCTCGGCGTGTCGTACCTGAAGTCCCGCTGGGACTCGCACGGCGGCGCGCCGAGCACCGGCGCCGGTTTCGGCCCGATGCACCTGACCGACCTGCGCGCGGTCGCCGCCGGAGGCAGCCATCACGACAAGGGCGAGGACCCGCGTGGCGACGCGGCGCGCGGCGAGCTGCGGCCGCACACGTCGGACGCGCTGCAGACCGTGGACCTCGCCGCCGACCTGACCGGCGTGGACGCCGCGACGCTCCGCACGGATCCGGTGCAGAACATCCGCGGCGGCGCGGCGGTTCTGGCCCACTACCAACGGGAACTCGGCGCGCGCGCCGACGCGCCCGCCGACTGGTACGGCGCGGTCGCCCGCTACTCCGGCGCGTCGGACACCGGGACCGCGACGTTCTTCGCCGACGAGGTGTTCGCGACCATCACCGCGGGCGCGAGCCGGACCACCGACGACGGGCAGGCCGTCGCACTGCCCGCGACGCCGGTTTCGCCGCGGCGCGAACAGGTCCGCGCGCTCGGGCTGTCCACGGTCGCGGAGGGCGCGGCGGAGGCCCCGCCCGGGCTGCCCGTCGAGTGGATCCCGGCGCCCTACCAGGACCTCGGCGGCGGCAACTACGGCAACTACGACAAGGCCGAACGGCCCAACTCGCAGCAGATCACGCACATCGTCATCCACGACACCGAGTGCACCTACGACGCGGCGATCGGGCTCGTGCAGGACCCGACGTACCTGGCGTGGCACTACACGCTCCGCTCGACGGACGGGCACGTCGCACAGCACGTGCTGACCAAGGACGTCGGCTGGCACGCCGGGAACTGGTACTTCAACGCGAAGTCGATCGGCGTCGAGCACGAGGGGTTCGCGGCGCAGGGCACCTGGTACACCGAGGCGATGTACCGGACCTCGGCGAAGCTGGTGAAGTACCTGGCCGGGAAGTACCGGATCCCGCTGGACCGCGAGCACATCATCGGTCACGACAACGTGCCGGGCACGACCGCGGACAAGGTCGCCGGCATGCACTGGGACCCGGCGCCGTACTGGGACTGGGCGCACTACTTCGACCTGCTCGGGGCGCCGCTGAACGCACGGCCGGTGCGGCAGCCGACGGGCATGGTGATGGTCAAACCCGACTTCGCCACGAATCCGACGGGCTACACGGGCTGCGACACGTCGGCCCCGGGCGCCGCGTGCCCGGCGCGCGGCTCGTCCGCCCTGTTCCTGCGCACCGAACCCCGCGACGACGCGCCGTTGCTGGCGGACATCGGACTGCACCCCGACGGCGGGCCGTCCACGGTGGCGATCTCGGACGTGGGCAGCCGGGTCTCGACCGGGCAGCGGTACGCGGTGGCGGAGGTCCGCGGCGACTGGACGGCGGTGTGGTTCCTCGGGCAGAAGGGGTGGCTGCGGTCGTCCGGGGTGGTGCCGGTGCTGGGGCAGGTGGTGACGCCGCGGCCGGGGCTGTCGTCGGTGCCGGTGTACGGGCGGGCGTACCCCGAGGCGGAGGCGTACCCGGCGGGCATCACGCCGCAAGAGGTCGTGCCGCTGCAGTACACCCTGCCCGCGGGCCAGAAGTACGCGGCGGGCCCGACGCTGACCGCGGAGTACTACTCGGCGACGACGTTCGACCCGGCGCAGCACGTGGTGGTGCGCGGGAAGACGAAGTACGTGCAGGTGCAGTTCGGGCACCGGGTGGGCTTCGTCAAGCTCGACGACGTGGTGGTTTCGCGCACGCGCCCCTGACGTGCGGTGAATCTGGGGAGGAACTGTGGGGATTCGCATGGCCGCGGGCGTCGCGTTGGTCGCGGCCGGGCTGCTGGCGACGGCGTCGCCCGCGTGGGCGAGCAAGGCGGGTGCGCTGGGCGCGTGCGCGGAGCTGACCGACAGCGGCCCCGGCTGGGCCGAGCTGCGCAACGACTGCGGGGTGGCGATCGAGGGCTCGATCGCCCTGAGCACCGGGGAGCGCCCCGCGTGCGTGCCGATCGCGCCGAGGGGGACCGGCACGGTCACCTGGGAGGGCGAAGGCGTGGCTGAGTACGCGGTCGACTGCATCTGACGGGGCTGCCCCGGCTGCCGGATCGGTGGCCGGGGCGGTCCCTCACGGCTTGCCGCAGCACACTGCCGGGCTCGCCGACGCACAGCACGGTCACGCTCGCCCCCTGACCGCGGGCGCGGGTGGGCGCGAGCTTCGCGCTCAAGCGCTGGGCAATCCCTCAGAGCGAGACGATCTCCACCGGCAGCGCGGGGTTCGCGGAGAGGTCCAGCGCCGACGGCTTCTTCTCCGCCGCCACCACGTGCGCGCCCAGCGCGGCGATCATCGCGCCGTTGTCGGTGCACAGGCGCGGCCTCGGGACGCGCAGTTCGATCCCCGCGGCCTCACAGCGCTCACGCGCCAGGCCGGACAGCCGCGAGTTCGCCGCGACCCCGCCGGAGATCACCAGCGTGCCGATGCCCATCTCCTTCGCCGCGCGCACGGCCTTCGCGGTCAGCACGTCGGCCACCGCCTCCTGGAAGGACGCCGCAACGTCGTTCACCGGGATTTCCTCGCCGCGACGCTCGGCGTTCTCCACCCACCGCGCCACCGCGGTCTTCAAGCCGGAGAACGAGAAGTCGAACTTCGCGTCCCGCGGGCCGGTCATGCCGCGCGGGAAGTCGATCGCCGTGGGGTTGCCCTCGCGCGCGGCCTTGTCGATCGGCGGGCCGCCCGGGTACGGCAGCCCGAGCACGCGGGCCACCTTGTCGTAGGCCTCACCGGCGGCGTCGTCCACAGTGGACCCGATCTCGGTGATCTCACCGGCGATGTCGTCCACCCGCAGCAGCTGCGTGTGCCCGCCGGACACCAGCATCGCCAGGCACGGCTTCGGCAACGGGCCGTGCTGCAGGGTGTCCACCGCGATGTGCCCGGCCAGATGGTTGACGCCGTAGAGCGGGACGTCCAGCGCCGCCGCGTAGGCCTTCGCCGCCGAGACGCCCACCAGCAGCGCGCCCGCGAGCCCTGGGCCGGCGGTCACCGCGATGGCGTCCACATCGGACAGCGCGAGCCCGGCCATGGCGAACGCGCGCTCCGCGGTCGGCCGCATGGCCTCCAGGTGGGCCCGGCTGGCGACCTCCGGCACCACGCCGCCGAACCGCGCGTGCTGCTCGACGCTCGACGCGACCTCGTCGGCGAGGAGTTCGACGGCGCCGTCGTCGTGCAGGCGCACCAGGCCGACGCCGGTCTCGTCGCAGGAGCTTTCGATGCCGAGGATGATGCGGGACATCAGCCCACCTCCTGCTTGCTCACGGCCGGGCGCATCATCGTGTACGCGTCCGCGCCGGACGGGTGGTAGTAACGCTTGCGCAGACCGATCTGCTCGAAACCGTGCCGCCGGTACAGCTCCTGCGCGCGGTCGTTGTCGGTGCGGACCTCCAGGAACACCGGCGCGGCGACCTCGTCGGCGCGGGCGAGCAGTGCGCGCAGCAGCGCGGTGCCGATGCCCTGGCCCTGGTGAGCCGGGTCGACCCCGATGGTGTGGACGCTGGCCTCGTACTCGCCCCGGCCGCCGACGACCGCCAGGCCGGCGTAGCCGATCAGGACGTCCTCGGAGGTGTACGCGCCGAGGTAGTAGGCGCCGGAGTCCAGCTCGCTGAGGAACGCGCGGGCGCTCCACGGGTCGTCCCCGGCGAAGAGGACCTTTTCGATCTCGGCGCACCGGTCGACGTCCTTGCGGCGCAGCTTGGCGAGCTTCACGCGGTGGTCACCCGCTTCCGCGCGGCGGGCTCGACGGCATCCGGGCGGCGCAGGTAGAGCGGCGTCAGCGGGGCGGGCTCGGCTCCCGACGTCAGCGCCTCGCGGGCGGCCGCCACCAGACCCGCGGTGCTCGGGTAGTACGGCTCGACGACCCGGGCGCCGAGCTGCTCGGCGTAGAGGCGGGCGCCGTCCCCCGCGGCGAGGCTGATCGACAACTCGGCGGGCGCCTGCACGTGCGGACCGTCGATGCGCGCGCCGTCCGCGTCGTAGGCCGCCCAGTACACCTCGCGGCGACGGGCGTCGGTGACGACGTGGAACGGCTCGCCAAGGCCGGCCTGCCGGGCGATCGCGTCGAGGCTGCAGACCGGGTGGGCCGGGATGCCGAGCGCGTGCCCGAGCGCGGCGGCGGTGGCGAGACCGGCGCGCAGACCGGTGAACGGCCCCGGCCCGGCGCCGACGACGATCGCCGCCAGGTCCTTGAGCGCGACACCCGCTTCGCGTGCCGCGTCCAGGGCGTGCGGGGTGATGAGTTCACCGTGCGCACGCGCGTCGAGGGTCACCCGCTCGGCGAGCACTGTGGCGCTCGCGGCGAGTTCGGCGACCCCCGCGGTCACCGCGGGCGTCGACGTGTCCAGAGCCAGTACCAGCACAGCTCTCCAGGGTACGGCGTGCGCGCCGACCTGCGGTTACCGGGCTTGCCGGACCAAGGCAGGCTTTCCCGGGAAAGGTGACCGGGTGCCGGTCGGGTGCCCTGTGCGGCCGCACCGCGCGGTCCGGGGCTCGCGTTGCCAGACGGCCGGGCACCTCCCGGGTCAGTCCTCCGGGTCCCAGCTCAGCAGGCGCACCTCGGCGACCGTACGGAGGTGGTCCCGCATCGCTTCGGCGGCGGTCTTCGGGTTGCGGTCCCGGATGGCGTCGGCGATGCGGATGTGCTGGTCCAGCGACCGCGGCGGGCGGCCAGGCTGGCGGAGCGACTCGTTGCGGCTCTCGGTGATCTGGTCGGCGATCGCCTCCATGAACTCGGCCAGCAGGGCGCTGTGCGCGGCCCCGGTGACCGCCGCGTGGAACCGGCGGTCACCCTCGACTCCGGCTCCCCCGTCCCTGATCTCCGACGCCATGAACTCCAGCGCGGACTCCAGCGCGGCCAGGTCTTCGTCGGTCCGGCGCATTGCCGCCAGCTCGGCCAGCTTCGTCTCCAGCGCCTCCCGCGCGTCGAGCACGTCCGGCAGCCGCCGGCGGCGTTCCACCAGCCGCTCGACCGGCTCGGCGTCCAGCGCGTCCCGCACCAGGTAGGTGCCGCCGCCGTGCCGGGTCTCGACCAGGCCCTGCACCTCCAGCACGACGATCGCCTGCTTCACCGACGCCCGGCTCACCCCGAGCCGCTGCGCCAGGTCCCGCTCCGCGGGCAACCGGTCGCCCGCACGCAGCCCGGCGTCGGCCGCGTAGGCCCGCAACCGCTCCAGGACCTGCTCGTACAGCCGCGGACGGGCCATCGGGCTCAGCGCATCAGACACGTTCCGAAGCCTAGCCCTTGACAGGCTGAGTGGCTGAGCCGCAAAGTGGTTCAGCCACTCAGCCACTTGAATCCCAACGGCGGGAGTTCTCCGATGTCCGCTGAGCTGATCTCGATACTCGTCCTCGCGGTCGTCTTCGTGATAGCGACGACCCGCTCGATCAACATGGGGGTGCTGTCCTTCGCGGCCGCGTTCGGCGTCGGCACGCTGGCCGCACACATGGATGCCGACGAGATCTTCGCCGGCTTCCCCGGCGACCTGTTCGTCGTGCTCGTCGGCGTCACGTTCCTGTTCGCCATCGCCCGCGCGAACGGCACCACGGACTGGCTGGTCGACGCCGCCGTCCGGCTGGTGCGCGGCCGCGTCGCGCTGATCCCCTGGGTCACCTTCGCCATCACCGCGGTGCTCACCGCGATCGGCGCGGTCAGCCCGGCCGCGGTCGCCATCGTCGCGCCCGTCGCGCTCGGGTTCGCCGCCCAGTACGGCATCCACCCGCTGCTGATGGGCGCGATGGTCGTGCACGGCGCGCAGGCCGGTGGCTTCTCGCCGATCAGCGTGTACGGCACGATCGTCAACGGCATCGTCGCGCGCGAGCACCTCGGCGGCAGCGAGATCACGCTCTTCCTGGCCAGCTTCGTGGTCAACCTGGTGATCGCGGCGATCGTGTTCGTGGTGCTCCGCAAACGGCAGATCGTCCCCACCACTGAGCGGGAGCGCGAGCTGGTCGCCGCGGGCACCGGCGGCCCGCCTGCCGCCACCGGATCGGCCGGCGGCGCCGCACCCGGCCGGGTCCAGCTCAACGCACCCCGGATCGCCACGCTCGCGAGCCTGGCCGTGCTGGTCGTCGCCACGCTGGTGTTCGACCTCGACGTCGGCCTGACCGCGATGACGCTCGCCGTGGTGCTCAGCGTGATCTGGCCCGCGACCAGCAAGAAGGCCGTCGGCGAGGTCACCTGGCCCACCGTGCTGCTGATCTGCGGCGTGCTGACCTACGTCGGCGTCCTGCAGGAGATGGGCACGATCGAGTGGGCGGGCGAGGGCGTCGGCGGCATCGGCGCGCCGCTGCTCGCCGCGCTGCTGCTGTGCTACATCGGCGCGATCGTGTCGGCGTTCGCGTCGTCGGTCGGGATCATGGGCGCGCTCATCCCGCTCGCGGTGCCGTTCCTCGCGCTGGGCACGGTCGGCCCGGTCGGCATGATCTGCGCGCTCGCCGTGTCGGCGACGGTCGTCGACGTCAGCCCGTTCTCCACCAACGGCGCGCTGGTGCTGGCCAACGCCCGCGAGGTGGACCGGGATGCCTTCTTCCGGCAGTTGCTCGTCTACGGCGGCATCATGGTCGCCGTGGTACCCGCCGTCGTCTGGCTCGTGTTCATCGTGCCCGGACTCGGCTGATCTGTGAGGAGTTCACGTGCCCGAACGGTTGTTCCCGGCCCTGGCCGAGCCGCCGGAGAAGGAGGCCCTCCGCTTCGGCGAGGTCTCGCTCGACTACGCGGAACTGGCGGCGATCGCCGGTTCACTCGCCAGGGAGATCCGCGCCCAGTCGCCCACGCGGGTGGCGGTGTGGGCGACGCCGACCATCCACACGAGCGTCGCCGTGGTCGCGGCGCTGCTCGCGGGTGTCCCGGCCGTCCCGGTCAACCCGAAGATCGGCGAGCGCGAACTCGACCACATCGTGAACGACAGCGCGCCGTCCCTCGTCCTCAGCGAGCCGGGCGCGAAGCTGCCGGAGCGGCTGGCCAACCTGCCGCGGCAGCAGGTCGCGCTGATCGGCAGCCCCGGTGACCTGCCCGAGGAGCCGGGCGACGAGGCGCCCGCGCTGATCGTCTACACCTCGGGCACCACCGGCCCGCCGAAGGGGGTCGTGCTGCCGCGGCGCGCCATCTCCAGCACGCTGGACGCGCTGGAGGACGCCTGGCAGTGGACCGCGGACGACGTGCTCGTGCACGCGCTGCCGCTGTTCCACGTGCACGGCTTGATCCTCGGGATCCTCGGCCCGCTGCGCCGCGGCGGCACCGTGCACCACGCCGGCAAGTTCGCCACCGACGTCATCGCCCGGGAACTGTCGACCGAGGCGACGATGATGTTCGGCGTGCCCACGATGTACCACCGCATCGCGGAGGAGGTGGGCGGCAACCCGGAGCTCGCGAAGGCCCTGAGCGGCGCGCGGCTGCTGGTGTCCGGGTCGGCCGCGCTGCCGGTGCATGACCACGAGCGCATCCGCGCGGCCACCGGACAGCGGGTCGTGGAGCGCTACGGCATGAGCGAGACGCTGATGAACACCAGCGTCCGCGCCGACGGCGAGCGCAAACCCGGCACGGTCGGGGTGCCGCTGCGCGGGGTCGAGGTGCGGCTGGTCGACGAGTCGGGCGCGGTCATCGAGACCAGCGACGGCGAGACGGTCGGCGAGATCCAGGTGCGCGGGCCGAACCTGTTCACCGAGTACCTCAACCGGCCGGACGCGACGGCTGAGGTGTTCGACGCCGGCTGGTTCCGCACCGGCGACATGGCGACCCGCGACGCCGACGGCTACTACCGGATCGTCGGCCGCAAGGCCACCGACCTGATCAAGAGCGGCGGCTACAAGATCGGCGCGGGCGAGATCGAGAACGCGTTGCTGGAGCACCCGGGGGTGGCCGAGGCCGCGGTGACCGGCGAGCCGGACCCGGACCTCGGCGAGCGGATCGTGGCGTGGATCGTGCCCGCCGGGGAGCCGCCCGCGGAGCAGGAGCTCGTCGACCACGTCGCGCGGTTGCTGTCGCCGCACAAGCGGCCGCGGGTGGTGCGGTTCCTGGACGCGCTGCCCCGCAACGACATGGGCAAGGTCATGAAGCGGGCGCTGAATGCGTGAGAGCGCCCGCGCGGTGATCGGCTCGGTGTGCTCCGGGTTCACCGAGCTGCCCGCGCCGCCGAGTGTCGAGTCCGGTGTGGACGGTCCGATCGGCTGGCCGGGCTACGACTCCGCGTATGCCCGGGCCGCTTCCCGGACCGGCGAGTCGGAGTCGGTGGTGTGTGGTGTCGGCAAGTTCGGCGGCACCGAGGCGACCGTGATCGCGTGGGAGTTCGGGTTCCTCGGCGGGTCGCTCGGGCGGCGCACCGGCGACCGGATCGAGGCGGCGTTCGAGCGGGCGCGGGAGCTGCGGACGCCGGTCGTGTCGATGATCGCGACCGGCGGCAGCCGGATGCAGGAGGGCATGGCCGCGCTGACCCAGCTGCAGCGGATCGCGCGGCAGGCGGCGCTGACGCGGGACGCCGGGTTGCCGCAGGTCGCGGTCGTGCGGGACCCGACGACCGGCGGCGGCTGGGCCACGCTCGGCGCCGGTTCGGACGTGGCACTGGCCCTGCCCGGCGCGCAGGTCGGGTTCGCCGGGTCGCGGGTGCGGCCGTCCGGTGACGCGTCGGCGTACACCGCGGAGTCGCAGCTGGCGTCCGGGCACGTGGACCAGATCGTTCCGGCGGCGGAGCTGGGTGACCGGCTGGGCCGCTGGTTGTCGTTGCTGACGGGCGCGGACGGGCAGCCGGCGCCGCCGCCGCCGGCTTTGGGAGGCGGCGAGCTCCCGGCGGACGGCTGGGCCGCGGTGCAGGCGGCGCGTGCCCCGTCACGGCCTCGAGCAGAGTCCTATTTGGACGCCTACTTCGACTGGCGGGAGGACATCAGCGGCGACCGGTGCGGCGGCGTGGATCCCGGGGTGCGGTGCGGGTTCGGGATGCGCGGGGGCGTGACGGTCGGCTACGCCGCGCAGTGCGGGACCGCGACGCTGCCGTCGGGTTTCCGCACGGCGGCGCGGCTGATCCGGCTGGCCGACCGCTTGGGGATCCCGGTGCTCACGCTGGTGGACACCCCGGGCGCGGCCAACGACCCGGCGGCCGAGCGGGCGGGCGCGGGCGCGGCGATCGCGGAGGTCTTCGCGGCGGTGGCCGGGGCGTCGGTGCCGGTGACGACGCTGGTGATCGGCGAGGGCGGCTCCGGGGGTGCGCTGGCGTTCGCCCACCCCGAGCGGACGTGGGTGACGCCGGACAGCTACTTCTCGGTGACGTCCCCGGAAGCGGCGGCGTCGATCCTGAAGCGCCCGCCCGAGGAGGTCCCGGCGACGGCGAACCAGCTGCGGTTGCGGCCGCAGGACCTGGTGGAGCTGGGCGTGGTGCGGGGAATCGTGGGGCGCTGAGGTCGGGACCGGAGACGGGTTCGCGGGCAGGAGCGCGCGAACGCGGAACTCGCGACCACGGGCATGGGACCCGGACCGCGAGTGCGGAACCCCCGCCCACGAGTGCCGAACTCGCGCCGACCATCATGGAACTCGCGGCCGTCAGCGTGGGGCTCGCGCTGGAAGGGTGGCGTCAGGGGTGCAGCAGGACCTTGCCCGTTTCCACGGCGGGGTCCTCCAGCAGCCGCAGGGCGCGTTCGGCTTCCTCCAGCGGGAACTCGTGCGTGATCAGCGGCGCGGGGTCCAGCAGACCGGTCGCGAAGGCCCGCACGGCGTGCGTCCACGCGCGGGACGGCGCGCCGAATACCGTGTGCACCGTCACCGCGGCCGTCACCAGGTCCGCGGGCGCGATCGGCTCCGTCTCGTGGCCCGCCAGGCCCGTCAGCACCACCCGGCCACCGCGGCGGCACATCCGCACCGCCTGCGCCCCCGTGCCCGGGGCGCCCGCCGCCTCCACCACCACGTCGAACCCGCCAGGCGCCGCGCCCGGGCTGTAGAAGCCGGTCGCGCCGCAGAATCGGGACGCGGGCACCGCGCGGGACGCCCGCGGGTCCACCACCACCAACTCGGCCGGGCCGCTCGCCGCCAGCAGTTGCGTCGCCAGCAGGCCGAGCGTGCCGCCGCCGATCACCGCCACCCGTTCGCCCGGCACGACCGCCGCGAGCAGCGTCGCCGCCGCCATGCAGGCCGCCGGTTCCAGCAGCGCCGCGGCGCGCAGGTCGGCGCCGTCGGGCAGCACGTGCAGCAGCCGCGCCGGGATGCGCAGCTCGTCGGCCCACGCGCCGGGCTGGGTGAAGCCCGTCTCGTCGTAATCGGCGGTGCACAGGGTGGTGTCGCCGCGCCGGCACGGGGCGCACCGGCCGCAGTTGCGGAACCCCTCGCCCACCACGGGTTTGCCGAGCAGCTCCGGGTCCGTGCCCGGCCCCAGCTCGACGACCGTGCCCGACCATTCGTGCCCGGGCACCACCGGGTATCGCACGAACCCCTCGGCCCGCGTCCCGGCCAGCACCTCGCGGTCCGACCCGCAGATCCCGGCCCACTCGACGCGCACGACGACCTCGCCGTGGCCGGGGTCCTCCGGCTCGGTCCGCACGACGCTCAGTTTGCCCGGCGCCTCGACGACGACCGCGCGCCCCATCAGCCCACCAGCTCGGGCACGCGCTCGACCCACGAACCGTGCGGCTCCAGCGTCAGTTCCCGCACGTCGTCGGGCCGCCGGTCGAGCCGGACCACCAGGTGGTCGGACGACAGCCGCTCCGCGGAACCCTCGCCCCACTCCACGACCACGGCGGCCGATTCGAGGTCGGTGTCCAAGTCCAGGTCGTCGAGCTGCGCCAGGTCACCGCCGAGGCGGTAGGCGTCGACGTGCACCAGCGCGACGCCCCGCTCCCCTGCCGGGTGCACCCGCGCGAGCACGAACGTCGGCGAGCTGACCCGCCCGGACACGCCCAGCCCGGCCGCGATCCCGCGCGTCAGCACGGTCTTGCCCGCGCCGAGCGGACCGGCGAGCAGGACGACGTCGCCCGCCCGCAGGGTGCGGCCCAGCGACTCGCCGAAGGCCACCGTGTCGTCGGCCGTCGGTAACTCGATGCTCATTGGTTCAACCACCGCCACATCCGCCGCGGACGGGACTCGTCCGTCACACCCGCGCATCGCTGTACCAGGTCGATGAGGTGGCTGTCGACCACCTCGGGCTGTTCGAGCTGCACCATGTGCCCGGCGCCGCGCACCCGCACCAGCTCGGCGTCGGGCAGCTCCGCCGCGATCCGCTCCGCGTGCGAGTACGGCGTGAACCGGTCGGTGTCGGCGCCGATCACCAGCACGTGCGCGTGCTTCAGACCGGCCAGCGCGGCGTACCGGTTGTGGCTGCCGAGCGTGTCGACGAACCCGACCAGCTCCTTCACCGACGTCACGGCCAGCATTTCGAGCATGAAGTCGACCACGCGCGGGTCGACGTCGCGGGAGCCGAACGCGAGCAGCCGCACGGCCTGCCGGGTCAGCTGCCCGCCCGCGGCCCGCACGAACTCGACCAGCCCCGGCTGCCACCCGGCGAGCTCGCCGACCCCGCGGGTCAGCGGGTTGTACTTGGACAGCAGCCCGCGCGGCAGCCCCTTGCGGCCCACCTCGCCGGCCGCGGTCGCGATGAACGCGACCCCGCAGATCCGCTCGGCGAACAACTCCGGGTTCTGCTGGGCCAGCTCCATGACCACCATGCCGCCCATCGAGTGCCCCATGAGCACGATCGGCCCCTCCGGCGCCACGGCGCGCAGCACCGCGTCAAGGTCGCGGGCCAGCTGTTCGATGGTGCTGGTCTTCTCGTTCGCCGGGCCGGACGCGCCGTGCCCGCGGTGGTCGTAGTAGACCTGCCGCACGCGCGGCAACGTCAGCGACGCCAGGTCGCGGCGCTGGAAGTGCCAGCTCAGCTGCGACAACGCGAACCCGTGCACACCCACCACGGTCAGCTCGGGTTTGCCGCCGTCGGCCGGGTCGATCTCGGACACCGACAGCGGGGTGCCGTCGTCCGCGGCGACCGTGGACGTGCGGTCCGGGTCGAGGGTGCCGAGCCGTTCGCCCGTGAGGTGGTCCCGCTGGCGCTGCTGCTGCGCGGTCACCGCGATGGTGGCCGCCGCGGTGCCGGTGACCAGCGCGGCGGCACCGCCGAGCACGGTGAGCATGCGGCGGGACACCATCAGACGTCCTCCCCCAGGTACCGCCGCCGGATCCGGGGCCGGTACATGCCGGTGACGATCTCGTAGTCGATGGTGCCGATCTTGTCGGCCCATTCGCGCGCGGTCGGCTCGCCCCGCGCGCCGTCGCCGAACAGGACCACCTCCGCACCCAGCGGCGGCTCGTCGTCACCGCAGTCCACGACCAGCTGGTCCATGCACACGCGACCGGCGACCGGACGGCGCTTGCCGTGCAGCCACACGTCCATCCGGCCGGACAGCGTGCGCGGCACCCCGTCGGCGTACCCGGTGGGCACGAGGGCGAGCGTGGTGTCCCGCTGCGCGGTCCACGTGTGTCCATAGGAGACGGACTCGCCGGCGCGGATCCGTTTGGTGAGCACGACCGAGGACCGGAACGTCATCACCGGGCGCAGGTCCTCGGGCTCCGGGTTGGGGTTGAGGCCGTAGATCGCGATGCCCGGGCGGACGAGGTCGAAGTGCAGGTCCGGCCGGTTCAGGGTGGCGGCCGAGTTCGCCAGGTGCCGCAACGGTTTCAGGCCGGCCTCGCGGGCGATCTCGTACGCCGCGGCGAAGCGCTCGGCCTGCTGGTCGATCGACGGGTGGCCCGGCTCGTCGGCGCACGCGAGGTGCGACCAGATCGCGACGACCTCGACGTCCGGCTCCCCGGCGGCCTCCTTGACCAGGGCGGGCCAGTCGGCGGCGGGGCAGCCGTTGCGGGACAGGCCGGTGTCGATCTTCAGGTGGACCCGCGCGCGCTTGCCGGTGCGGCGGGCGGCGGCGGCGATGCGCGCGAGTTCGGCCCGCGAACTGGCCGCGAGGTCCACGTCCGCGGCGACGCCGGGCGCGAAGTCGGTGGTCGGCAGGTCGAGCCAGGCCAGGATGGGCGCGGTGAGGCCCGCCTCGCGCAGCGCGAGCGCCTCGCCGAGCGAGCAGGCCCCGAGCCAGGTCGCGCCCGCCTGCAGCGCGGCGCGCGCGACGGGGACCGCGCCGTGGCCGTAGCCGTCGGCCTTGACGACAGCCATCGTGGCGGCACCGGAAACCGCCGCCCGGCTCGCGAGCAGGGCGACGTTGTGCCGCAGGGCAGCCAGGTCTACGACAACCTCGGCGCGGGGGAGATCGGGGCTCATCGGGGTCCATTTTCCCACGTCCGGGCCGCCGGGCGCCCTGCGGGCGGTGTCGACCTCCCCCGCCCCCTCACCTCGAGTGTGTATTGGTCGCCGAGCAGGGGCGTCACGGCGCGAAAGAGTACCTTGACACCCCTGGTCGGCGACCAAAAGCAGGCCGCGGATCGGGGGCGGGGGAGGTCTGGGGCGTGGTCGGAGGCCTGCGTTGCCGGGTGCGGATGGGTGCCCCGCCGGGAAGGCGGCGCAGTTGAGGCCTGCGTTGCCGGATGGCGGCCGGGTGCCAGTCGCGGTCCGGCTCGCGGGTGGGAGCCGTGCCGCGCCGCCCGTCCCTACCTCACGCTCCCTGCAGCGGCACGTCGTGCACCAGCTGCCGCACCGCCAGGTGCCTGCCGCGGATCTCGTCCCCGACCTCGGGCGAGTGCGGCTGCTCCAACGTCACCTGCGCCTTGGCCTCCCACACCGGCGGCTCGGCACCTCCCGCCAGCGCCCACGCCGCCTGGCGCGCGGCCCCCAGCGCGACATGCTCCGCCGGCTCCGGCACCACCACCGGCACCCCGAACACGATGGGCGCGATGGCCCGCACCGCCTCGGACTGGGCCGCCCCGCCGATCAGGAGCACCCGCCGGGCGGCCAGGCCCTGCGCCGCCACCGCGTCGAGACCCGCGGACAGGCCGCACAGCATCCCTTCGACCGCGGCGCGCGCCAGGTTTTCCGGCGTCATGTTGCTCCGGCGCAAGCCGTGCAGCGAACCGGCCGCCGTGGGCAGGTTCGGGGTGCGCTCGCCGTCCAGGTACGGCAGCAGCGTCAGGCCCTCGGCGCCCGGCTGGGCCGCCAGCGCCAGCCGGTCGAGCCCAGCCAGGTCGGTGCCCAGCATCGCGGCCGTCGCGGTCAGGACGCGCGCCGCGTTGAGCGTGCAGGCCAGCGGCAGGAACCGGCCGGTCGCGTCGGCGAAACCGGCGACCAGTCCGGTGGCGTCCGCGGACGCCGTCTCGCACACGCCGAACACCGTGCCGCTCGTGCCCAGCGACACCACGACGTCGCCCTCGCCGAGGCCGAGCGCCAGCGCCGCGGCCATGTTGTCGCCCGTGCCCGCCGACACGAGCACCCCGTCCGGGGTCCGCCCGGCCGCCTCCGCCGGGCCCAGCACCCGCGGCAGCTCCGGGTCCCGGCCGCCGAACGCGTGCTTGAGGATGTCCCGCCGGTACACGCCCTCCGCCGGCGAGAAGTAGCCCGTGCCGGACGCGTCGCCGCGGTCGGTCACCGCCTCGCCGCCGGTCAGGCGCCAGGTCAGCCAGTCGTGCGGCAGCACGACGCGCGCCACCCGGTCGGCCAGCTCCGGCTCGTTCTCCGCGAGCCACCGCAGCTTCGTCACGGTGAAGCTGGCGACCGGCACCGAGCCGACCGCCTCCGTCCACGCCGCCGGGCCGCCCAGCTCCCGCACCAGGTCCTCGGCCGCCTGCCCGGAGCGCGTGTCGTTCCACAGCAACGCCGGCCGCACGACCTCGCCGTCCTCGTCGAGGGTCACCATGCCGTGCTGCTGACCGCCGACGCCGAGCGCCTGGACGCCGTCCAGCAACCCGTCGCCGGCCTCGGTGAACGCCCGCCACCACTCGCGCGGGTCCACCTCGGTCGCGTCCGGGTGCGCGGCGCGGCCGGTGCGCACCACCGCGCCGGTCTCCGCGTCGCAAACGACGATCTTGGTCGACTGGGTGGACGAGTCGACCCCGGCCACGAGCTTGTCCGTCATGATCCCTCCGGAACTTCGGCCACCAGCACTTCCACGCCGAGCGCCCGCATCGCGGCGATCTCGTCGGCGGGCGTCATGTCGTCGGTGATCACGACGTCGTAGGCGCCGACGTCACCGTAGTCGTAGGTCGCCGTGCGGCCGAACTTCGAATGGTCGACCACGAGCACGTTCCGGTTCGACGCGGCCAGCGCGGCCGTCTTCAGGTCGGCGTAGTCGCGCACCGGGTGGTACAGCCGTCCGCCTGCGACCGCGGTCGCGGAGACGAATCCGACGTCGGCGCGCATCCGGCCGAGGGCGGCGACGGTGTCCGGGCCGCTGCACGAGTCGAACTCGGTGTAGCGGCCGCCGAGCAGCAGCACCTCGACGCCCTCGGCCTCGCCGAGTATGCGGGCCTCCTCCAGCGAGTTGGTGATCACCACCAGCCGCCCCAGCTCCGGGAACCGGCGGACCAGCGGGAACAACGTCGTCGAGTCGTCGACGAACACCGTCTGCCCGGCCGCCACCTGCTCGAACGCCAGCGCGGACAACGCTTCCTTCAGCGGCAGGTTGAGGTTCTCCCGGAAGCGCTTCGCCGTCTCCATGGTCAGCGCCGGGTACGCCGCCACCTTGCCGCGCAGCTTGCGCAGCAACCGCCGCTCCGCGAGGTCGTCGAGGTCGCGGTGCATCGTCATCAGGCTGACCCCGAACTGCTCGGTCAGCTGGTCGATGCGCACCTCACCGCAGTCGATCACGTGCCGCAGGACCTCCTGGCGGCGCTGCTCGACCTCGGCGTCGGACGGTCTAGGCACGCACCACCGCCTTGATGACCGAGTCGTCCTTCCCGGCGATGGTGAGGGCCTGCTCGACCTCGTCCAGGCCGAACCGGTGGGTGACCAGGCGGTCCAGGTCGACCTCGCCGCCCGCGGCCAGCGCGATCGCCGCCGGCCAGGTGTTCGCGTACCGGAAGGTGCCGGTGACCTCCAGCTCGAAGTTCTGCACGTGCGCCAGCGGCAGCGGGATCTCGTCGCCGCCCATGCCGATCAGCACGACCCGGCCGGCGCGGGCGACCGTGCGGATCGCCTGCCCGGCGGCGGCGGGCACGCCCGAGCATTCGAGCAGCACGTCCGGCTCGAACCCGGCGTCGGCCAGACTTTCCCGCGACACGTCGATCGTCGCGGTCGCGCCCAGCTCCTCCGCCACCTGGAGGCGGCGCGGGTTGACGTCGGTGACGACCACCTCGCTCGCGCCGAACGCCCGCGCGGTCTGCGTCGCGACCAGCCCGATCGGCCCGGCGCCGGTGATCAGCACGCGGCTGCCCGGCGCGACGCGCGACTTGCGGCTCGCCCACACGCCCACCGACAGCGGTTCGAGCAGGCCGGCCGCGTCGTCGCTGAGCGCGTCCGGTACCGGGTGCGCGAAGTCCTCGCGCAGCACCACGTACTCGCAGAACGCGCCGTCGATCGGCGGCGTGCCGAAGAACCGCATGCGCGGGCACAGGTTGTAGCGGCCCGCCTTGCACTGGCCGCACACCGAGCACGGCACGCCCGGTTCGAGGGCCACGCGCGCGCCGATCTCGTGCCGCCGCGCGTCCTTGCCTCTGGCGACGACCACGCCGCTGGGCTCGTGGCCGAGGACCAGCGGCTGCTCGACGACGAAGTCGCCGATGCGGCCGTGCTCGTAGTAGTGCACGTCGGAACCGCAGGTGCCGACGGAGGCGACCCGGATCAGCACCTCGTCCGGCGCAGGCTCCGGCACGGGACGCTCCTCGACGCGGATGTCGTGGATCCCGTACAGCACGGCGACCTTCATCGTCGCGGGCACTTCACTCACCTGTCACGGCTCCCAGCGTCAGGCCGGTGACCAGCCACCGGCGCACGGCGAGACCGGCCACGATCATCGGCAACACCACAATAGTGCCGATGGCCGTGAGCTGGCCCCAGTCGATTCCCGTCTGCGTCACGAGCTGGTCGGCGGCGATCGGCAGGGTCTGCGAGTGCGGACCGCTGAACACCAGCGCGAACGCGTAGTCGTTCCAGGAGAACACCAGGCACAGCACGAAGGTGGTCACCAGGCCCGACTTGGTCAGCGGCAGCACGACGTGCCAGAACGCCTGCCACCGCGTGCAGCCCGCGACCAGCGCCGACTCCTCCACCGACGGCGGCACCTCGGCGAAGAACGCGCTCATCAGCCAGATCGCGAACGGCAGGTTGAAGGTCAGGTACGCCAGGATCAGCCCGGGGATGCTGTCGATCAGGTTCGCGCCGCGGAACAGCAGGAACAGCGGCAGCACCACGACGGCGATCGGCGCCATCCGGGTCGAGATGATCCAGAACGCGACGTGCTTCTTGGCCCGCATCCGGGTGCCGGCGAGCCCGTAGCCCGCCAGCGCGCCGATCGCCACGGCGAGCACCGACGAGATCCCGGACGCGAGCACGCTGTGCCAGATGTAGGGGCCGAGGTTGTTGGCCCCGGTGAACAGGCTGCGGTAGTTCTCCAGCGTGGGCTGGAACAGGAACTCCGGCTCCGCGGCTGTGACGTCCACATCGGACTTGAACGAGGACGCCACCATCCACACCAGCGGCACCAGTGTCCACAGCAGACCGACGATCACCACGGCGCGGACGCCCAGCCGGGCGCGCAGCGGCGTGCGGTCGATGGCGCTCGTCATCGGGTCAGCCCCTTCCTGTCCAGTACCCGGACGAACGCCCGCGCGATGAGGATCGTCACGACGAGCATGACGAGCCCGATCACCGCGGCGTAGCCGAGGTCGAAGAAGCGGAAAGCCGTTTCGTACAGCCGGATCGGCACCGTCTTGGTCGCGTCGGCGGGGCCGCCGTTGGTGGTGACGCTGATGATGTCGAAGTAGCGCATCGCGTCCATCGAGCGGATCAGCAGCGCCACCAGCAGCACCCCGGAGATCGAGGGCAGCAGGACGTGCCGGAAGCTCTGCCAGCCGTTCGCACCGTCCAGCGCCGCGGCCTCGCGGATGCTCTGCGGCACCGCGGTCAGGCCGGCGAGCACGACCAGCGTGATCAGCGGCGTCCACTCCCAGACGTCCATCGCGACCACCGCCAGGAACGCCGACGTGCCGCCGCCGAGGATGTCGCCGTGGTAGCCGACCAGGCCGAGCAGCCACGTGTAGAGGCCGAACGTGGAGTCGGTGAGGAACCGGCCCAGCAGGCCGACGATCACCGGCGCGACGAACATCGGCAGCAGGAACAGCGTCAGCAGCAGGTTGCGGGCGCGCACCAGCTTCCACAGGCACAGCGCGAATCCCAGGCCCAGCACCATTTCCAGGCCGACGGTCAGCACGAAGAAGGCGATGGTGCGCAGCCACTGCACCCACAGGTCGAGGTCGCCGAACAGCCGCGCCCAGTAGGTCAGGCCGACGTTGTCGAACACGACCCCGCCGAGCAGGTGCACGCGCGAGAAGCTCATCGCGATGATCGTGACCAGCGGGATGACCGACAGCAGCGCGAGCAGGACCATGCCCGGCGTCATCATGAGGCCGTGGAAGCCGAACCGCTTGCGTGCCTTGGCGTTCCGGACGGGCGCCTCGGCGGGCGCGTCGAGTGTCGTGGTCATGCCGCCCACCCCCGTGCCGTGATCCGGTCGATCTTCGTGGCCGCGCCGCGCATGGTGTCCGCGGGCGAGGAATCCCCGGCGAGCATTTTGGACAGTTGCGTGTAGACGGCGGTGTCGCACTCGTTCCACATCGGGATCTTCGGCCGCAGACCGATGTTCTCCGGCTGCCACGCGGTGGCCACGGCGGGCGCGGCGAGGATGTTCGGCATCGCGGAGGGCCGGTGCTCGGCGGCGCGAACCTCGGGCAGGTCGTAGACGGACTGCCGGGTCGGGGTGCCGCCGCCCGCCTCGCTCTTGAGGTTGGCCAGCTGCGTCTGCGTCGAGGTCGCCCAGAGCACGAACAGCCAGGCGGCCATGCGCTCGTTGGGCTGGGTGTTGCCGTTGATGCCGATGCCGCAGCCGCCGTAGTGGTTGGCGGAGCGGACCGGACCGCGCGGCAGCGGGGCGTAACCGAAGCGGCCGGGCATGGCCTTCTCGTTGGCCGCCGCGTACTCGTGCCAGTTGACGCACATCGCGATGCGGCCCGAGCTGAGCGCCGGGGCCAGGCCGTTCCAGTCCCAGGTCTTCGACGACGGGTCGGCGATCGACAGGAGCCGCTGGTAGAACTCGGCGGCGGCGATGGCCTGGTCGCTGCCGAGGCGGCACGGGCCGGGGTCGGTGGTGCCGTAGAGGCCGACCTCGGTGCCGTTGTCGAAGTAGTCGCCGCCGTAGGACCACAGCACGTTGGAGAAGTCGCACATCAGCGAGTCGTGTTGTTTCGCCTGGTGGCCGGTGCCATAGGCGACCTCGTCGGCGTTGTCGTTGAACCACCGCGCGATCCGCAGGTACTCGTCCCAGGTGCGGTCGAGGCCAGGGGTCGGGTCGAAGCCGAGATCGTCGGCCATGCGGGCGCCGTACTTGTCGAACAGGTCGGCGCGGTACTGCCAGATCATCGTCGGGCAGTCGTAGGGGACGGCGAAGATCTTGTCCCGGTCGCCGAACCGGCCGGCCGCGTCGAGCTGGGTCGGGATGAAGTCGTCCCAGCCGGTGAGCTCGGGCAGGCCGGGCTGCGCGGCGAGTTCACGCAGGTCGACCAGGCCCTTCGAGTAGGGCGCGAGCACCTGGTAGGGGTCGGCGTAGATCACGTGGTACTGCGACTCGCCGCCGGCCAGGTCGAGCGCGACCTTCTGGACCAGGGCGGACAGCTCCAGCGTGACGATGTTGACGTTGATGCCGGTCAGGTCGGTGAACGGCTTGAGGTTCGCCGCGATCGCCGCGGTGGGGGCGGTGTTCTCGGAGATCAGGTTGATCGTGGCGCCTGCGAACTGGCGCCAGCGGTCGTCGGTGACGATCCGCGGCGCGTCCTGGCGGACGCCGCAGGCGCCGAGCAGGCCGCCGGTGGCGAGGGCCGCGCCGCCCGCCAGTGCCCCCCTGAGCACCGACCGCCGCGCGACGCCCCGTGGGGGCGCTCCCGTCATTGGGTTCCTCCGTAGTTGGTGGGGACGCCCACTTATTTACCAGAGGATCTCGCAGTTGTTAACACATAACTCGATAACTTGATGGGCAAGTTCTCCTGTCGGAGACTCTCGGTGATCGTTCGGATTCAGAGAGCGCTGGCGCGCACGGTCCGCATCCGGGAGCGCGGCGAGGGTCCCGGCGGCCGACCACACCACGAGCCCGCCCTCGCGAGCAGCGAGCCGATCAACCCGGACAGCACCCCTCCGCCCGGAGCCGCGCCGATCGCTCCCTCACGAGCACGCGCTCCGCGTCAGAGCACGCCGGCGCGCACCCTCCGCACCGCATCCGGAATCGCGGTGAGGATCCCGGAAGCCGAGACCGGCACCCCACGCGCCGCCAACTCCCCCGCCAGCGAGTGCACATACGCCGCACACCCAGCAGCCAGCCACGGCTCCAACCCACCAGCCAGCAACGAACCGATCAACCCCGACAACACATCCCCGGAACCAGCCGTCGCCAACCACGAGCCACGCGCCATATTGACCGTGCCCGCCCAGACCGCGTCAGAGCACGCCGGCGCGCACCCTCCGCACCGCATCCGGAATCGCGGTGAGGATCCCGGAAGCCGACACCGGCACCCCACGCGCCGCCAACTCCCCCGCCAGCGAGTGCACATACGCCGCACACCCAGCAGCCAGCCACGGCTCCAACCCACCCGCCAACAACGAGCCGATCAACCCCGACAACACATCTCCGGAACCAGCCGTCGCCAACCAAGAACCACGCGCGACATTGACCAGCACCCGGCCGTCCGGGGCGGCGACGATCGTCACGTTGCCCTTCAGCAGCACCACGGCGTTGTACTTCGCCGCGGCCTCCCGCACCGACGCCACGCGGTCCTCGCCCGGCGGGCGGCCCATCAGCCGTTCGAACTCGCCCGCGTGCGGGGTCAGCACCAGCGGCGTGCCCGGGTCGCGCGCGTCCAGGACGTCCGGGCGGTGCGCCATCAACGTGGTCGCGTCGGCGTCCGCGCACACCGGGACTCCCGCGCCAAGCACGTGGGCAAGCACCTCGCGCCCCTCACGGCCGGTCCCGATCCCCGGCCCGACCACCCACGCCTGCACGCGGCCCGCGTCGGTCACCGAACCGGTCGCCACGACCTCCGGCCACCGCGACCGCACGACGTCGGCCGCCGGCCCGGCGTAGCGCACCATGCCGGACGTCGCCAGCACCGCCGAGCCGGTCGCGAGCACCGCGGCGCCCGGGTAGGTCGCCGATCCGGCCGCGACGCCCGTCACGCCCTGGCTGTACTTGTTGTCCTCCGGCCCCGGCACCGGCCACGCGCGCCCGACGTCGGCCGCGTCCAGCTGCCACAGGTCCGGATCGTCCAGTTCGAGGCCGATGTCGACCAGCTCGACCCGCCCGCAACGCGACGGGTTGAGCACGTGCACCGGCTTCCGCGCGCCGAACGTGACCGTCCGCGTGGCCGTGACCGCGTCGCCCGGCACCACACCGGTGTCCGGCTCGACGCCGCTGGGCAGGTCGACTGCCAGCACCGGCGCGCGGACGTGCTCGACCAACGCGGCCGCGTCCGGGCGCAGACCGCCGTGCGCGGACAGGCCGACGATCCCGTCGATCACCAGGTCCGCGGCCTGGAGCACGGCCGGACCGTCCTCGGCGATGACCACCCGGCCCTTCGCCCGGCGCAACGCGGCGAGACCGGCGGCGTGCGCCTTCTCGGGCTTGAGCAGGATCGCGGTGACGCTCACATTGCGGCGGCGCAGGAACGCACCGGCCCACAACGCGTCACCGCCGTTGTTGCCCGCGCCGACGAGCAGCGCGACGCGGCGCCCGGACACCCGCCCGGTGTGCTCGGCCAGCATCTCGGCCGCGTGCACGGCGACCGCGAACGCGGCCTTGTGCATCAACGCGCCTTCCGGCGTGACGGCCAGCAGCCGGTCTTCGGCCGCGCGGATCCGGTCTGTCTTCCAGATGCCTTGCACGCGGCCTTGTCTACTCGACAGTGACCGACTTCGCCAGGTTGCGCGGCTTGTCCACGTCGTATCCACGCGAGCGAGCGATCTCGGCCGAGAGCACCTGCAGCGGCACGGTCGAGACCAGCGGCTGCAGCAGCGTCGGCACCGCCGGGACCTCGATCAGCTCGTCGGCGAACGGGCGCACCGTGTCGTCGCCCTCCTCGGCGATGACGATCGTGCGCGCGCCGCGGGCCTGGATCTCGCTGATGTTCGACACCAGCTTGGCGTGCAGCACCGCGCGGCCCTTCGGCGACGGCATCACGACGACGACCGGCAGGCCCTCCTCGATCAGCGCGATCGGGCCGTGCTTCAGCTCACCGGCGGCGAACGCCTCGGCGTGCATGTACGCCAACTCCTTGAGCTTGAGCGCGCCCTCCAGGGCGACCGGGTAGCCGACGTGCCTGCCCAGGAACAGCACGGCCTTCGAGTCGGCGATGTCCCGACTCAGCTCGCGAACCTGGTCCACAGTGGACAGCACCTTCTGGACGGCGGCGGGCATGGCCTCCAGCTCGGCGAACTCGCGCGCCACCTCGTCCGGGTACTTGGTGCCGCGGGCCTGCGCCAGCGCGAGGCCGACGAGGTAGTTCGCCGCGATCTGCGACAGGAACGTCTTCGTCGCCGCGACCCCGACCTCCGGCCCGGCGTGCGTGTAGAGCACGGCGTCGGACTCGCGCGGGATCTGCGCGCCGTTGGTGTTGCAGACGGCCAGCACGCGCGCCTTCTGGTCGCGGGCGTGGCGGATCGCTTCGAGCGTGTCGGCGGTCTCCCCGGACTGCGACACGGCGACGACCAGGGTGTCCCGGTCCAGCACCGGGTCGCGGTAGCGGAACTCGCTGGCCAGCTCGACCTCGACCGGCAGGCGGCACCAGTGCTCGATCGCGTACTTGGCGACCAAGCCGGAGTGGTAGGCCGAGCCGCAGGCCACCACGAACACCTTGTCCACCTCACGCAGGTCCTGGTCGGACAGGCGCTGCTCGTCGAGGATGATGCGGCCGCGGTCGAAGTGCCCGCGCAGCGTGTTCGCCAGCGCCTCCGGCTGCTCCTCGATCTCCTTGAGCATGAAGTACTCGTGGCCGCCCTTCTCTGCGGCCGAGAGGTCCCAGTTGACCGTGAACGGCTTGCCCTGCGCGGGCTCGCCGGCGAAGTCGGAGATGTCGTAGCCGTCGCGGCTGATGACGACAACCTGGTCCTGGCCCAGCTCGACAGCCTCGCGGGTGTGCTCGATGAAGGCCGACACGTCGGAGGCGACGAAGTGCTCGCCCTCGCCGACGCCGACGACCAGCGGCGACGACCGCCGCGCGGCGACGATCATGTCCGGCTGGTCGGCGTGGGTGACGACCAGGGTGAACGCGCCTTCGAGGCGGCGGCACACGGCCCGGACGCTGGCGGGAAGGTCACCGGCGGTGGGGCCGTCGGCGTAGGCGCGGGCCACCAGGTGGGCCGCGGTCTCGGTGTCGGTGTCGCTGGTCATCTCGACACCGTCGGCCTCCAGCTCGGCCCGGAGGGCGGCGAAGTTCTCGATGATGCCGTTGTGCACGACCGCGACGCGCTGCGAGGCGTCCTGGTGCGGGTGCGAGTTGCGGTCGATGGGCGCGCCGTGGGTCGCCCAGCGGGTGTGGCCCATGCCCGCGGTGCCCGCGAACCGGTCGAGGCCGTGTTCGGAGAGCGCGCCCTCCAGGTTGGCCAGGCGACCCGCCTTGCGTTCGACGGTCAGCGCGCCGGCGCCGTCCAGCACGGCCACCCCGGCCGAGTCATACCCGCGGTACTCCATCCGGCGCAGCCCGCCGAGCACGACGTCCAGCGCCTGCCGGTGACCGACATATCCCACGATTCCGCACACACCACCAGCCTAACGAGGGATACGGGTTGCGCTCCCCCGGCTCATCTCCACCTCGGCGAAACCGCGCTTCCGAAGGATGTTGCGCGGCCGTGCCGGGGCGGGCTGCCCTAAGCTCTCGACCATGGTCAGCAAGCCCAAGGAGCTGCTCGAAGAGCTGTCGCACGCGGGACCGCACGACGTGCTGCGGGGCAACCTCGCGCTCGCCGGATTGCCCGGTGTGGTGTTCACCCCACGAAGCGGCCTCGGGCTGCCGGCGGTGGCGTTCGGGCACGGTTGGTTGCAGCCGCCAGGGCGGTACCGCGGGCTGCTGGCGCATCTGGCGAGCTGGGGCATCGTGGCCGCCGCGCCCGCGACGCAGCTCGGTCCGCTGCCGTCGCACCGCCTGCTGGCCGCGGACCTGCGCACGACGCTCGACGTGGTGACCGGGGTGCGGCTCGGTCCGGACGCGATCAGCGTCGACCGGGACCGGCTGGGCCTGGCGGGCCACTCGACCGGCGGCGGATCGGCGGTGCTCGCCGCGGCCTCGGGCGGGGTGCGCGGGGTGGCGACGTTCGCCGCGGCGCAGACATTGCCGTCGGCGAGCGCGGCCGCGGTGCGGGTGACGGCGCCGGGGCTGCACCTGGCCGCGGACGGCGACCTGGTCGCCCCGGCGGGCGGCAACGCCGAGTCGATAGCCAAGGCCTGGGGCGGGCCGGTCCAGTACCGGAAAGTCGACAAGTCGACCCACCTGGCGTTGACCGAGGGCAGCCACTGGAGCCAGCGCCTGCTGCACGGGAAGCCGAACCACCGGACACAGGTGCTGGTGCGGGCCCTGTTCGCGGCGTTCTTCCTGACGCATCTGACGGGGACGGACAAGTACCGCCCGCTGCTGGAGACGGACGTGAAGCGCGCCGGGATCGACTTCTCGCGGGATGCTTTGCCGGTGGCTGCGTAGCTGGCCGGTGGGCTGGCTCGGCACGGCTACGCCGACATCCAGCGCCATGACACGCGGCGCGTGGCCAGCCGCAGCAGCCACTTGCCGTGCGATGGCCGGGGCACCGCCGGGCAGTTCCGTCGCCGGCCGGCGCACCGGCGCTCAGTTGCCTTGCACCCAGCACCGGCCTGGGCGGCACTGCGTGTGCCTACCTTGCACCGAACGCCAGCCTGCACAGCACCGAGTGCCGTCGCGCCACAGCGCCAGCCTGCGCAGCACCGAGTGCCGTCGCGCCGCAGCG